>JBBRUC010000010.1:0-54143 GCA_038248205.1 Thermoanaerobaculia bacterium
CGCCAGGCGGTCGAGATCTTCACCGGAGCCTACGGGGCGGATCACCTGACAACGCTGGAGACGCGGGTCGACTACGGGAGCGACCTGCTCGCGCTCGGTCGCGGCTCGGAGGCCGAGACAACCCTCCGTAGCGCGATTCCTCCACTCGAAAAATCCCCGGACGGCGCGATGCTCTTGGCCGTCGCCCGCTTCGAGCTGGCGCGCGCCGTGGCTCCTTCCAACGCAAACGAGGCGCGTCGCCTCGCGCAGCTGTCGATCCGCACCTTGCGGACGCTGCCCGAGGCGGCGCGCCTTCCCAGATCGCGGGTCGAGGCGGTGCGGCGGGCGCGGCGGGGGGGGGGGGGGTGGGCGGCCGGCTACTGGGTGCAGTTTTGGACCGCGCCGTTATTGCAGAAGTCGAAGATCAGCGTGTGGCCGAGGTTCGAAGTCCGCAAGCGGCACTGCACGCCGCTGTCGGTCGCGAGCTGGAAGTAGTTCTCGCCGGTCATGAAATCCCACCAAAGGTTGACGCCCACGTCGCTCACGGCACCGCCCGGGTAGGTCGTTTGGAGGCGTCCGGCGCGCTGGTAGTCGGCGCCGTACGGCCCGGCGCCCACCAGATTGGCGAACTTGACGGTCGAAACGCCTTGGAGGAGGACGCTCGGGTTTGCGGGGTTCGGTTTCGACCAGGTGCAGGCGTAAGGGCTCGCGGTCGGCCAATAGTTGATGGCCTCGGCCGGGCGAGCGGCGAGAGCGGCTCCGCCGACGAGAACGAGAGCGAACGAGAGAGCTTTGACGGTTCTACGCATGGTTCGAGTCTCCTTGTCGAAGCCGGGATCATCCCGGCCTCACTTGCTCTCAGCGGAGGAACCGGAAAAACTCCGTCACCGGCGATTTCTCGGCGGATTCGAAGGAGGAAGGAAACGTGAGGGAAGGAAGGGATCTACCTCCGGGGCAGCGGGCGATTGACCGATTCCCGCGATTCGGATTGAGCCGGTTCGCCTACCGGTTTCCTCAAGAGCCACAACGGATCAAGCTCGCGGTTCAAGGAGACGTCGAGACCGGGATCGTCGTCGACGGAGAGGAGCTGGTGCGCGAGCTGCCGCGGATCGAGCAGACGTCCGACTTTCATTGTGTGACCACCTGGACGAAGCGGTCTCTGCGCTGGAGCGGGTTTCGCTTCGCCGATTTCTTCGAGCGGATCGTGCTCCCCCGCGCGAATCCGGCCCCGGAAAGTACCTTCGTCATCCTGCGCGGCCAAGACGGCGCGGGCTCCAGCCTGCCGCTGTCCGACCTGCTGCTTCCGGGAATCCTGCTCGCCGACACGCTCGACGGCGAGCCTCTATCGATTGCGCACGGCGCTCCGCTGCGCCTGATTGCGCCGGACCACTACGGCTACAAGAGCGTGAAGCACCTTAAGTCGATCGGGTTCTGGCGCAACGATCGAAACTTTCGGCCGTCCGCGTTCCGCTTCATGGACCACCCCCGCGCCCGCGCCGCTCACGAAGAGCGGGGGCGCGGCGTACCGGGAGTCCTTCTACGCTACCTCTACCGCCCCCTCATCGGCCCGACCGTCCGGCGCTTCGCCCGGGCTCTGGAACGAAACGCCGTGAAAGGAAAGTAAGGAATGTCTTGTAGCGAGTCCGTCAAAACTCCAAGGCCTCGGTCTAACAGCAGATCGAGTTGCCGAGGAGTGAACGATGTCGCAAGATCCACTAAAGGACGACGAGCATCTGGCGTTCTACGGACGAGTTCGTGATTTCCGTGCGGAGGCCCAGAACATCCAAAAGATTGTCACCGATGTCGGTGAAGCTGGCGCCAGACTGGATCCCAAGGTCAGAAATTCTGAGGTGAAGGCGGCAATCGAGAAGGACGATAGGGTGTTCCGCGAAAACAGCCAAAGAATCGGCGCCCTTCTTCGGGACATCCGAAGACTATTGGATAAACATCCTTCCCTGTATGACCACTACGGGGATCAGATTGCCTGCATTGAGAATTTTTGGCAGCGTACCGCTCTGATTTGGCCCTCAACTAGCGAGGATCCGGAGCGGGCGCTCCGAAACCTTGAAGAGGCAAACAGGAACCTAAACAAGGCCATTGTGTCTTGCGGAATCATTACGATTCCGAATCGAGTGCGGCAGCACCTCGAACAGCTCCCAATCGGCAAACCCCTCAACTTCCACGAGGCTTTTTCGGACGAGTTGCCGGACCTCGAAGAGCGCCGCCGCATCTTGCAGTATCTCGCCGCTCATCCAAGCGGGGTGAATGGCGTTGTGTCCCCAGACGAGGGTCTGATCTTCGCGATTTCAAAAAGCTCTTGGCGTCGTACCCTGAGCGTTTGGTTAATCATCGCCTGCGCCATTCTGGGTTTTGGTGCGGTCTGGGCAGCTTGCGGGTTGGAACTCATAGACTGCACGACGGGTCGGACCCTGCGGAGCCTCCTACGGGGCTACCTCCTCGTCGTGATTGGGGCGGCGGCGCATATTCTGGTCGAATTCCTGAAACGCGAGCGAACGAACGACGCCAACAATTCCGGGCTTCAGGAACTCATCCTGCGAGTCCATGTGCGAGAGCACGCTTTTATCCTGGTGGCAATTTCGCTCTGGGTGGTATTCCTGTTTCTAGTTTATACGACGGCAGGCCCCATCGACTGGAGGACCGCCTTCCTATTCGGGTACAGCATCGACAGTTTCACAGACCTTTTCCTGCAAAGGTTCTCGCAACGGGTCACGACTGGAACTGCCGCTCTCAAGAAGAACTTGGGGTGGGCGAGCGAAGGAGCCAGCTGAGGGGACTAGAGTCGCGGGTGCCGTAACATCCCCCGACCTGCCACGCCCAACAGACAGCCCACGCTGCTGCTCTGAGCTAGCGTAAACACGGTCCTGAGGCCACAGGCCGAGAAATCCGAGGAGGCTCCCTTCGATGCCGACCCCCCGCACCCTTCGCGCCGTCCGCTTCGGCGCACTGATCCTCCTATTCTTTCCGCTCGCCGGCCTCGCGGCCAAAGCAAAGCCCGTTGCCAAACCGAAGGGGCCGCACTTTCGGCTGGACAAGATCACCTCGACGTTCGGCTACACCTGCGGCTTCCGCGTCGCATCGCCAGACAAGCTGGGGACGACGCGGCGGATGGTCGTCTTCGCGAACGTACCGGTGGATTGCTCGGCCGCGGACCAGGAATTCGATCCGGTGGCGGCCGTCGAGGCGGCGGTCGAAGCCAAGAAGGGGGCCTATGCGACGCTCCACCTCCAGGCGGACGGCAAGCACGCCGACGGCAGTTGGCGGTCGTTCGAGCCGAGCGACGGATTCAGCTTCGGCGGACAGGGCAATCTCACGTTCGCGCGCAACGACGACCAAAGGGTCGAGGGGCGCTACTACACCGGGAAACCAGAGCCCTTCTTCGACAAGACCTACGAATTCGACTTGCCGTTCGCGGTCGATCTGCTCGCCGGATCGCTCGCGGGCACTCC
Organism: Thermoanaerobaculia bacterium; assembly: GCA_038248205.1. GTDB lineage: Bacteria > Acidobacteriota > Thermoanaerobaculia > Multivoradales > UBA5704 > DASYKS01. The sequence goes on from JBBRUC010000010.1 coordinate 3,447, forward strand.
CCTGCCGAAAGGGGGCGGAGAACCCGGCAAGGCGTACCAGGCCTACATGAAGGCGGTGGCCAAGAAGGATCCCGCGGCACTCCAGAAAGTGGTCTCTACCCGTAAGGCCGAAGAGATCGCGGAGCAGGTAGAGGGCGAGATTTGGGCGGTGGTGTTCGATTCGACGAGAACCCTGGAATTTGAGACCGCGACGATTCCAGGCGGTTTGATCCAGGGCGACCGCGCCGCGCTCGACATCGAAGGCAAGAGCTACGGCGGCGACAAGTTCCGCGGCCGGGTGTTTCTGATCAAAGAGAACGGCGTCTGGAAGATCTCCGGCCGCGACACCGAACTGGCGTTCGACTGAAACGAAGAACTCTCTGCTTAGACTGAAGGCCGACGAGGCCTACGGCAGGATCTTGAACGGTAGATCGATGGGAGAGCCCGTGGCTTCGGGCTCTCCTCCGATCCGCACGCTCACCTGGCCGGTTCCCGGTGTCCAGGTGGCGCTCGGGGCCGTAAAGGTCAGGTAGGTTTCGCCGCCGATCACCGTTAGTTCCTGCTCGAGAGGCGAGCCGTCAGGCGGCGTCCAAGTCGCCGTGACCCGGGTTCCCTCCAGGAGATCTCCGGATTCGATCGCGAGGAGGATCGGCGTATCGGGAGCGAACGAGGTTGCCCGGTCGGCCTTCGGGATCGAGCCGTCGGCCGAAAAGCGCTTGCCGAGCACGACCTCGCGCGGCCCTTCCGGATCGAGCGGCGAAGGCAGCTCGGAGGCGACGACTTCCGGAACGACTGGGGGATTCTTGGCCGTTTCGCCGGTCGGTCGACAGGCGGAAGCGACGAGAACGAGGGCGAGGAGCGGGAGAACGCGACGGAGCACGGCGAATTCTCCCACGACCGCCGCCCTCAATGGTGTTTATGCACCCACCCGAGCGATCTCGGCTTGAATTTGGGGCATCAGGATCGGGCTCGCCGCGAGCAGGCGGGTGAGTTTCGGATGGGGCCGGTTGAAGCGCTCTTCTTCCGGGGAACCGCCCACCACCACCCCGCCGGCGGCGAGAACCAGGGCGACGCCCGCCGCCACGTCCCATTCGTGTTTCGGCACCAGGGTCCAGGTGGCATCGGCAAAGCCCGCTGCCACCAGGCCGAGCTTGTAGGCGACCGAGCCGACCGCGCGGATCTCTATTCCTGAGTCGCGGAACGCGTCCCACTGGCCGCGTCCCACTTCGCTCCGGCTGGCGAGCACGACCGCTCCGGCCAGCTCCGTTCGGGGCGAGAGCCCCGCGGGCTGGCCGTTCAGGGTGACGCCATGACCCCGGGCACCGAGGATCAACTGATCGGTCGCGGGGTTCAAGATGCCGCCGGCCACCGCCTGGCCGTCCTCGACCAGGCCGACGGAGACCGACCATTCGGGCAAGCCCTGGACGAACTCCTTCGTGCCGTCGAGCGGATCGACCACCCAGACGCGGCGCGCGGCGAGACGGGACGGGTCGTCGAGCGTCTCTTCCGAGAGCCATCCCTCGCCGTTCTTCGGCAGCATTGCCTTGAGCAGCGCATCGACCTCGGTGTCGGCCTCGGTGACCGGATCGCCGCCCGATTTTCGTTGCGCGTCGACGGCTCCGGGGGTGAACCGCGCGAGGAGCTCGCGCGCCTTGGCCAATGCGGCCTCGATTCGAACGAGCTCCTCGGCGTAATCGGCCATCAGAGTTCTCCGCGAGCGCCGATATAGCCTTCCTTCTCGAGATAGAGAAGGATCTCCTGCGCCGCCTCGTCCGGCGAAAGGCCGTCCGTGTCGATCACGAGTTCCGCGTCCTCGGGCACCTCGTAGGGGTCGGAAATGCCGGTGAACTCCTTGACGATTCCCGCCCGCGCCTTGGCGTAGAGACCCTTGCGGTCGCGCCCTTCGCAGACTTCGAGAGAAGTCGCGACGTGGAGCAGCGCGAAACCGCCGGCCGGCGCGATCATCTCCCGCACTTCCTTACGCACCGCGTCGTACGGCGCGATCGGAGCGCAGATCGCGATGCCGCCGTTCTTGGTGATCTCGGAAGCGACATAGCCGATGCGCCGGATGTTGATGTCGCGATGCTCTTTGGAGAAGTTGAGTTCGGAGGAAAGATGCTTGCGGACCACGTCGCCGTCGAGCAGAGTCACCGGCCGGCCGCCCATTTCGAGCAGCTTGACCAGCAGGGCGTTGGCGATCGTCGATTTGCCCGAGCCCGAAAGGCCGGTCATGAACACCGTGAAGCCCTGGGCTTTCCGCGGCGGATGGGTGCGTCGCAGCTCCGCCGCGACCTCCGGGAAGGTGAACCAAGAGGGGATGTCGAGCCCCTCGGAAAGACGGCGGCGCAGCTCCGTGCCCGAAAGATCGAGTGAGCGCGAGCCTTCCGGAATCTTGTCCTCGGGAAAATAGCTGTCGCGATCCTCGACATAGACCAGGTTCAGGAACGGCACCATCTCGACCCCGATCTCGGCGGCGTGCTCCCGCAGCAGATCTTGGGCGTCGTACGGACCGTAAAACGGTTTGCCGTTCGAATCTTTTCCCGGGCCGGCGTGATCGCGGCCGACGATGAATTGGGTGCAGCCGTGGTTCTTGCGGACGATCGCGTGAAGCAGCGCCTCGCGGGGGCCGGCCATCCGCATCGCCAGGTTGAGCAGGGCCAGCATTGCGGTCTGTTGCGGGTAGCGGTCGAAAATCGCCTGGTAGCAACGGACGCGGGTGTAGTGGTCGAGGTCGCCCGGTTTGGTCATGCCGACCACCGGGTGAACCAGCAGGTTCGCCTGGGCCTCGCGCGCCGCCCCGAGGGTCAGCTCGAAATGGGCGCGGTGCATCGGGTTCCGGGTCTGGAAGGCGACCACCCGGCGCCAGCCGCGGCGGATGAACGAGGCGCGCACCTCGGCCGGTGAGAGGCGCATCGTCCGGTAGTCGTAATGAGTGGGCAGCTGAAGCGCTTCGATCCGCCCGCCGACGAACACCGGGTTCGCCTTCTGGATCAGGTGGGCGGCGCCCGGGTGGCGCAGGTCCGTGGTGCCGAACGCCTGGGCGGCGAGCTGCTCGCGGTCGGGAGTCCAGATGTCCTCGACATGAAGGGCGGCGAGCATCACACCCTCCGGGTCGCGCAGGGCGAGCATGCCGCCGACCGTGAGCTTTTCCGCCAGGGCCGCCGGAACGTCGAGATTGATCGGCAGCGGGAAGATCACCCCGGCGGCCTCTCCGGTCGCCAGGCGCATCGTCGCGCCGACCGACTCGGTGTCCGCCTGGTTCATGAATCCGGTGAGGGGAGAAAACGAGCCGTTGGCCAGCAGCTCGAGGTCGCAGGTCTGCCGCGGGTCGAGATCCAGGGACGGCCAATCGCGGGAGGCTTCTTTGAGTTCGGCGCTGCGCTCAGGAGAAGCGAGTAGGTCGACCAGCACGCCGCCGTGCGGCGGGATGAGATGGTCGGAGGAACCGGCTCCGGACGGGAGGGACGGAGTTTGACTCATAAGGGAAGGGAAACCTCTTTCTGGCAGGGGTGTCGAAGGCCGGGCGTTCTAGGCGCCGGACCGGGGTGAGGAACGGACATACCGGGGCCTTCGCGGTTCGGCCGCGTTCGGGTCCCAAGGTACAGAGTGCAGGAATACCCCCGAGGCGGGACCATCAGGTCGCTGGACGGGCCACCACGGGCGGCGAATCAGCCAGCGCCTGAACTTCCCAATCCGGTCCCTGAGCGAAGTCGAAGGGCCGGTCCCTGAGCGTAGTCGAAGGGCTACGGCGCAGCCGGCGAGGGGTTGGGATCCTCGTCGGTGACGATCGCCGTGGTCGTCACCAAGGGACCGAAGATCGCCCGCTTCTGCCAAAACGCCACGACGCAGGTGCGGCAGAGGTCATCGGCGTGAAGCACACCCCGGGCGTCGATCCGCGAGACGATACCGTCGCAGAGAAAGCCGAGCACCGAGCGCCGGTTCTGCGGCTGGACGGTCTCGCCGATCACCAGGTTCGCCGCCAGGCCGATCTCCTTTTCGGTGAGCGGCGTTTTGCAGTCCGACCGATCCTTGACCCGGACCTCGGCGATCTTCGAACGCGAGATCTCCTTGCCGTCCGGCATCACGACCGCGCCGTAGTACTCCACCAACTCGTTGCGGCGCTCCGGTTTCGGCAGCACCGTCCAATAGCGGCCGTCCCCTTTGCCGGTCATCGGCACGTAGTAATTGTCGCCCCGATCCTTCCACCGGAAGTAGAGACGGACCAGCGTACCGCCGACTTCGGGCGTGACTTTCGCGGTGACGACACCGTTGTCTTCGGCCGGCAGGCAGGCGGTCGGATCGACCGAAATCATCGGGACTTCGGCCCGGGCCGCCGCGGCGAGTACGAAGAATAAGGCGAAAGTGCGGGTGGTTTTCATAGGACCGTTCTCCGAATCCGGGTGTTACCGGACGTTAGCGCCGTTTCGAAAGCGGCGTCAAGCGGGGCCGGGCGCGGGCTCAAGAGTCCTCCTCGCGCAAGATCTTGCGGGTGTATTCGTCGATGAACGGCGAAGGCTGGAGATTCGGCAAGGACCGCTTGAGGATGGTCGCGGCCTCGCGTCGATCTCCCGACTCGAAGAGCGACACCGCAAAATAGAATAGCAGCTCGGGGCGATCGTCGCCGGGATCGCCCCCGCGGCGAAAATAGTTGGCGGCCTCTCCCCAACGGGAGTTCCGATAGGCCGCCTCGGCCATCAGCAGTTGGGCGTCGCGCCAATCGCGATGAGCGTCGGCGAGCGGCTTGGCCAGGTCGCGCGCCCGCTTGAGATCGCGATTCGATGCCTCGGCACCGAGCAGGGCGCGCGCTTTGGTGAGCTGCTCGACTTCCGCCGCGGTCGGCTCCGGCGGAGCGGGCCGCGCCGGGGAGGGGATTGCGGCGGGTGCCGGGGTTAGCGGCGAAGTCGATTGAGACGGGGGGTCGGGGGCCACGGCGGCGGTTGTACCCTGCCGAGGGGCGGGAGCAGGGGTCGCCGCCCCCCCGTCCTCCGGAACCTGGCGCATCAGGCGCGACAAATCGCGATCGTCTCGCAGCGCCGGGGGAAGGGTCGCGACGAAGCCGCGAGCTTCCGGCCAGCTCTGGCGATCGATCAGGCACCCCAGGCGCGCGGCGGCGGCCGTGGCGAACTGCGTCGTCTCGCCACAACCCGCGAGATCGGGCAGGGCCTCGGCGCAGGCTCCCAGCCGTGCTTGGGCCAGGCCGCGCACGCAGAGGGCGCGCGGCTCGGCGGGCGAAAGCGTGAGGGCGATCCGGGCGGCGGCCAGCGCTTCGGCCGGATTGCCTTCCGCCACTTCCAGGCGCCCGAGCAGAATCCGCCAGGTAGCGTTCTTGGGCTCGGCCACGATCCGCTTCTGGATCTCGTCGCGCCGCGCCCGTAGCGGCAGCGCCTCGATCCGGACGGCCTCTTGCTGGCTCCGCAGACGCGCGAAAGCGGGCGAAGCCGCGAGCATTCCTTCGGAAATTCGGGCGGCCGCCTGTTGCTCGAACGCTTCGCGCACGGCGTTCGGAAGGTCGGCCTGGGTGTAGCCGGAAAAGCCGGTTTCCACCTCGGTCAATCGCCTGAAGCTTTCGCGAAAACCTTCGGCGTCACCGTTTCGGCCCTGGGCGATCGCCAGGCGGGTGATGCAGGCGCCGAGCGTTTTCGGCTCGTCGAGCAGGCCGAAGCAAGCCAGCTGCAGCCACCGTTCGGCGTTCGTAAAGTCGCTCCGCTCGAAGGCTTGGATTCCGTCGGAGTAGAGGCTCAAGTAAAACGGATCGATCTCGGCCGCGGCCGCCGGCCGGGGAAACGCGAGCGACCCGAGCCAAGCAACCACTACGAGAGCCGAGAGCGCCCCCAGCGCCCGGAATCGACGCGTCATGGCGCCTCCCGGCGCACGACGGTCTCGATCCGGCCGGCCGGGGTCAGGCCGAAAAGCGGCAGGTCGGCGACCACGGCGCGCGGGTTCTGATCGAAAATTCGCTCGGCGATCTCGTCGCCGTAGCGCGCCTCGACCAACCGGCGAGCGCGCGAGAGCCCGGGCTTCCGGCGCGAGATGCCGTGGCAGTCGCTCGCCACGAAGTGAACCAGGCCGCCGTCCAACAGCCGCTGGACGTCTCCTTGCGCCCGCTTGCCGAATTCGCCGGTGAGGCTCATCGCCGTCACCTGGACCGTGGCGCCCAAACCCACCAGGCGCGCGACCAGGTCGGGCTCGTCGGCGAGCCAGGGGATCAGCTCGGGGTGCGCGAGGATCGGCCGCCAACCGGAGACGGTGAGCTCGTGGATCAATTCGTAGGCGTCGCGGGGCATCGCGTTGACGTCGAGTTCGAGCAGCAACCAGTGGGTCCGCGCGAGCGGTAGAACGCCGCAGGCCTCGCCGGGCGCGGCGAGGAACTCATCGAGAAACCGCCGATCGACGTGAATCTCGCCGCCGGGATAGAGCGCGATCTCGCGACCGACTTCGCGCTCGATCCGCTCGCGCAGCGCGTCGAGCAGCTCGAGGTCGTCGTTCCACCAGCTGCCGCGGCGCTGGTGCGGGGTCGCGACGATTCCGGTACAGCCGTCGCGGGCGGCCTGCCGACACATGGCGACCGCCTCGGCGAAATTCTCGGCTCCGTCGTCGATGCCGGGCAAGAAATGCGTATGTAGGTCGATCACATGAGCCCCCGGCGTCAAACCGCCGCGGCCTCCTTCTCGTACGTGCCGTACGACTCGTAGTAGCGATTTTTGCGGCCGTATCGGGCCGCTTCCGAACGATGGCGGTTGAGCACCACGCCGAGAATCTTCATGTCCGCCATGCGCAGCCGCTCGGCGCAATCTTTTGCGTCGTCGCGGGTCACCTTGCCGGCGCGGAAGGTGAGCACGAGACCGTCGGACAGGGCGCCGACGATCGTCGCATCGGTCACCGCGAGCGACGGCGGGGTATCGATAATCACGTAGTCGAAGCGGGCGCGCATGGCGTTCAGCCATTCGCGCATCCGGTCGGAAGAGAGCAGCTCGGAGGGGTTCGGCGGAATCGGCCCGGAAGGGATCAACCAGAGATTCGGGATACCGGTCTCGACGAACACCGAATCGGGGTCGACGACGCCGGTCAGCTGATTGACCAGACCGCTCCGATTCGAGACCTTGAACACCTGATGCATGCGCGGCTTGCGCAGGTCGGCGTCGACGATCAGCACCTTCCGGCCGAGCTGGGAAAGGACGACGCCGAGGTTCGAGGCGGTTGCGGTCTTGCCCTCGCCCGCGGTGGCCGAGGTGACCGCGATCACCTTGAGCTCGTCCGCGGTGGACAGCAGCAGCGAGGTGCGCAGGGAGCGATAGACCTCCGAGATCGGCGACCGTGGGCGCTCGTGGGGCACCAGCTCGATCTGCTCCCCATCGCCGGACGCGGTGCGCCGTCGCGCGACGGCCGCCTTGCCGCCCCGCGCCCCACGCCCCTCTTTCGCCGCGGTTTCGGCGCCATAGCCATAGCCATAGCCGTAGCCATAGGCCCGGCCGGTCTCGGCCAGGTCGGGCACCACGGCGAGGGTCGGCAGCTTGAGCCGTCGCTCGATCTCCTCCGGCGATTTGATCGTCCGGTCGAGGAATTCGAGCAGGAACGCGATGCCGATTCCGAGCATCAAACCGAGCATCAGGCCGTAGGTGACGTCCTGCCGCAGAGACGGCCGGAACGGGCCGCCGGGGGTGAGCGCCGAATCGATGATTCGGATGTTGGAATCGCGGGTACCTTGCAGCCGCGCCGAAACCTCGGTCTCGGACTGCTTCTTGAGCAGCTCGTCGAACATCTGGCGGCGGGTTTCGATCTCGACCTTCAGGTTGGTGTACTCGACCGCGGCCGAACTCTGGTTGATCGCCTCGCCCTTGCTCCGGCCGACCTCGGCCGCGAGGGTCTGCTCCTGGCGCAGCGCGGTCTGGTACTCGGCGTACGCGTCGTTTCGGGCGCGCTCGCCCATCTCTTCGATCAGCGCCTTCAAATGCTGCTGCCCTTTTTCGATGTCCGCTTTGAGCGAGACCATCGCGGGCCAGTCGGGCTTGTAGGTCTTGAGCCGGGTCTCGTAGTCGCGCTCCATTTTCAGCTGGTTCGATCGCAGCTCGGAGACCACGCCGCCGGACAGGCTGTCGGCGACCGTCTCTTTCGGAGCGATCTGAAGCTCGTGGTAGCGCGCCTCTTTTTCGATCCGCACCCTTTTTGCGCCGAGATAGTCGTTGTTGAGCGTATCGAGCCGCTTCAGGACGTCGTTCGAAGCTGGATCGACGCCGCCCACGATGTCGCTCGTTCGACTGAATTTCTGGAGCTCGTTTTCCTTCTCTTGGATCTCCGACTTGAGCGTCTCGATCTGCGACGACAGGAAGGAGGAGGCCTTGCCCGCGGAGGTGTAGCGATCTTCGATCCCAAGGTCGATGTAGGCCTCGGCGAACGCGTTGGCGACCCGCGCGGCGTAGGCTGAGTCTTTCGAGCGATAGCCGATCCGAACCAGCGAGGTGTTGCGGATCGGATCGACCACCAGCCCGCCGAGCAGACCTTGAGCGGACGCGCCGAGCGCGGCGGCATCGTCCGCCGCGGTGGCCGGTACGCCGGGGGTCTTTTCGGCCTCGGTGCCACCGCTCTCGTGTACCCCGCGATCGGTGACGAGGTCGAGGTTGCGGACCACGCGCTCGGCCAGGCCGCGACTGCGCAGCAGCTCGTACTGCGTCGGATAGAACTCGATGTTCCAGTAATTGTCCCAGGTGTTTTGCTCCGAGAGGACCGGCGCCGCGCTCTTGCGCTCGATCTGGACCGTCGCGGTCGCCATGTACTCCTTAGGCGTCACCATGTAATGGGCCACGCCGAGCGACAGGGCGGTGAGCGCGCAGGCGGCGATCAGCTGCCAGTGCCGGCGCAGCATGCCGACGTATTCGGCGATGTCGAAATCCGATTCCGCCGGCTCGCCCGCCAGTTCGAGGGTTGGATCTTCGAATGGCAGGTTCTTCAAAAGAAGGACTCCTTGACCACCAGAAGGTCACCTTCGACCAGCGGCACGTCCTGATCCTTGCCGCTCAAGATCCGCTTGTAGTCCGCGACGATTTCGCGCGCCCCGGAGCCGGCTCCGCGCTTGATCGTCACCCGGCTCGCCGCGCGGTCGGTGAGCCCGCCGGCCCGCGCGATCGCCGCGAGCAGGGTGATCCTATCCGTGCTCTTGAACGTCAGCGCTCCGGGCCGCGCGATCTCGCCCAAGCAATAGATCGTGACCTCGACCGTGGTCGGTACGTTGATCAGATCGCTCGCCAAAATCGGGATGTTGACCCTTGGGTCGGCGCGTACGAGCAGATCGACCACGTCGATCGCGACCTGATCCGAGAGACCGTTCTCCGCTTTGCGCAGAACGTAAATCCGATTGCCATGGTTCTCGGCCAGGCCGCCGGCGGCGGTGATCGCCTCGATCAGAGACCAGCGACCGGAGAAAGCGAGGTTACCCGGCGTTTTGACCGCTCCGATCACCGAGATCGGCTTCGAGCGGAACTCCATCACCTCGACCGAGGTGGAGGCGCGCTGTACGTACTTCACTTCCAGCAGAACCTTCAGGCGCTGGGTCAGCTCCTCTTCGGTCAGTCCCCCCGCCGGCACGTCCCCGATCAGCGGCAGGTTGATCATGCCGTTTTCGCTCACGCGCCTCTCGACGTTCAGCTCCGGCACTTCGAAGACCTGAATGCGCAGCAAATCCTTCGGACCGATCCGATAGCCGGGATTCTTCGACTGGGCGAAGGCGGACGCCATCCCGAAAGTTAAGAGCGGGACGAGAAGAAGGGCCAGTTTTCTCATGACGTGCGGCATCTGGTGCAAAGTGTCTTTCGATTGTAGAGCGTCGTGTCGCGAAAGAATAAAGCTATTCAAATTCTATGCCTGAAGTCGTCAAAATGGCGATTTGGGCTCGAAGGAGCGGTTCGGCGAACCTAACTACCAGCCCGCATCGCCCCCTCGGAAGGTGATACCCGCTCCGATCGCGGCGATGGAACGATCGAAACCGGATAGGTTCGAGTCGATTTCGGTGCGGCTGAACCGCAGCCCGAACGAGGAAGAACGGCCCGTGCTCAAATCGATCGACGCACCGTAGGCACGGAGATCGTCGCGCCGCTCTGGGGTATCGGCCGGCGCGAGCGCGGCGCGACGGAAGTCGTCCCGCCCCACTTCGGCAAAGATCCGCGCCTTCGTCCGGGGGCTCACGTCGAAGCTCAACGAGGCGCCTACGCGGTCGTCGACCAGATAGGAATAGCCTTCGGCCAACGTGTAGACGATGCCGCGACCGCCGTAAAAAGCGGCCGAAAGGCGGCCTCCCGTCTTAAATCCCGCCGACAGGTTCGCGGTGGCGGAGTCGTAGGGGACGAAGCTGGAGCCAGGACGGGGCTCCGCGGAGCGGGATGCGACCTCGAGGTCGAAGAAATGATCGTCGTTCTGCTGCCGGATCTGGAGGAACGGCGAAGTGCCCGAGCTTGAACGGTCCAAACGGCCGGGGACGTCGATGAAATCGATCGTCGAACGCTCGACCCCGACACCGATCGAAAAGCCGCGCGGCAGGCGATAGCGCGCTCCGCCACGCAGAAAGCTCTCATCGCGATCGAACTGATCGAACGGCGCCTCGCCCACCTCGCGCGAAACCAGATTGCGAATCCGGACCTCCTCGACGCCGCCGAAAAGAGAGATCCGGTCGGTGAGTGAAAGATCTAGGCTCACTCCGCCGCGGTCGCTTCGCGACTGCGCGAGCGCCGCGATCTCGGGCGAAAGGAACGTCTGCTCCTGGCTGCGCTCAGCCGTCGCCTCGACGGTCAGGCGGTTGAAGAACGCAAAAGCGCCCACCCCGTAGCGTCCACCCAGCCGGCGGCGCTCGGCCGTCTTCTGCCACCAGACGTATTCGGGCAGCACCCGCACGGCCCAATACACCTTGGGCCCGGTGCGGAAGTAGGCCCGCAGACCAGCCCCCATGGACGCCGTGATGTCGCCTTGCTTGCCTTCGCTCGATCCGAAGGCGTTGTCGACGTATTGAAGGTCGCGCAGCTCCCACCAGGGCGCCAGTTTCACCGGCCCGAGGTGCCATCGCGCGTTTTCCGCCGCCTGGTCGAGCGAACCTTTACGATCGGCGGGCGGCTCGACCAGGCCGCCGGGAGGTTTATACTGATCGAACTGCGCCACAGCGGGAGCCGCGGACGCCGCCGCTCCAATACAGAGGAGGCACGCGACGAGCGCGAGTTGCGGTGGGCCTGCCGGCCGACGGAGCGAAGCAAGGGGATTTCGCAAAAAGACCTCCGACCCCGGTTTTTGGCCGTCGCGATACGGCGCTCGGCGTTCTGGGATCGTCACGCGATGATACGCCAAGCGGAATGGCTGGTGGCCGGAGCTCTCTCGACCCTCCTGGTTTGGGCGCCCCTCCCGTTCGGCAGCGTCACCTCGTGGAGCGAGGCGCTGCTCGAAGTGGTCTCCTTTGCATTGGTCGCCTTGGCGCTCGCGGCCGGCGAGGCGCCCGGTGTGCTGCGCCGCCTCGCCCTACCAGCAGGGGCGTTGCTGGGGGTCGCACTGCTCGGCTTCCTACAATCCCTTCCTTGCCCGCGATTCCTCGCCGACTTCCTGTCGCCCGGCCATGGCCCTCTTTGGGACGCCGCGCGCGACCTACTCGGCGCGCCCGTCGGCGAGGCTCTGCCGCTGTCGCTCGCGGCCGGCGAATCCGGCCGGGCGGCGTTGTCGTTCGCGGCGGCGGCAGCCGCCCTGGTGGCCGCCGGGATTGCCGGGCGGGAAAGGCGCTGCCGCCGGGCGATCGCGCTGGCCCTGGTCGTCTCCGCGCTCTTCCAAGTGCTCTACGGCGCCCGGCGCTGGTTCGCCCGATCGAACGAGATCTGGGGACGGACGGTGCCCGGCACCAACCTGCGGCTGCGCGGCACGTTCGTCAACCCCAATCACCTGGCGTTTTTCCTCGGCCTGGCCTTGCCGGTGGTTTTCGCCTGGGGCTGGTGGTCGGTCCGCCGGGCGCGCGAAGAGAGCCTGGTGGAACGCAAGCTACTGCGGATCGCCCCGCCGGTGATCATCTGGCTGCTGCTCTTTGCCGGCCTCGCGTTTTCCGGCTCGCGGGCCGGCCTGATCGCCGCCGTCGTCGCGGTGGTGGCGCAGGGCGCCATGCTCGCGGCGGGGAAACAAAAGCGGCGGTGGCTGTGGGTCGCCGCGGGACTCGGGATCGCGTTGGCCGGAGTTGGCGTGGTCGCGCTGATCGGCCGAGAGGAGGGGTTCGGCCGGCTCGCCGGCCTGTCGAGCGGCATTGGCTGGACCGTGCGCATCGATGCGTGGCGGGCGACGCTCGATCTGATCCGACGCTTTCCCCTGGTGGGCACCGGCCTCGGGTCGTTTCGCGAAGCGTTCCCCCTGGTGCAGCCGGCCGACCTCGCCGGCACCTGGCGCCATGCCCACAACGATCCGCTCGAACTCTTGGCCACGGCCGGCGGGATCGGCTTGGCGCTCGCCGCGGTCGGCCTCGTCGTGCTGTTGGTCCGACTGGCCGGGGTGCTCCGCACCGGGCGGCGGTCGGAGGATCGGGCGGCGGCGCTCGGAGCGCTGGGCGCCCTGGTCGCCGCCGGGCTGCACGAGATGGTGGATTTCAGCCTGACCCTGCCCGCCAATGCGTTCGCCGTGGCGGTGGTGTTCGGCGCGGCGGTGTCAGCCCACCGGACCGGCGAGGCGCACTCCTCCGGGAGAGACAGGGCCACCGTTGATCGCCGCGATCTCGATCAAGTGAAGTCCGGGCGTCACGGGAAGAGAAATTCGGAGCGGAGCGCCGGGGCCCGCGACGTAGGTGCCGACGAAACCGCCGTCGACTCGCACTTCGACGACCGCGCCCTCGGTCGCCACCTGGTCGATCGCGATCTGGAGCCCCGGCGCGAATCGGGCGGCGACCAGCTCCCGGCGCGCCCGGTTTCCTAGGGCGGTCCAGCCGGCGGCCGGCCAATCGTCGGCCGCGAGAGACCGCAGCTCGCCTGGCTCGCGGCGGCGCGAGCCGGACGGGTCGAACGCCGGACCGGCCTGACGCGCCAGCCTCTCGACGAGATTGAGATCGCCCGAAAGCTCGGCGGCCCGAGTTGCGGCCGCGAGGTCGGCATCCCCGATCAATCGAGCCAGGCGGGCGAGCGCCGCGGAGCCGAGCGGGCACTTGGCGAAGCGGCAACTGTCGAGAATCCAGCCCAGGGTGTCGGCCAGGCGCGCGGCGGTGGCGGCGTCGGCCCGCCCCGCCGGGCATTCTTCGACCGCGAGCTTAAGGAGCGGCACGCCGTCCGACGCATCGCCCGCGCGGGAAATAATCGACAGATAGGTCTCGCGCCCGCGGTCGCCCCAGCCTCGGCGGACCTCGTCGCGCGCCGTCTCCAGGTCGGTGGCCAATCGCTTGGCGAGCACCTGGCGATAGCGCTCTCGGGCGTCGCGGATCGCCGGCCAATCGCGCTGCTGGCTGTAAATCTGGCGCGTCTCCGCCCAGGCTTCCGGATCGTCCGGAATCGCGGCGAACGCCAGCCGGCGGTCTTTGGCCATCGCCAACCAGGCGGGCAGAAGATCCTGCCTCGCGTACCGGTCGGCGAGACTGCGCCGGATGAATCCGAGCGCCAATTGCCGCTTGGCCGGAGCGAGGACCGGCCAGAGGCGAGTGTAGGCATAGGCGAGGAGGACCTCCGGTTCGAGCCGGCCGGGAGCGAGGGCGCGAGCCGCCAAAAGCGGCGCCTCCCAGTCGCGGTAGGAGTTCAAGAGACGTTCGTCCTCGGTACGCAAACGGGAGAGATAGGTGGCACCGCCGATGACCAGCGGCGCCTCCCAGGCGGCCGGCCGCTCGGCAAAGGACTGTGCGGCCAGGACGGTCGCGGCATCCAACCGGCGGGCGCTCGCGCCCGCATCCGCCACGGCCGCCGACGACCCGGCGACCAGATCCGGCGGCCTTCGTGCCAATTCCGCCGCGAAGATCCCGCGAGCCACCCGGAGCCGGGCACGCGCCGGATCTCGCTCGCGGACCACCTCCACGAACAAACGCTCCGGAAGAGCCAGCGGCGATGCGGCGGCCAGAACTCCCGTCAACCGTTCCTGTTCGGTACGCCAGGCCGCCGTGTCGAACAGCGCCGCGGCGGCCAAGCCGAGGGCGAGCAGCGCGAGGGCCGCGCGCGTCGCGACCAACCGGCCGGCGAGCCGGGCGGGCTTCTTTTCGAACGGCGGCGCGGTCACGGTGAGGCTCATGAGACAGATCGCTATAGTAACGAAGATGTTCGATTCGTCTCGATCGGTCGCCCGGCGCGCGGCGACAGGCCCGCAGGCGGTCCATCTTGCCTCGGCGCTCGCGGGCCTGGGGGTCGCCATCCTGCTGCTTCTGCCGGTTCCGGCCGAGGCCCCCGCCTGGCTACCGGGAGGATTGCCCGCCTGGCTCGCTCAGGCGGACAAGGCGGTTCACGCCAGCCTGTTCTTCCTCCTCACCGGCATCTGGCTTCGATCGTTCGAGCGGCTGGCCCGCTGGCCCCGCCCGATCGCCTCCGCGATGTTCTTCGCCGCCACCTACGGGGCGCTGCTCGAAGGGCTCCAGCATCTGGCTCCCGAGCGCACCTCGTCGCTCGCCGACGCCGGGGCCAACCTGGCCGGCGCTCTCCTGCTCGGAGCGGTCGTCGTCCTCGTGCGGCGAACCAAGAGTCCGTGAGCCGGGGGATTCGCTTTGCCCCGCCGCGGCTCGCTGCCGACCTGCTGCCGGACCTTTCCTGGCTGCTCGCCCGAGCCTTCGGCCCTGCGGGAGAGAGTCCCCGGCCGGCCGATCCGACCCGGGCGGTCGCTCTCGCACGTCGGCTCGGGATCGCCTCGCGAATCGCCGCGCGCACGGATTTCGCGGCCCTGACGGCGGATCTCGGCTCGGCGGCGGCGGATCTCCGCGCCGAGAGCCGGCTTGCCGCCGCGATCGCGTTACGCCTCGACGCTTCGATCCGGGCGATCGCGGGGGCGGCGGCCGGGGCCGGGATTCCGATCGGCTTTCTCAAATACGCGGCGCTGGAGCTTTCCGGCGTGCTGGCGCCCGGCAGCCGCAGCGCAACGGACGTCGACGTTCTCGCGCCGGCCGGGCGCGAGAAGGTGCTTTGCGACGCGCTGATCGCGGCGGGCTTTGCGGTGGGGGACGGGCCGGACTACGAGCATCAGTTGGCGCCGCAAATCCACCCCCGGCTCGGCGCGGTCGAGGTTCATCGTCTGGTGCTCGGGGTGCGACTGGGGGGTGGTTCCGACGGTACCGACGATCGCCGCTCGGCGACACTCGACGCGCTGATCGAAGCGGGGCTCACCGTTGCGTGCCGCTCCCTTCCGGGAACGGTCGTGCTCCCTCGTCCGGTGGTACTAGCAGCGCACGCCGCGGTCCACGGCCTTGGCCAGCACGGATTCGAGCCCTCCGCCTATCCGGCGCTACGCACGTTCGCCGACCTGCTCGATCTCGGCTGGGGCGGCCCGACGGCGCGCCAGAGCGCCGAGCGCATCGCCCATTGGCTCGCGGAGGATCTCTCCGCGGCCGAACTCGCCGCACTCGTCGAGCTGTGCGCCGATCTCGCCGCGGGCAGGGCGCCGCTCGACGGGGAGGGCGATCCTTCTCTGTTGCTTCGCCACGCGCTCGCGGGGCGCCTCGATCCGGCGTACGAGAGCGCCCTCAAGCTGGCGCTTTTCTCTCCCCGGCCGAGCGACAAGAGCCCCTCCGCGCGCCGGCTCACCACCCTGGCCGCCGCGCTGTGGCCCTCCGCGGCCCAGCTCGACGAGATCTACGGCCGGACGGGCGGACGCTGGGGTTTGATCTGCCGCCGTCTGTGGCGGCCGTTCGATCTCCTTGCCCGGAGCTTCCGCGCGGCGGCAGGCGCGGGCCGGGTCGCCCGGGGCGATCGCCGGCCGGACGGCGGAGCGCCTGATTCGTAGAGGGGCTGGGATAGCATCGGCGCGCCATGAAGTCCATCACCCCTTCGACCGTTTCGACCGCTCCGCCGCTGGCGATCGTTGCGATGTGGGCGCTGATCTACACGGTTCCTCTCCTGGTGGTGCCCGGTCTTCACGAGTCGTTCCGCACGCCGAAGCTGCTGATAGGTGAGCTGCTTGCGATCGTCTCGCTGATCGGCCTCGCGCCGTTGCTCCGAGGCCAGAAGGTACTGTGGCGCGACGCGGTTTGCCGCCCCGAGGTCGCGGCGCTCGTGCCGTTTCTCCTGCTCTCCGCGGTGAGCCTCGCCACTACCGCCCACCCGCTCCACACGCGCGACGCGCTCGGCAGCCTGGCCATCGGCGCCGCGTGCCTGATCGGTTGGACGGGCGGCTTCGATCGCGCGCAGAAGGAACGATTTCTGATCGGCTCGCTGGTCCCGGCGGCTCTCCTCGCGCTGCTCGCCATTTTGCAGGTCCATCGGATCTGGGAGCCGCTGCGTTTCGCCGGAATCGGCTACGACGCCCGGCTCGGAGTGACCGCGCTGGCCGGCAATCCGGGCGACCTCGGCGCATTCCTCGTCGTGCCCTGCCTGATCGGGGCCTGGTGCCTACAGCGCCTCACAGGCCGCGTGCGCATCGCGGCGGCGCTCGCTCTCATTCTCTGCCTCTATGCCCTCGGGGTGACCCAGACCCTGGCGGCGCTCGCCGCTCTGGCGGCCGGCGCCCTGATCTACGTGTTCCGCGTCCTGCCACGGCGTCGGTTGCTGGTCGGCCTCGCGGCCCTGGCGATTCTCGGCAGCTTGGCCCTCGTAGCCGTAAAGCCGCTGCGATCACGGATCGCCGGCAAAGTCGAAGCCGTCCGTAGCGGCGATTGGAACACCCTTGTCACCGGCCGCCTCGACGGCTGGCGGGCGGCCCTCCTTATGTGGCGCGAGAACCCCTGGACGGGGGTCGGCCATGGCGCCTACCGACCGGAATTCGTGCCGGCCAAGCTGGAGCTCGCCCACGCCGGCACCCGTTTTTTTGCGCAGCACAACCAGCCGGTGTTCGCCAACGCCCACAACGAACCGCTGGAGGTCGCGGCCGAGCTGGGTTGGCCGGGGGTACTGGCGCTCGTTTGGGGGCTTGGGGTGATCGCCTTCGCGGCGCTCCGGAGCACGGGTACGAGGCGCGAGGATCGCGCCCTCTTCCACGCGGGGCTCGCGGCGCTCGGCGTGCTCTCGATCGCCTATTTTCCGTTCCGGATCGCCCTGGTGGCGTTTCCCGCCCTCCTGTTCCTCGCTTGGGGACTCGACCCGCGGAACCCGCAGGAGGTGGAGTGATGGCCCGCCGTCGCAACACAGCGAACAAGCCCGCGAACAGACCGGTACCCAAGCCATCCTCTCGACCGGCCGGCTGGCCGTATTGGCTCGTGCTCGCGCTGTTGATCGCTGGGCTCGCCGGGCAGCTCCGCCTGACGGTCACGCGGCTGGGAGCCAGCCGGGCGCTCAGCCAAGTCGAGCTGCGCTCCAAGGCTGCCCTCGCCGCCGGCCGCTCGTCACGCCTACTGTTCGCCGAGAACCTTCAGATCCTCCGCCGCGCCGCCCGGCTCGATCCGCTGGAACCCGGAGTGCCGATCGCCCGCGGCGCCCAGCATCTGGTGCTCGGTAGCGCCGAAGCGGCGGAAGAGGCGTATACCGATGCGCTAAGACTCGAACCGCGTCCCGAGATCTACTTGAACCTCGGCCGCGCGCAACTGCTCGCCGGAACCCGCGAAGCCGCCCGGCAGAGTTTCGCCACCGCGGTCACGCTGGACCCGAACCTCGCACCGTACGTCCCGGCCGCCGGGCGCTGAGGGTACCTGGGCAGCGGGTGTTCGGCTGCTTAGACATTCCGGCTCAACGGACCTCGACACCCTCGGAGCGGAGAAACTCCGAGATCCGCACCTTCAGCTCGTCCCGGACGGCGCGGAAACGGTCGAGGCTCGGCGCTTCGGATTCGGTGTGGCCGGCGGGATCGGGCAGCGGCCAGTGCAGGCGCTTCGCGTCGCCCAAGAAGACCGGGCAGACCTCTTCGGCGCACAGGGTGATCACGGTACCGACCGTCGCGGGGTCGATCTCGGCGACCGATTTCGAGCGCTGGGTCGACAGGTCGACGCCGATCTCGGCGAGCGCCTGGACGGCGAGAGGATTCACCCGGGACGGCTCCGAGCCGGCGCTTTGGACAAGCAGGCGATCGCTTACGAGCGAACGGGCGATGCCCTCGGCCATCTGGCTGCGCGCCGAGTTGGCGACGCAAAGGAAGAGGAGACCTCGGCTCATTGTCTAAACCCCTCGAGAGGTGAGCACGATCTTGACCGTCCGGACCAGGATGGAAAGGTCGAGACCGAGCGACCAGTTGGCGATGTAGGCAAGCTCGTAGCGGAGCTTGTTCTGCGGGCTGGAATGGTAATCGCCGTTGACCTGGGCAAGGCCGGTGAGACCCGGAGCGACTGAGAAGCGCTCGGCGTAGCCCGGTACCTCGACGAGATGGCGCTCGACAAAGCCGGGGCGCTCGGGGCGCGGACCGACCAGGCTCATCGTTCCCCCGAGCACATTGGCGAGCTGCGGGATCTCGTCGATCCGGAAACGGCGGAGGAACGCCCCGATCGAAGTCAGTCGCGCGTCCCCCACCTCCGCCAACACCTCGCCGCTCTGCGCCTCGGCATCGACCCGCATCGAGCGTAGCTTGTACACCGTGAACGGTCGACGGTCGCGCCCCGCCCGCTCCTGGCGATAGAGGACGGGACCAGGCGAAGTGAAGCGGACGGCGAGCGCGGCGAGGGCGAGAACGGGCGCCAGGACGAGAGCCAGAACGGAACCGACCGCCAGGTCGAACAGGCGCTTGACCGGTCGGTTGATTCGCCATTCGGACTCGCGCACCACCTCGATCAACGGCAGGTCGTGGACCCAGCGATAGCGCATGCGACCGATCAGGCTCTCGAACGGCCCCGGCAGAAGAAGGACGTTGGTGTGGTCGGGTCGGCTACCGGCGATCCGATCGAGCAGCCGGGTCTGCCACGAGTCGCCCCCCGCGGCGAGCACCACGTCATCGATCGTTCCGGCGGCGAGCAGCCCGGGCAGGTCGTCGACCGTGCCCAGGTGGAGGCCGAGAGCCGAGGTCGCACCCGACAGCGGGGCGGGGGCGGCCGCGGGGGCCACCCCTTCGGCGAGCGTCACGAAACCGGCGACTTCCAGGCCGTGCCAGCGATGGGCCGCGATCGCCGTGGCGATCTCTTGCGCCTCGGGCCCGGAGCCAACGAGAACGACCCGGCGGAGGCTCCGCGGTCCGCCGCGGTTGGCCAATCGGCGCCAGAGGACCAATAGAACGAGATCGAGCACCGCGTAGAGCAGCAGGACCGAGCGCGGAAACGTACGGTTGGCGAAAAACAGGTAGCCGGCGAGCAGGGCAGCCTGGCCGAAAGTCGCGGGCAGCAGCCGGCGCGACAGCTCGGCCGTGGTGAGCGGCCGGTCGGCGTCATAAAAGCCGAGAAAGTAGAGCGCCGCGAGCTGGACCAGGGCGGCCGCCAACCAGTCGCGACCGAGGAAGGCAATTCGGTCGGGCGGCAGCAGCCCCTGAGTAAACGGCAGGGGGAGATGAATGCGCAGCCAGAAGGCAGCGCCAAAGGCGGCGACCGCGATTCCGGCATCGCCCAAGACCCGCGCCGAAGCCAGGCCGCGGCGTTCGCGCAGCGGCGTCATCGGCGGCGGGGATCGGGCGCGGAGACGAAAGGCCGTAGGTTCACGACCTCACTCTATCGGAAGCGGGGGGAAGGCCAGGAGAAACCGGAAGGGCGGCAGGGCCTCCGACGCATCTTCGCCGGAGACCACTGCCGCGGGTACGTCGACCGGCGGATCAATACAAGTCGTTGATTCCGTTGCGGTCGTCGGTCTCGATCGTGGCCGGATTGTTGTTGCAGGCCGAAACCGAGGGGTACATCGTGGCACCGGTGGTTCCGCTGTGGCCGAGACCCAGCAGGTGACCGACCTCGTGGACCATGATGCCTTCGGCGTAGTACTCGGAACCCGAGCAGGTTTCGCCGAGCGTCGCGAGATCGTTCTTCTTGTTCGTGACGATGTCGGCGTCGGTGATCTGATACGTACCGTTGGAACGCTGCACGTAATAACCGGTGAATGTCGCGGCCAGGCAGGAGCCGTTACAGGCATGGACCGGATCTTGGAAGTTGAGCATCGGCTGGCCATCCCCGAGCGTGAAGCCCGAGATCGAACCGACCGACGCGGTCAGGCGGGTGCCGGTTCCGGCGCCGTTCCAGGCGCTGTTGGAAACGATCGCGTTGCGAACGCGGGTTGCGCCGCCGTCGCCATCGGAGATTTTGGCGCTCCCCCGGTTGTCGACGATAACGTTGGGCGCGCTGTCCCAGGTGCGGCGCGGCGAAAGAAGGACGTAGGCCGAGAGGCTTCCAGCGACCAGGGTGAGCAGGAGGGCGACGGCGAGAAAGCGTGTGATCTTCATGATTCGTCTCTCCGGTCAGGCCTAGTTGTCGGTGGCGCGGCCCAGAGACCGGGCGTCGCGAAGGATCGAACTTTTGAGCGCGGACAGCGAAAGCGCCTTGGCGGGAGCGGCCTGGCCGACGAACGTCGACCCGGCGTCGACCGCCGGACGCGCCATCTCGGCGCCCGCGGCGTCGCTCTCGATCCGGAACTGCCCTTGCTGGTAGCCGAGCACTCGATTACGACCACCCTCATCGCTTTCTAGGAAGAGCAACTGGCGCTCGCCCTTCTGGAATGTCGGGAAGCCGCTCGCCTCGACCACGAAGTTGCCGACACGGCCGCCGAACGTGCGCACCACAAGGATGCTCGGAGCATCACCCAACAGTTTCTCTTCAACCTGAAAAACGGCCTCGGTGACGATCACCTGACCGGTCTCGTTCCAAAACGAGCTGGTGGACAGCACTCGACCCTCGACGATCGCCGTGGCGTCTCGGACCAGATCGCGCTGCGGGGTGAAAAGGAACGTCGAGGCGCCTACGGGCAGCGCGAGCGCGACCGCCAAGGCGAAAAGGAACAACCGTCGCTTCATGGAAAGCCTCCGTGTTCGAGAGACACCGGAGCGAGCCCATCATGGACTCGGCGAGTCTCCTCAAAAAGAGATCGACAGGCGATCTCTACCCCTGGAGAGTGCCCGCGCCGAACGGAACGGGACCGGGCTTTCTGGCGGGTCGAAAAAGGGCGCCGTGGCGAAAGGGGAGAGATCCGAAAGGAGCGGAACCCGCGGCATCGATCGTGCCGAAGGCCCCGCCCCCTAGAGACGTCAAAGCGAGCCGCGGATCAATACAGGTCGTTGATTCCGTTGCGGTCGTCGGTCTCGATCGTGGCCGGATTGTTGTTGCAGGCCGAGACCGAGGGGTACATCGTTGCGCCGGCGGTTCCGCTGTGGCCGAGACCGAGCAGGTGGCCGACCTCGTGGACCATGATGCCTTCGGCGTAGTACTCCGAACCCGAGCAGGCTTCGCCCAGGGTGGCCAGGTTGTTGGCCGTGTTGGTCACCATGTCGGCATCGGTGATGCGGCGGGTACCGTTCGGGCGGGTCGTGTAGTACCCGGTGAAGGTCGCCGCGAGGCAGCCCCCCGTGCAGGCGCCGAGCGGGTCGCGCAGGTTGAGCATCGGCTTGCCGTCGCCCAGGGTGAAGGAGGACACGGAGCCGACGCTCGCGTTGATCCGGGTACCGGTGCCGGCGCCGTTCCAGGCGGACGACGAGTTGATCGCGTTGCGAATCCGGGTGGTGCCGCCGCTGCCGTCAGCGATCGTCGAGTTGCCGCGGCTATCGACGATCAGGTTCGGAACGCCGTCCCAGGTGCGGCGCGGCGAGAGGAGAACATAGGCCGAGAGGCTACCGGCGACCAGGGTGAGCAGGAGGGCGACGGCGAGAAAGCGTGTGATCTTCATGGTTCGTCTCTCTGTTCAGAACCTAGTTGGCGGTGGCGCGGCCCAGGGCCTGGGCGTCGCGGAGGATCGAGTTCTTGAGCGCGGAAAGCGAGAGAGACTTGCTGGGAGCGGCCTGACCGACGAAGGTCGAGCCGGCATCCACCGCCGGACGTGCGACCTCGGCGCCCGAGGCGTCGCGCTCGATGCGGAACTGCCCTTGCTGGTAGCCGAGAACCTTGGTGTGACCGCCCTTTTCCGCTTCGAGGAAGAGCAACTGGCGCTCACCCTTCTGGAAGGTGGGGAAGCCGCTCGCCTCGACCGCGAAATTACCCACTTGGCCACCAAACGTACGAACCACGAGGATGCTCGGAGCATCGCCCACGAGCTTCTCTTCGACCTGGATCACGGCCTCGGTGACGATCACCTGGCCGGTTTCGTTCCAGAACGAGCTGGTGGAAAGCACTCGACCCTGGACGATCGCCGCGGCGTCTCGAACCAGCTCGCGCTGCGGGGTGAAGATGAACGTCGAGGCGCCTGCGGGCAGTGCGAGCGCAACCGCCAAGGCGAAGAGGGACAACCGTCGCTTCATTTGAAGCCTCCTGGGTAGAGGAACACCGGGGCGAGCCCACGATGGGTTCGGCGGGTTCCACGTCGGACCGTATGCGGTCTCTACTCGACAAGGGTGCGCCTGCGAGGTTATTCGTGACGAGAAAAGTCGCGAATTTTTAACGCCGTTCAAAACCGCCCCGGAGGGCCGATTTCGTGCCGTCCCCGCGAGCGCTCTTGACCGGCCCGCAAGGCGCGTCTACGCTCGGCTGGTGCCCGGAGCCGAACACCGATCCGGGAAAAGGAAGGGGCCTCTCGATGAAAGTCACCGAGCACTTGGCAAGGGCGGATCACCCGCTGATCAGCTTCGAGATCATTCCTCCGCTGCGCGGCGGAAACCTCGGGCAATTGCTCGACCTGATCGAGGAGTTGGCGAGATTTCACCCGCCGTTCATCGACATCACCAGTCACGCGGCAGAGGTGATCTACGATGAAGGGTCCGATGGCGGGGTGACCCGCCGGGTCAAGCGCAAGCGTCCGGGCACCCTGGGGCTGTGCGCGCTGATCCAGAACAAATACGGCATCGACGCCGTACCCCACATTCTCTGCCAGGGCTTCAGCCGGGAGGAGACCGAAGATTTTCTGATCGAGCTGCGCTATCTGGGGATCGACAATGTCCTGGCCGTGCGCGGCGACGACAGCGGCTTCGCGAAGCCCTTACAGTACGGCCGGAGCGCCAACCCGTTCGCGGTCGATCTGGTGCATCAGGTTCGCGGTCTCTCCGCCGGGCATTACATGCAGGCCGATCTCCTCGATGCCGAGCCGCTCGACTTCTGCATCGGCATCGGCGGCTATCCGGAAAAGCACTTCGAGGCGCCGAACCTGCTGACCGACGTTCGGCGAGCTAAGGAAAAAGTAGATGCCGGGGCGGACTACATCGTCACCCAAATGTTCTTCGACAATCGGCACTACTTTCGCTACGTCGAACTCTGCCGCCAGGAAGGCATCGAGGTTCCGATCATTCCGGGCCTGAAGATCCTCACCACCAAGGCCCAGTTGGCGACGATCCCGCGCAACTTCTACGTCGAGATCCCCGCGGCGCTGGTTGACGCCATCGCCGCGGCGCCCGAGCGGACGGCGGACGTCGGCATCGAATGGGCGCAGGCGCAGGTCGAGGAGCTGTTCGCCCACGACGTTCCCGCGGTCCACTTCTATGTCATGCAGACCGCCAAGGCGGTCACCAAGCTGATGGAGCGTCTGGCGATCGTAACCCCGGCGGTGTCAGCCGGGGTCGGCTCCTAAAGTCCCGCAACTCCTACGGGCTCAATACCGGTCGTCGTCGGAATAGAGCTTTCGGCCGGTCACCATGTCCCGGTCGCGTTCGGCCGGCCGAACCTCGTCCTTCAAGTAGCACCGGTTGTCGCGCCGATCGAAGGTGTAGGCGCGGCAACGATCGTCCTGCGCGCAGGCGCTTTTGCACCGGCTGACGGAGTAGGCGTCGAAACGACGGAAATCGGCGCCGCGCCGGTCGTAGCCGGGTTCTTCGGTCAAGCGGTCCCTACCGCCATACCCGCCGCCGTCATCGACGCCTTCGTCTACTTTGTAGCCGGTCACCATGCGGGAGTCGCTTTTCTTCGAGTTGATTCGCGACTTCAGGTAGCAGACGTCGTTGCGGGTATCGAAGGTATAGGCCCGGCAACGATCCTCGCGGGCGCAGGATCTCTTGCAGTCGGAGACTCCGCGCGCACGGAAGGAGGTGTAGTCGTCTCCCTTGCGGTCGTAGCCTCGCTCTTCGGTCAGGCGCTCGTCCGGCCGGCCGGGGCGATGATCGTCGTCGTAGCCGCCGCCAGACTCTCGCTTGTACCCGGTCACCGCGCCGAAGGCCTGCTTCTTCGAGTTGATCCGGCTCTTCAGGTAGCAGATCCGCTCGTTGGTGAAAGTATAGGCCTGGCACCGCCGGTCGTTGCGGCAGGCGCTCTGGCAGCGCGCGGAGTTGTCGACCCGAAACGAGGTGTAATCGTCCCCTTTGCGGTCGTAGCCCCACTCTTCGGTCAGCTCTTGGGCGAGCATAGGGAGGGGCAGAAGGAGGACGGCGACACTGAGGACGAGCGAACGAAGCGATTGGGGCATGGCATAGTCTCCTCAGAGGACGCTTGGGCGGTCGAGAGGCCGGAGGCAGCTCCGCGTAGTCTATCCCTTCGACCCCTTCGACTACGCTCAGGGAACCGGTGGCTGAGCGTAGTCGAAGCCCCTGGCGCCGAGCTTGCTTCCCTTCGCGGCGCACGGGTAACATCCCGCCCCTCCCTTTGGACTCCGCGGTGGGGCGCCCCCCCGGCGAAAGGCCACTTATACGATGCATCGCATGCTGCTTGGTACCACCCTGATCGTACTTTTCCTCGTCGGTTCGTCGTCGGCCGCTTCCGCCGCCAAGACCGCCGATTCCGATCCCCGCACCGCGCCTCCGGCCAAGCGGCTGGAAGTCCTGGTCGAGCGGATCAAGCTCGAACAATCCAAGGTAAAGACCCTCGAAGCTCAATTCGTCCAGCACCAAGAGAGCTCGCTGCTCGCGGCGCCGGAGACGTCCACGGGGGCGTTTTCCTATTCCGCGCCCGATAAGGTTCGCTGGGAGTACCTGACCCCGAACCCGATCTCGGTGGTGATCCAGGGCGACACCATGACCACCTGGTATCGCGATCTGAACCGAGCCGAGACAGTGAAGGTCGGCCGTTACTCCGCCCAGGTGTTCAAGTACCTCGGGGCGAGCGGCTCGATGAAGTCGCTGCTCGAATACTTTGCCGCCACTCTTCACGCTTCGACCCAAAAAGGCACGCCGTATCGGCTCGACCTCATCCCGCGCTATGCCCGGGTCGCCAAGCGCCTCAAGTCGATGCGCCTGTGGATCGACGACGAGAAATTTTTTCCGGTTCGGCTCGAATTCGTCGATGGCGAAGGGGATCGCACCGAGTACGAGCTCAAGGATCTGAAGCTGAACGGACCGATTCCCGCGGCGCGCTTCGTGCTCGACCTTCCGCCCGGAGTCAAGGCCGAAGTCATCGACCTGAATCGCGGCGCGAAGAAGAATGGCTAGCTTTTCGTCGCGCGGCTAAAAGAGGCGGAAGCAAATCGGATGGCCCTGTCTTTTTCGGTCCGCGCGACCGATGGCCGCGCCCGGCTCGGCCGGCTCGAAACGCCGCACGGCGCGATCGAGACCCCGGCGTTCATGCCGGTCGGTACCCTCGGCGCGGTCAAAGGCGTACCGCCCCAACTGCTGGAAGAGGCCGGAGCTTCGATTCAGCTCGCCAACCTCTACCATCTGACGCTGCGGCCGGGCATCGACGTGATCGAGCGGCTCGGCGGAATCCACCGATTCACCGGTTGGCGGCGCCCGATCCTCACCGACAGCGGTGGATTCCAAGTGTGGAGCCTCGGTGGCATGCGCACGGTCGATGACGACGGGGTCACCTTCAAGAGCCATCTCGACGGATCGCCGGTCCGGTTCACCCCGGAGAGCGTCGTCTCCTCGCAAGTCCGGATGGGGGTCGACATCGCGATGGTGCTCGACGAATGCCCTCCCCATCCGGTCGAGCGCGAGGTCGCGGAGCGCGCCTGGAATCGGACCCTCAACTGGGAACGGCGCGCTCGGGAAGCCTGGCCCGGAGGGCCGGGCGGCTTGTTCGGGATCGCCCAGGGGAGTTCGTTTCGCGATCTGCGGGAACGGGCGGCCGCCGACCTGTCCGCGCTCGATTTCGACGGCTGCGCGATCGGCGGCGTATCGGTCGGCGAGCCCGAGGCCGACCGCCGCGCCGCGGTCGAATGGACCGCTCCCCACCTGCCGGAGGGGAAGCCGCGCTACCTGATGGGGGTCGGCACACCCGAGGACATCCTCCACGCCGTCCGCTGGGGCGTCGACCTGTTCGACTGCGTGATGCCGGCCCGGAACGGCCGCCACGGCTTCCTGTTTTCCAACGACGGCCCGATCAAGATCAAGAACGCCCGCTACCGCGATGACGACCGGCCGCTCGACCCCGAGTGCGCCTGTCCGACCTGCGCCCGGGTGTCTCGGGCCTTCCTTCACCACCTGTTCCGAGCCGGCGAAATCACCGCCCTGGTGCTTGCGACCCTCCACAACGTCCGGTTTTACCTTGACTTTATGGGGCGCCTTCGGCAGGCTATCCAACTCGGTGCGCTCCCAAGCTTGGTTCCTCCTCCTGCCATTCGGGCGATAGAAGGAGCCGCGGGCGAAAGCCAAGCTTGAAGCGAACGGCGGGCCCACCCCGCCGGATCTTCCCACCCCCGCGAAACGATGTGCCGGCCCGGCCGGACCGGCGGGAGCCGTCAGGATGAACGCGATGAATCCATTTCTTTGGCTGGCCTTGCAGGCCGAGCCGGCACGAAATCCGCTGCTGAGCCTCGTTCCGATGCTCGCGATTTTCGCCATCTTCTATCTCGTGTTGCTCTTGCCGATGCGCAAGCGGCAGAAGGCCTTGCAGCAGACGATCGAGACCCTGAAAAGGGGCGATCGCGTGGTGACCTCGTCCGGCATTTTCGGCGAGGTCTACGCGATCGAAGCGAGTTCGATCACCCTCAAGGTCGCCGACAACGTGCGCATCCGCTTCGCCAAGACGGCGATCGCAGGCCTCGAAGCCGACGAGAACAAGGGAGGAAGCAACGCATGAAGTCGTCGAATCTGTTGTCGCGGGGAATCCTGATCGTCGGCCTGCTCGCGCTGGCGGTCTGGTTCTTCACGCCGCTCGAGAAGAAGATCAAGCTCGGCCTCGATCTTCAGGGTGGCATGCACCTGGTGCTGCAAGTCCAGACGGACGACGCGCTGCGCGCCGAATCCGATTCCGACATGCAGCGGCTGGTCTCGGACGCCAAGGACAAAGGCATCACCATCTCCCCCACGCGCACCAGTCCGACCTCGTTCGAAATCTCGGGGCTCTCGCCGGAGAACAAAGACGCCCTCGGTGCGATCACCCGAGCAAACCTGCCGATCTGGGACGTCGCCGAGAGCGGCGACAAGGTCACGTACACGGTCAAGACCACAGAGGCCGCGAAGATCCGCGACCTCGCGGTGACCCAGGCGGTACAGACGATCCGCAACCGGGTTGACGAATTCGGCGTCGCCGAGCCGGTGATCACGCCGGCCTCCGGCTATCGCGTAGTGGTCCAGCTGCCCGGCGTCGACGATCCCGAGCGCATTCGGCGCCTGATCAAGAACACGGCGTTTCTCGAGTTCCGCCTGGTCCGCGGCGGCCCGGCGCCGACCCCCGAAGCGCTGGCTCAAGCCGCGCCGGTCACGCCGAACACGGAGGTCATTCCGGGCGACATCCGCGATGACGTGACCGGATCGGTGACCGGCAAGCAGTATTACCTGGTGGACAAGGCCCGCGTGATCACCGGGCGCGACCTCAAAACCGCTCGGCCCGGACAGGGCAAGCTCGGCGAACCGGTGGTCAACTTCGGCCTCACGGCCGAAGGCTCCCGGCTGTTCGGCGACGCAACCGGCGCCAACATCGGTACGGGCCTCGCGATCATCCTCGACGGCAAGGTGGTGTCCGCGCCGCGGATCAACGCCAAGATCACCGATTCGGGAGTGATCGAAGGCGGCTTCACCCAGCAGGAGGTGGACGACCTGACCACCACCCTCCGCTCGGGCTCGCTGCCGGCCGGGTTGACCTATCTCGAAGAGCGGACGGTCGGCCCGTCGCTTGGTCGCGATTCGATCCGCCAGGGGCTGCTCGCGGGTGTCATCGGCACCTCGGCGATCGTCCTCGCGATGCTGATCATCTACACGCTGTCCGGCGTGGCGGCGATCGTCGCGCTGGGCCTAAACGTCGTGCTGCTGTTCGGCGGCCTCGGCATGTTCCACTCGACCCTCACCCTGCCGGGTATCGCGGGCATCATCCTCACCATCGGTATGGCGGTCGATGCCAACGTCCTGATCTTCGAACGCATCCGCGAGGAGCTCAAAGCGGGGCGTACCGTGCGCTCGGCGGTCGATCTCGGCTTCGAACGGGCGCTGTCGGCGATCGTCGACGCCAACGTGACGACCTTGATCTCGGCTCTGTTCCTGTTCCAGTTCGGCACCGGCCCGGTCCGCGGCTTCGCCGTGACCCTATCGATCGGTCTGCTCGCCTCCGTGTTCACCGCGGTGTTCGTCAGCCGCTGGCTCTTCGACCTGGCGCTCCACAACCGCCGCGTCGAGAAGCTTTCGATCTAGTCCGCGCGAGACCTGAGGGAACACCTAGGAGCCAACGATGCAGCTGATCAAGGAAACTCACATCGACTTCATGAAGTACCGGAAGTTTTGGATCATGGTCTCGCTGGCGCTGGTGCTGTTCGGCGTCATCGCGGCGTTCTGGAGCGACTGGATCCGCCTGGGCATCGACTTTGCCGGCGGCACCCAAGTCAACGTGCTGTTCAAAGAACAGCCGAAGATCGACGACCTGCGCAAGTTGGTCGAAGGCGCGGGCATCAAGGATCCGCTGATCCAACGCTTCGGCGACAGCGACTCGAAAGAGGTGCTGATCAAAACACCGATCCTCGAAGGGGCCGAGGAAGGGAGCCGCGACTTGATCGTCGCCGCCTTGAACCGCCGGTTCAACCAAGACGCGGGCGGCAAAGCGGACCTGAACGCGATC
This sequence comes from Thermoanaerobaculia bacterium, assembly GCA_038248205.1. GTDB lineage: Bacteria > Acidobacteriota > Thermoanaerobaculia > Multivoradales > UBA5704 > DASYKS01. Next base: position 32,413 of record JBBRUC010000010.1, read on the forward strand.
GGCGCGGATGCCGTCACCGAGCTTTTGACCCGCTCGGATCCGGACGGAGTGGCGGCACAAGGCACGGATGCTGCCGCCGCGCACTATTCGGAAGTGGCCGACCAGTTGCTCGGCGAGCGCAAGAAAGAAGGAATCCTCACCGACTGGGACAGCTTGGCGAAGACCGAGGGCGTGAGCGCCAAGGTGATATCGGCCCTCCGGTCCCAGACCCGACTCGGCGACTACGCGATCGTCGGCGTCGAAACCGTCGGACCGCAGATCGGCAAAGAGCTGCGCAGTCAGGGCCTCTGGGCCGTCGCCCTGTCGCTGCTCGGCATGCTGGCCTACATCGCGTTCCGCTTCGAGCTGCGGTTCGGCATCGGGGCCGTGATGGCGAGCTTGCACGACGTGCTGGTGACAGTCGGATTGTTCGCCCTGTTCAAGTTCGAGTTCAACCTGACGACGGTCGCGGCGTTTCTTACCCTGGTCGGCTATTCGGTCAACGACACGGTCGTCATCTTCGACCGGGTCCGCGAGAACATGAGGAAGAACAAGCGCAAGCCGCTGATCGAGATCATGAACGAGAGCATCAACCAGACGCTTTCACGCACCATTCTCACCTCCGGCCTGACCCTGCTTTCGGTGATCGCCCTGTACGTCTTCGGCGGCCCGGTGTTGCGCGGTTTCGCCTTCGTGCTGGTGATCGGCTTCGTCGTCGGGACCTACTCCTCGATCTACGTCGCGAGCCCGTTCGCTCTGCTCTGGGAAAGCTACTTCGGTCCCGAGGCGAAGGCTAAAAAGGCGATCGCCAAACGGGCGGCCGCCGGGCGCAAAGTCCCTTCATAACCCCACGTTCGTACGGAGCAAGGGGCTCTCCGGAGCTTTCTCTTCGGCCAAGTTTGACGGCGAATCCGATCCTTTCGGGTTCGCCGTTTGTCGTTGTTGGCCCCTATAATCGGTTCCCGGGGCGAACCTACCCCAAGACTCGAAGCCCACCATGGCCCTCGCCGCCAAGAAGATCCCGCCCCCTCCGGTCACCGCGCGCCCCGCGGTCCGCCTGGAAGACATCATTCGCCAATTGGAGCTGGCCGGCCGGCCGGTCGATGAGAGCTTCCTGCGCGCGGTCTACGATTTCTCGGCGCGCATGCACGGCGACCAGATACGCCGCTCCGGCGAGCCGTACATGATCCACCCGTTGCACGTCGCCTTCCTTCTCGCGGAACTCAAGTTCGATCAGACCTGTGCGGCGGTCGGTCTGCTGCACGATGTGATCGAGGACACCCTCACGACGCGAGAGATCCTCGAAGGGGAGTTCGGGCTGGAGGTCGCCGAGCTGGTCGACGGTGTCACCAAGATCGGCCGCCACGAGTACGTCCGTCGCGACGACGCGCAGGCCGAGACGTTCCGCAAGATGATCCTCGCCTCGGCCAAGGACATCCGGGTCATCGTGATCAAACTCGCCGACCGGCTGCACAACATGAAGACCCTGGAGCACCTCGCCGTCGAGGCGCGCCATCGGATCTCGCGCGAGACGCTTGAAATCTACGCCCCGATCGCCCACCGGCTCGGCATGGCGCGGGTCAAAGGGGATCTGGAGGATCTGGCGTTCTTCCACCTGTTTCCGCTTCAGTACGCCGAACTCTATTCGAAGATCGAGGAGAAGAAGAAGCTCGGCGAGTCGCTCATCCTGCGCGTGCGCGAACGGCTCTCCCGAACCTTGGAGGCCGCGGGGATCGAAGCCGAAATCAGTTTCCGGATCAAGCGCTACTACTCGATCTACGAGAAGCTCCGGCGCCAGGGCATCGACATTTCGCAGCTCTACGACTATCTGGCCTTCCGCATCGTCACCGGCAGCCTGCGCGACACCTACGGTGCCCTCGGGATCGTCCACCAGGGGTGGCGGCCGATTCCGGGCCGGTTCAAAGATTACATCGCGATGCCGAAGCCGAACCTCTACCAGTCGCTCCACACCACCGTGGTGGGCGAGGGGGGCCAGCCGTTCGAGGTCCAGATCCGGACCCGCGACATGGACCTGATCGCCGAAGAGGGGATCGCCGCGCACTGGCGCTACAAAGAGGGGCGGCCGGGCGTACGCGAAAAGGACGGCGACAACGTCGTCTGGCTGCGCCAGCTGCTTGAATGGCAGCAGGAGGTTCCCGACTCGCGCGCCTTTTTAACCGCGCTCAAAGTCGACCTCTACCCCGACGAGGTTTACGTTTTCAGCCCCAAGGGGGAGGTTTTCGCCTTTCCCCGCGGTGCCACTCCGCTCGATTTTGCCTACCACGTCCATACCGATCTCGGGCATCAATGCTCCGGAGCGCGGGTCAACGGCCGCTTGGTGCCGATCCGGACCGCGCTCCAAAACGGTGATCTGGTCGAGATCTTGAGCACCACCGGGCGCCAGCCGAGCCGGGACTGGCTGTCATTTGTGGTCACCTCGCGGGCGAAGAGCAAAATCCGCCAATGGCTGAACGTCGAGCAGAAGCAGCGCGCGATGGAAATCGGCCGGCGGATCTTCGAAAAAGAGGCGCGCCGCTACAAGCTCAATCCGAAGAAGATCCTGGAGAGTCCGGAGCTGGCGAAATACACCGCCGAGGAGGGCATCGGCAAACCGGACGACCTGCTCGCCCGGATCGGTTTCGGCAAGATCGAGGTCCGCCAGGTGCTCACCCGGGTGGTTGGAGACGATCGGCTCGCCGAAGTCGCCGTCACCAAGCCGAGCCCGTTACGCCAGGCGGTGGGGCGCCTGTTGCCGTTCGGCAATGGGCCGATCCTGGTCAAGGGCCAGGGCGACCTGCTCGCCTACCTCGCCAAGTGCTGCAACCCGCTCCCCGGCGAGGACATCATCGGCTACGTCACGCGCGGCCGCGGCGTATCGGTCCATTCCGCCGACTGCCCGAATGTGAAAAACCTGCTCTACAACCCGGATCGGGAGATCGAGGTGGAGTGGGCGAAACGGAGCGAGGACCGCTATCGGATCGCGATCACCTTGGAGGCGGACAACCAGCCGGGCGTTCTCGCCCGCGTCACCGAGGCGATCACCAAGGCGGAGAGCAACATCTCGCAGATCTCGGCGGAGACCGAAGGAGAGCACGCCCGGGTCGAAGCGGTGGTCGAGCTGCGCGACAGGAAGCATTTGGACAAGCTGCTACGCACCGTCCGCTCGATCGCCGGAGTACGCCGCGTCGACCGCCGCATGACCGGCGCCGGAGCGGACGACTCGTTGTAGCGGGTGATTGCGGTACGGGCCAGGAATCCGCTCGGGCCCCACGACAGATCAAGAGACCAGGCTGGAGGGGAAGCTTGCCGGAGCGCGAGCGCCCCGGTCATCCCCTTGGCTGGTACGGACCTACTTGGCGGGAGCTTGCTCGGGGGTCCAGGTACGGACCGGCGGCTTGGTGATCTTGCCACTACGAACGCAACGGGTGCAGACCAGCACTCGGCGAACGGTGCCTTCGACCAGGGCGCGCACCCTCTGAAGGTTCGCTTCGATCTTCCGCGGGGTTACGTTGTGGGCATGGCTGACATTGCGGCCGAACGACGAGCCCTTGCCGCAAATCTCACATTGTTTGGCCATTCGCTTCTTCTCCTGATTCGCTTCTTGCCGGCAGTTGGGGCGTTCAGAAACAGACTCTGCCCCTCGCCAAAGGAACGCGGAGACTAGCAGAACGCCCGCGAGCGGGCAAGCGCCGCCCTGACGGATCGGCCAATTTGGGTCTGGCGGGCGGTGGTGCTCGGCTTGGGCGTTTGACACCTCTTCCCTCACGCCGCTAGACTCTGCCGCCGCGTGGGGCCGTAGCTCAGTTGGGAGAGCGCTTGAATGGCATTCAAGAGGTCGTCGGTTCGATCCCGATCGGCTCCACCACGCTGAACCACCCTCCTTCAAAATCGAAATTTATCCGTAGAGTCGGCTTCCAGTCGACCTCGGAGAGACGCGCGATCCGGCCACATTTTTCTAACTGCGGCCCGCTTTCGGCGCTTTCCGACACAGATAGCATTGATCAGGCTCTGTCTATAGAATCCGCTGATCGGTAAGCTCGTCCGCCCGCCCAGGCCCCGCCGATCGCGCGCCTCCCTCACCGAATGTGAGCGGAGGATGGCAGACCTCGCGAGTTTCCATGCCGGATTGCCAAAGGAAGTAACGTGCAACCACGCAAAGTCCTCGTCGTCGACGACTCGAAACTGATGCGCAAGATGTTCGAGGTCATGCTGCGCCAGTATCCCCTCGTCTATGCAGCCGATGGGCGGGAAGCGCTCGACCGGCTGCGCGAGCATGGGGACATCGACTTGATCCTTCTCGACATCAACATGCCCAACATGACAGGGCTCGAATTTCTGGCGGCGATGCGTGCCGACCCGGCCAACACTACGACCCGGGTCGTGATCATCAGCACCGAAGGGCGCGAGGAAGACACGGCACGCGGCCTCGAGGCCGGCGCCGACGCCTACATCTCGAAGCCGTTCCGCACGGAGCAGATCCTCGAGGTGATCTCCAAGCTCGCCCCTTCGGGACGGGTGGGCGAGCTGGCGACCGCGGAGATCTCGGAGAGCACCGCTTGAGCGAAATCGACGCCTTGGCAGGCCACCGGCCGGATCTGCAGATCGATCTGGTCGAACAGTTGCGCACGACCGTCGATCGGGCCACCGACCTTCTGCGGGCGCTCGAAGGGAGCTTTCAGCCCTCCGAGCAGTTGGTGCCGAAGCCCGGCGAACGGATTCGGGAGCTGGAGCAACGGCTTTCGACCACCGATTCGGACGTCAAGGAACTCGCTTCGCGGCTGGTCGAATCCGAGCATCAATCGGGCCGCCTGATGAGCCTCTACGTCGCCACCTACCAGTTGCACGCCACGCTTTCGCCGCCCGAGGTGCAGGCGACGATCGCCGAGATCGCAATCGACCTGCTCGGCGCGCAGCAGTTCGTCCTGCTGCTCCGGCGCGAAGAGAGCGAAGACTGCGAAATCGCCCTACGTCAGGGCCTCAGCCCGGACTCGACACTGTTCGTCGGCGAGTCGTACCAGGGTGGCGACCGAATGATCGACGCAACGCTCGTCGACGGCTTGCTACGCCTCGGCCCGACGGAGGATTCGCCGGCCCTGGCGGCGGTTCCGCTCCGCGTTCAGAACGAGATCGTCGGCGCGATCGTGCTGTTGAAGCTCCTCGACCACAAGCCGATCCTGCGGCCCGAGGATCGCGACCTCCTCGATCTCCTTTCGGCTCACGCCGCCTCCGCGCTGTTCGCCGCCCGCCTGTTCGCGGCGAAGGATCGGAAGCTGCGGACCCTGGAAAGCCTGGTCAAATTGGCGCGGGGGGCCTAAGGGCGCGATGGGGATTTCAGGCAGTCTTCAAGACGTCTCGGTCGCCGACGTCATGCAGTTCATCCACCTCGGCCGCCGGACCGGAACCTTGGATCTCCTGCGCGGGCGCGAGCGGGCGATGATCGGGTTTCATCTCGGCCGCTTGGTCAGCGCACAGACGCCGAAGACCCCGAAGATCGGCGACCTACTGGTCAGCTCGGGCCTGATCGCCCGCGACGAACTGGACGAAGCGATCCGCACCCAGCGTGCCGCCGGTCCCGAACGCCGGTCGCTCGGCCAGCAGCTGATCGAATCGGGGGCGCTGTCGCCGGAAAGCCTGCGCGACGTGATCGCCCGTCAGATCGAGCAGGGCGTCGGCGAGGTTTTGCTCTGGGAGACCGGCACGTTCGATTTTGCGATCGACGATCTGCGGCCGATCGACGACATCGCGATCTATCCGAGCGACGTGCTGCCCGATGGCGACATCAACACCCAGATGGTGCTCCTCGAGGCGGCGCGCATCTTCGACGAGCGGAGCCGCGAGGCTCCAGCCTCCTCCGGCCCTCCGGCCGACACCGGTCATTCGGGCAGCCTGAGCCCCCCACGATCTTCGGGCGGGCCGGGAGCACAGCCGCACGGCGGAGTCGCGGCGGCAAGCGGCGTCCATGCCCCCGCCGCGGTCACCCATCGCGAGATCGCGGTCGAGGCGCTGCTCGACGAGGATCTCAACGAGCTGGCCGCGGAGATCGAGGTGCAGATCGTCTGCGAGGACGAGGTGTTCCTCCGCCGCCTGCTGCCGGTGCTCGCCCATTTAGGCGGGCGATGCCGGATCGCCAGCGTCGCCGAAGCCGGACGCGCCTTGCCCGGCGATGCTCCGCCGATCGTCGTCGCCGACCTGCGCCACGGGGCGCTCGCGCCGGAACGGTTTCGCGGCATGAGCGATTCCTATCCCCGCCCCTCGTTGGTCGCGCTGGTCGATCCCGAAACCCCCGTCGCCCCGGTCTATGGCGCGGGGTTCTCGGCGACGCTGCCCGCCGAGGTGGAAGCCGTCGCGGCCTGCGTCCAAAATCTGCTAGAGAGCCGCCGCGAGGGCAAGACCGGCACCGTCTCCGTCCCGAAGCCGCCGCCCGAGATTCGCGGCGGCGTGGCCCGGCTACGACGAGTGTATGGCGATCTGCGCTCCGGCTTGATCTCCGCCACCGTCGCGCTCAACCTGATGCACATCATTTCGGAGTCGGTCGAGCGGGCGATCCTGTTTCTGGTCCGGCGCGATCATCTGGTGGCCCTTGGCGCCTTCGGAGCGGCCGCGGATGGCCGTCCGCTCGCCGAACGGACGCGAGGGCGCAACCTGCCTCTCGACGTCGACAGCGCCCTATCCCGGGCGTTCGACAGCGGAGAGGTGCAAAACGTCACCTTTCACGGCGCGACCCTGCCGGAGGAGCTGAGCCAGCTGCTGGGTCCGCCGCGCGCCGGCCAGGTCGTGGTCTTCCCCGTGCTCGGCGCCCAGCGGGTGATCTCGGTGATCTACGCCGACAACGGCGACCGGGACAAGCCGATCGAAGACATCGACATCTTGGAGCTTGCGACCGCCCAGGTCGGCATGGCGTTCGAGAACGAACTGCTGCGGCGCCAGATTCAACAGAAGGACTGATCTCGGGCGCGTCAGGCGCCCTCCCCCCGTTCGGCTAGGGCTTGTGGCCCACCTCGACCATCGGCGGCGAGGCGCGCAGCTCGCCCACCTGGTAGACGCCGTTGTGGCCGTTGGCGATCTCGGCAAACAGCTCGACCCCTTCGGCCGGCGCTCCCGGGCGACCGCGCAGGGATCGCGCCTGGCAGCTGGACGCTTCGGCGGTGGTGCAGGTCCAAGCTTCGCCCCCCCGATAGGAGACGTCGAGCGCCGTAACGTGCAGGTCGGGCTTCTCCTCAAACAGCACGAAACCGGCCGGCTCGTAGTCGGGATCCCACGGCACCCCTCGGCGAATCCGCGTATGCACGTTGCCGAGCAGGCCGATCACGAAGCCGTCGGGCGTCTTGTCGAAGGCTTCCCCCAAGGCTTGGGCCAGCCAGCGATCGCGCACGGCCGAGGTCGCGGGCTTCTCCATGCGGTCGAGCAGCTCGACGCGGACGGGTTTGCCTTGCTCGTGCAGTCGGCGCAGCCGGTCGAGCAGCGCGAACATCGCCCGGCTGCGCCGGCCATCCTGATATTCGGCACACCAGAACGGGCCGGCCAGGAGGGCGTCTCGATCCGGCTCGGCCCCGGCCGAGGAGACAAAGGCGTCGATCCGCGAGGTCTCTTCGCGCGGGATCTCCAACGCCACGGTGACCGAAAGGCCGGACCGCAACGCCAGGCAGGCCGCGTTGGCGACGAACGCCGGGCTTTGCTCCGTTCCGTGCATTTCGCCGAGGAGAAGACCGGCTCCGCGCGCAAACACGCTGTCGAGCCCCGCGACCTCGCGGCAGGAGAGAACGGGTGCGGCCACCACCATCGGCGCCTTCTTGGTGTAGACCACGACGGGTACGGGTTTCGACGCGCAGGCGCCCGCGACCAGGCTCAACGTCGCGAGCCAGGCGAGCGGCCCGGCCCTCTCTCGAACAGCTTTCATTCCAAGTTCTCCTGGCGGACCTCGCCCTCGGCGGCGGAGCACGCCCACAGTGACGGACATGCTATCGCCTTCGAGAGGTGGTCTCTAGGAGAAGACGCGAGATTCCTCGGGGGTGTAGCCCAACCACCAAGCGGCGGGCTCGGCGGGTGCGGCGGCATCGGGCTCGAATCGCCAGGCGCCGGGCTTGGCGTCCGGCTGCCAGAGGAGGGTGTTCGGCGCAATAGACACCGGCCTACCCCGCTCGCCGACCAGGCGACCGGCGACGGCGCTCCACAGGCCGCGCTGCGCAAAGTCGCCCGCCCAGGCCTCGCCTGGGCGGGCGATCGCCATCGTCCCCCGGCCGCCGGAGTGCATCAGGTTGAGGTCGCGGGTCGGTCCGTCGATCAACCGGCAATCGGGTGCCGCGGCTCCATCGAAGCACAGCGGGGCGCTCCCGGCACGAAGCGTCTTTTCCTCGGTCCCCAACGCGAGCACGACGCCCTTTCCTTCGATCACCGCGAACCATCGGACGACGCCCGGAAACGGCGAAAACGGCCCATCGCGGCGAATCTCGGCCACGCTCAGGCGCAGACGCCAATCTTCGGCGTCCGGCCAGGCCAGCAGTTCGCGGGTCTGTCCTCCGCCGTTTTTCCACCCAACGGGAGAGATTTCGTCGAGGCGCACGACAGAAAAAGGGGGATCGCCGAAATCCAAGGGGGTCATCCGCCGATCCTATCTGCCTACCCGGGCAACTTGCGCTTGGCCCGCCCGTAAGGACAGGATCGGAAAAACTCGGAAAGGAATGCCTTCGTGAAAAGACTTAGCCCACTGTTGCTTCTCGCGCTGTTTGCGATGCTCGTCTCGCCGCTCTCCGGTTTCGCTCAAACCGAGGGGGGCACCCGCATGCTCCACACGCCGGACGTCTCGCGCGACCGGATCGTCTTCGTCTACGGCGGCGATATCTGGATCGTCCCCCGCACCGGGGGCGAGGCGCGCCGTTTGACGTCGCACCCCGGCGAGGAGCTGTTTCCCAAGCTCTCGCCCGACGGTCGCCAGGTCGCCTTCTCGGGCGAGTACACCGGCAACCGGCAGATCTACGTCGTCTCCGCGGACGGCGGAGCGCCCAAGCAGCTGACCTTCCGGAACGACATTGGGGAGCTTCCCGTCCGGGGCGGCTACGACAATGTCGTCCTCGATTGGACACCGGACGGCAAAAACATCGTCTTCCGCGCCAACCGAGTGGGCTACGACGAGCGGATCGGCCGCCCCTATACGGTGCCCGCCGCGGGCGGCATGGAAGAGCCGATGCGCATGCCGGAAGGAGGCGCGGGAACCCTCTCTCCCGACGGCACCCGCTTCGCCTACACCCCGATCGGCCGCGAGTTCCGCAACTGGAAGCGCCACCGCGGCGGCCGCACCCCCGACGTCTGGATCTACGACCTCGGAAAAGACACCGCCGAGCAGATCACCAAGACACCGGAAAACGAGATGTGGCCGGTCTGGTTCGGCGACCAGATCTTCTACGCCTCGGACAAGGACCACACGCTCAACCTGTTCTCCTACGACCTGCGGACGAAGGCGACGGCCAAGGTGACGAACGGCGATTGGGACGTGCTCTGGCCGAGCGGCGGCCCGGACGCGATCGTCTACGAGGCGGGGGGTTGGATCTGGCTGTTCGATCCGCTGCGCGGCGAGACGGCCAAGGTGCCGATCCACGTTTCGGGCGACTTCCCCGGAGCCCTGCCGTCGTTCGTCGATTTGTCCCACAGTGTCGAGGCGGCGGTTCCTTCCCCGACGGGCAAGCGCGCCCTCCTCACCGCGAACGGCGACCTGTTCACCGTGCCGGCCGAAAAGGGGGAGATCCGCAATCTGACCGCCACGCCGGGCGTCCGCGAGATGTCGGCCTCCTGGTCGCCCGACGGCAAGTGGGTCGCCTATCTATCCGACCGCACGGGCGAGTACGAGATCTGGGTCCGCCCGAGCGACGGCGACGGACCGGAGCGGCGGGTGACGACCGACGGCGACGTCTGGCGCTTCGCACCGGTCTGGTCGCCCGATTCGAAGAAGCTCGCTTTCGGCGACAAGAAGGACCGCTTGCGCATCGCCGAGGTCGACAATGGCAAGGTGCGCGACGCCGATTCGAGCCGGTTCGGCACGATCGAGGTCTATCGCTGGTCGCCGGACAGCCGCTTCCTCGCCTATCCGAAGACCGGCGCCAATCACTTGACCTCCCTCTACGTCTACTCGTGGGACGAGGGCAAAGCGCGGCAACTGACCGACAACGGCGCCTCGGACTTCGAACCGGTTTGGGATCCGCGCGGGCGCTACCTCTACTTCCTCTCGAACCGCGACTTTTCGCTCACTTTCAGCGGCTTCGAGAGCCAGTATCTCTACACCGACCCGACCCGCGTCTACGTGGGCGCTCTGACGAACGACACCCCGGCCCTCTTTCCGCCGGAAAGCGACGAGGAACCGACGGGGCCCGCCAAGCCGGCGGAAGCCGTAAAGCCCGTGCGGGTGCAGATCGATTTCGACGGCTTCGACGGCCGGGTCCGCGCGATTCCGGGCGAGCCCGGTGCCTACCAGGGGCTCTCGGCCTCGGCCGACGCCTTGTATTACCTGAAGCAGGTCAATCCGCGGACGACCCACCTGTTCCGTTTCGATCTCGCGGAGCGCGAGGAAAAGATGGTGCTGGCAACGGTCGCCGACTACACCCTCTCGGCCGATGGCAAGAAGATCCTGTTCGCCCAAGGCCAGGACTTCGGATTCGTCGATGCCGCGCCGGACCAGAAACCAGACGCCAAGCTCGATCTGGCGAACCTGCAGACCCGCACCGTGCCGCGGGAGGAGTGGGCGCAGATCTACCGCGACGCCGCCCGCCTGGTCCGCGACTGGTTCTACGACCCGAACCTCCACGGCCGCGACTGGCCGGCGATCATCGCGCGCTATGGCGAGCTGATGCCGTACCTCGCGAGCCGTAGCGATCTTGATTGGATCTTGAACGAGATCATGGCGGAGCTCGGCGCGGGCCACTCCTACCTCGAACGGCGCCCGGGGTGGTCGACGGTCGAGCGGAAGGAAGGCGGTCTCTTGGGAGCGGAAATCGTCTCGGACCCCTCCGGCTATTTCCGCATCGCCCAAATCTTCCCGGGTGAAAACTGGCATGACGACTTCCGTTCGCCCCTTACCGAGCAGGGCGTCGACGCCGAGGCGGGCGAGTTGATCTTGAGCATCGACGGGGTCTCGACCAAGGGAGTGGACAATGTCTACCGCCTGCTCGAAAGCAAGGGCGGGCACACGGTTTCGCTCCTGCTCAACAAGAAGCCGACGACCGACGGCGCCCACGAGGAGCACGTTCAGACGATCACCAGCGAGCAGAACCTCCGCTACCTCGCGTGGGTCGAGTCGAGCCGCCGCCGGGTGGCCAAGGCTTCCGGCGGCAGGATCGGCTACATCCATCTGCCGAACACCGCGTTCGAAGGAAACCGCGAGCTGTTCAAGAATTTCTATCCCCAGGTCGACAAGGACGCGTTGATCCTCGACGACCGCTACAACGGCGGCGGCTTCATCCCCGATTCGATGATCGCGCTGCTCTCGCGCCCGCTGCTCAACTACTGGGCGCGGCGCGGCGAAGAGCCGGGCACCACGCCCGATTTCGTCAACTCCGGCCCGAAGGCCTGCCTGATCAACTGGAGCGCCGGCTCGGGCGGCGACGCCTTCCCCTACTACTTCAAGAAGTTGGACCTGGGCCCCCTCATCGGCACCCGCACCTGGGGCGGCCTGATCGGCCTCTCGGGCAACCCGCCGCTGATGGACGGCGGCTTCGTCCTCGTCCCCCAATTCCGTTTCCTCGACACCGACGGCAACTGGGTGGTCGAAAACGAGGGGGTCACCCCCGACATCGAAGTGATCGACCGCCCCGACCTGATCGCCAAAGGCCAAGACCCGACGCTTGAAAAAGCGATCGAAGTCCTGCTCTCCGAGTTGGCGAAGAACCCGCGGAAGAAGCTGGTCGTGCCGAGCATCCCGGCACCGCGGGAGTAGTAGGGGGAGGGTGGGACGACAAAACACCCGGGGGCCGGCCAGGCCCCCGGGGCATCATCCTCGCGGTTGCACGTAGACGAAGCTCAAGTTTCGGCCTCCGCCTTTCCCTTCGCGTCGGTAGCTGTGGAGGTTCGCCTCGTCGCAGCGGGTGCAGTTGCGGAGCGCCGAAATGCGGCGGACGCCGAGCGCTCGAAGTTGGTTTTCGGCGACGGCGAAGAGGTCGAGGTGGGGTTTGCCTGCGGGGCCATGCCGGGCCAACACGAGGTTTCCCCGCCCGGTGGCGAGAACTTGATTCGCCACGTCGGAGCTTACTTCGTAGCAGCACGGGCCGATCGATGGGCCGATCCAGGCGGTGAGGGTTTCCGGCGGATCGACGAGGCGCCGGGCCGCGGAGCCGATGACCCCGCTCGCGAGGCCGCGCCAGCCGGCGTGGACAGCGCCGAGGTGAGTCAGTCCGGCGAGCAGCACGGGCACGCAGTCGGCCGTTGCGATGACCAGGGCGAGACCGGCGTCTCGCGGGGCGACTAGAGCATCCCCCTCGCCAGCGCACCCCGGGCTAGCAGCCAGGGTGCGATCGGAATGAATTTGCTTCGCCCAAGCGACGAGGGTTCCCGCGGCGCTCGCCTCGGGGGCCAGCCGGGCGAAAACTTCCTCCCGCTCTCCCGCTGGACCGCGGCCGGCGAAAAGAATGCAGAGGTCGTCGCGGGAGTTGCCAGGGTTTGACGTCGCCTTCCAGAAGGAGGTCTCGCCGGTTCGGAACGGTCCGGCGATCGGAGGCCATCGAGCTGGAAGCGGCCGGTGATCGGTCATCGGGTACCTCGCCGCTTGAGCAGGGGACGCAGTTCCTCGGATACGGCTTGGGCCAGCTTTTCGTACCCCGCAGCGTTCGGGTGAATCGGGTCGCTCTTGAGCGGGAACAGAATAGCGAAGTGCGGCGAGGCTCGGCGCATCGCGACATTCTAGTTCTCCGGCAGGGGAATCCAGAGGCACCAGGACACCGCGGGCGCCCCGACATTACCGTCGCGCCCGCGGTGGCGATTCAGCCTAGCGGCCATCACCGCCCGAATAGCCCAATAGAAAAGGGGGCCCGAAGGCCCCCGATCCAACAACCCGCTGTGTGAATCTTACGTTACTAGAAGTCGTAGCGGGCCGCGAGCTGGAAGGTGCGCGGTGTGTCGGTGACGCCGGTCTTCTTGCCAAAGGTGGCGTTCGGCGTCTGACCGGTTCCCCAGACCGTGTTGGGAACGAAGCGGTTGGCCGCGTCCGTGCAGTTGAAACACTCGGCGAATACCGACAGCGAGCCCGGACCGACCTTAAAGTCTTTGCCGACCCGTAGGTCGAGGATCTGGCTGGCCGGCTGGCGGAAGCTGTTGCGGTCGAAGTGAACTCCATTGATCGTCGGCCGGTCGGTCGTGCTCTCACCGTCGTTGTTCTGGTCTGCGTTGACCGTCGCGTTGTACGGCGATCCAGTGCTGTATCTATACGCACCGGACAGGCTGATTCCCCACCAGGGGCTCTGCCACAGGCCGTTGACCACGCCTTTCCAGCGCTGGTCGCGGTTCGAGTAGGCGTAGTTCAGGTCGAGGTTGTTGTAGTCCTCGGCCTGGATGCCGGCGAAGTTCCGCTCGTTCGAGTCGTTGTCCTTGTCCTTCGAGTAGGTGAGCGCCGCGTAGTAGGCGAAGTTGTTCGCCAACCGGCGCCGGAGGGTGCCGGTCAACGCGGTGTACTTCGACGTGCCGTCCGAAACGCTGGTGGTGATGCGGCCGTAGAACGGGAACGGAAACGCCGTCGAGCTGTATCGCGGCAGACCGTTCGCGGCGGTCGTTCCGTCGTACTGGCGGTTGATGTCCTTCAGGCGCTGGAGCTGCTTCGTCTCGGCGTAGGTGAAGTCGAGACCGGCCGAGGTCAGCGGCAGGATCTCGCGCTCGGCGCCGAGCGTAAAGCGGTCCGTGTAGGGGTTCTCGAAATTCGAATCGATCACGAACACGCCGGGCCGGCTGGGGTTCGGTACGCGGGTGAAATCGATGGCTTCGACGCCCACCGGATTGAAGTTGGTGCCCCAGCCCGGCGACAGAGGATCGGTCGGCTGCAGGATGGTGGTGCCGTTGCGCGGCGCGGCGATGATGTACTGCGTGCCGACGATACCGTTGCTGGTGTAGAGCTGGGCGAGCAGAATGGCCGGGGTACGGCTCCAGAAGCGGCCGGCGGAGAAGCGAACGGCGGTCTTTGAATCCGGCGCCCACGACAAGCCGATGCGGGGCGAAATCTGATCCGCAAGGCTCGAATCCGGGACCGAACGAGATACACGGAACGAGCCGTTGGGGTTCTGATCGTTCGGGTTCAAGGTCTTGGCGTTCGGGTTGTCCTGCGTCTCGGCGCGAATGCCGGCCGAGAGGGTCAGATTGCTCGAAAGGAACCACTGGTCCTGGAGGAAGAGGGCGGATTCCTTCTGGCCGAAAGAGGCGCGTCCGGCCTGGCTCGAAGTGCGGCCGCCAAGGCCGCCGAACTGGCGGTATTGCGACCAACGGCCGGCGAGCAGGTCCGCCTCGTTGTTGAAGCTGTAGACGCCGCGCCAGTTGCCGCGGAAGACCTGGTCAATCGAGGTGTCGTTGTACTCGCCGCCCGCCTTGAACACATGGTCACCGTGCATCAGGGTGACCGTGTCGCCGAACGCCTTGCGCTTGGTGGTCGAGATGATCGGCAGGAAGGCGACCTCACCGTACCGCAACACGCCAAGCTGAATGTCGGGGAGGTTCAGCCCCTTGTCCTCGCGCGGAGTATCTTCGTTGACGTAGTTGAGGTTCAGGTCGTTCAACAGGTTTGCGCCGAACTGGCCCGACCAGGAGGCGACGTAACCTTTGGTGTCCAGGCCCTCAACACCGTTGTAGCTCTCCGTACGGGTGGTCGAGGTCGAAGTGCCGTTGACACCGTCGTACTTGGTGAAGTTGCCGCGCACCAGGAAGCGGTGCTGAGCGTTGGCCTGGTAGTCGAGCCGGCCGAACAGGACGTCGCCGTCCTGGGACGACGCATAGGTGGAAGGTGAGGCGAGCGCCGGGTACTTGGCAAAGATGTTGGCGTTGAGAACGGCGGGATCGATCGGCACCGTCACGGTCTGCTTCTGATTGTCGTAGGAGGCGAAGAAGAACAGCTTGTCCTTGGCGATTGGACCGCCAATCGAGGCGCCGTATTGCTCCTTCTTCTGGTCACGGGGCTCGACGCCGTTGGCGAAGTTCGAGATCAGGCTCTGCGGCTGGTTGTAATAAAACAGCGAGCCGCGGAAATTGTTCGTGCCGTTCTTGGTGATGACGTTGACGAAACCGCCGCCCGAGCGGCCGAATTCGACCGACGCGCCGTTGGTGATGACCGTGAACTCCTTGATCGACTCTTGCGAGATCGAGAGAGGAGCGCGGCCTTCAGCGCCGCCTACGGTACCGCCGAAGAAGGCGTTGTTGTAGTCGACGCCGTCGACCGTGACGTTGGTGTTGATGCCGCGCTGGCCGGAGAGCGAGAGGTTTTTCCGCTCGGAGTCGAGGCGGGTCTCTGGGGTGAGCAGCACAAGGCTCCTGAACTCGCGGCCGTTGATCGGGATCTGCTTGATCTGCTCGGTCTGGATCGTGGTGCCGTGGGTCGTGTTGGTGACCTCGACGACCGGCGCTTCGCTGGTGACGGTGATCGAGTCGGTCACGGTGCCCGGCTGGAGCGTGAAGTTCAGCGTTGGCGCTTCGCCGATCAGCAGACGGATCTCGCGGTTCGCCGGGCCGAAGCCCTCGAGCGTCGCGGTGACTGAATAGGATCCGGTGGGCAGGTTGAAGATGCGATAGCGGCCGTCTTCGGTGGTGACCGCCACGACCTGAAGACCCGTTTCCTGGTTCTTCGCTTCTACGGTGACTCCCGGCAAAGCAGCGCCGTCCGCGTCGGTGACGCGTCCCGAGATTCGGCTGGTGGTGACGTCGGTCTGGGCGAAGGCGGCCGTCGCGAATCCCGCGAGCAGTAGCAGGCTCGCCAGTGCGAACGTCCATCGGGTAAGGGTTCGACCTCGATGCACGGTGTTTCCTCCTTGATTCCTGAGAGATGGGTTCAATGCGGACATCTTGGGGGTTGGATTTCGGTTCAATTCTAGAGGGCGAGCCAAATCGGGCGGTGACGCACCTTGGGCGAAGCCGTGACGAAACCGCGACGGCTGGCGGCTGCGGAGCCATGGTAGGCTCTCTCCTCGCACCGCTCGACCGAGCATTCTCGACCCTGGGATTCTTCGTCTACTACCTGTTGACTGCGTTGGATTTGAGATCGGATCGCGTTTGCAGCCCTCGGCCGCTTCCTGGCGACCTCGAAACTTGAACCCTTTCCGCTGAACTCTACGAATGATACTCCAAGACCGACCTTTGGTGAGCGTCGTCATGGGCAGTCGCTCCGATTGGGAGACGATGCGCCGGGCGACCGAGACATTGGAACGCTTCGCGGTCCCCCATGAACGCCGGATCGTGTCGGCCCACAGGACTCCGGAGCTGATGCGCGAGTTCGCACAAGAAGCCCGAGGCCGCGGGATCGAGGCGATCATCGCTGGGGCCGGCGGCTCCGCCCACCTGCCCGGAATGATCGCCGCCTGGACGTTGCTGCCGGTGTTCGGTGTGCCGGTCCAGAGCCGTAGCTTGAACGGTTTGGACTCGCTGCTGTCGATCGTCCAGATGCCGGCCGGAGTGCCGGTCGGAACCCTCGCGATCGGCGAGGCCGGGGCGACCAACGCCGCCTTGCTCGCCATCCGCTGCCTCGCCGTCTCGCGCCCGGACCTTGCGGAGAAGCTGGCGGCGTTCGCCGCGGAGCAGGAACGCAGGGTTCTGGACGACACGCTCCCCCCTCCGGCTGCCTAGGGCGGCAACCCGCGCGGTATGGCAATCCTTCCCGGTTCGACGATCGGTGTCCTCGGCGGCGGCCAGCTCGGCCGGATGTTCACGATCGCCGCGCGCAAAATGGGCTACCGGGTCCATACCTACTCGCCCGACCGCGATACCCCAACCGGCCAGGTGGCGGATGTCGAAATCGTCGCTCCCTACGAGGATTTGGACGCCGTTCGCGCGTTCGCCCGCGAGGTTTCGGTGGTCACGTTCGAGTTCGAGAACGTTCCGGCCGCGACCGCCGCAGCGGCGACTGAATTCGCGTCGGTACGGCCTTCGGGCGCGGTCCTCCATGTCACGCAGAACCGGTTGAGGGAAAAGGGCTTCCTGGCGGAGCACGGCTTTCCCGTCGCCCCTTTCGCGCCGGTCCGCTCGCGGGAAGATCTGGCCGCCGCCGTAGTTTCGATCGGCTGCCCCGCAGTTCTCAAAACCGCCGGCTGGGGATATGACGGCAAGGGCCAGGCGGTGATTCGAGAGACGGAAGGAGCCCGCGAGGCATGGTCCGCCCTCGGCTTCGGCGAGACTGGCGAAGCGATCCTGGAGGCGTTCGTCGATTTTTCGCTCGAGCTCTCGGTGGTCGCCGCGCGCGGGGAGGACGGCGCCTTCGCAAGCTGGGGGGCGCTCGAAAATCACCACTCCCGCCATATTCTCGACCTGACCGTCGCCCCGGCTCGGGTGTCGGCGGAGGTTGCCACCCGCGCGGTCGAGCTGGCGCGCGAGATCCTCGAGGCGCTCGACGTCGTGGGCGTTCTCTGCGTTGAGCTGTTCCTCGCCCGCGACGGCCGGCTGCTGGTGAACGAACTGGCGCCCCGGCCGCACAACTCGGGCCATCTGACGTTCGACGCCGCCGTGACCAGCCAGTTCGAGCAACAGCTGCGCGCGGTGTGCGGACTGCCGCTCGGGGCGACCGAACTCTACCGGCCGTCGGCGATGGCGAACCTGCTCGGCGACCTGTGGGCCGAGGGCGAGCCCGGCTGGGCGGCGGCGCTCTCGTTTCCGGAGGTGAAGCTTCACCTTTACGGCAAGGTCGAGGCACGCCCCGGACGTAAGATGGGGCATCTGACAGCGCTCGCGGCGACGGCCGACGAGGCGGCGGCGCGGGTTTTGGCGGCGCGCTCGGCCCTCGCCCGGCAACCGCCGGGACCGCCGGGAGGATCGCGATGAGCCAACTTTTGATCTACGGCGCCAACGGCTACACCGGCGAGCTGGCGGCCCGCGAGGCGGTGGCGCGCGGCCTCGCGCCGATCCTAGCCGGAAGAAACCGGGAGGCGCTGCTGGCGCTCGGGTCCGAGCTGGGCCTCACCGTGCGGGTGTTCGACCTCTCCGACCCTGCGTCGGTACGCCGCGGACTTGAAGGGGTTTCCGCGGTGCTCCACTGCGCAGGTCCATTCGTGGTCACCAGCAAGCCGATGGTCCAGGCCTGCCTTGCGGCGCAATGCCATTACCTTGACATCACGGGAGAGATCCGGGTTTTTGAAGGGGTCTTCGCCCAACACGCGAAGGCCGAGCGGGCGGGGGTGTCGCTGCTGCCCGGGGTCGGCTTCGACGTCGTGCCGTCGGATTCGCTCGCGCTCCGGCTGGCCGAAGCACTGCCCGGCGCCACCGCTCTCAACCTGGCGTTTGCCTCGGCGGGCGGCTCGGCGAGCCGCGGAACGCTCAAGACGATGATCGAGAGCTTTCCCGAGGCCGGGGCGATCCGCCGCGACGGCAAGCTGATGGCCGTGCCGCTCGCCTGGCACGTCCGCGAGATCGATTTCGGCGGCAAGCTCGGCCGGCGTACCTGCGCCACCATCCCGTGGGGCGACCTCTCGACCGCCTGGCGCTCGACCGGCATCCCAAACCTAAGGGTCTATACCGGAATGCCTCCGAGCGCGGTCCGCCGCCTGCGCTGGGTGAATCCCCTCTTGCCGGTCGCCGGCTGGGGTCCGGTCAAGCGGTTCCTGCAACGCAGGGTCGACCGGCTAGCGATCGGACCGAGCGCCGAGGCGCGAGCCACCGCCCGAACCTATCTCTGGGGCGAGATCGAGGGCGAAGGAGGGAGCCGCATCTCGGCCACCCTCGAAACCCCTGAGGCCTACGCCTTTACGGCGGTTTCCGCGATCGCCTGTACACGGAAAGTCCTCGCGGGAGAGGGGAAGCCAGGAGCCTGGACGGCCGCCCAGGCGTTCGGCAGCCGTTTCGTCGACGGCCTTCCCGGGGTGGTGGCCGGGCCGATCGTCGAAGGCTGAGTCTGATCCGGCACTTTCCGGCACTACTGGCTGGCAGGCTTGATCAAATCCCCATAGCGCAGCGGCTCACCTTGTTCCCACGGGCGGTATTCGTTGCAGAAGTCGATCCGCTCGCCAAGGGTGGGGTGCGAAGAATTCCAGAGCTTGTACAGGAGTCCCGGACGGGGATTGCTCAGGTTCTCCGCCTGGAGTTTGACGAACGCGGTCGCCGCTGCGTGGTTGTCGCGGGTGATCTCCAAACCGTACACGTCGGCTTGATGTTCGATCTGGCGGGCGATCGCCATCGCGCCTGGCGTGAGCACGAAATTGACCAGAGAGAACAGCAGCAGGATCAGCGGCCAGGAGGCAACGTCCGAGAGGTCGTGGAAACCAAACCGATCGCCCCACCGCTTGATCATCCTGTCTGCCAGACGATGGATTGAGTAGAGACCGATCAAGATCAGCAAGAATCCCAGGCCGATCAGCATCGGGGTGTGGTTGAGCACGTAGTGTCCCATCTCGTGCCCCATGACGAACAGCAACTCGCGTTCGTTGAGCTTCTTGATGATGGTGTCCCACAGAACCACCCGCTTGGTGCCCCCTAAGCCCGCGACGTAGGCGTTGACTTTTTCCGTGTCGACGCTCTTGTCTACCTCGTACACACGGCTTCCTTCGATGCCCGCCCGGTCGGCGAGCGCGAGGATCTTCGCTTCGAGCGCGCGGTCCTTCATCGGCCCGAACTTGTTGAACAGGGGATCGAGCCAGACCGGCGAGATCACCAGCAGGAGCGCGAGCAGAGGAATGGCCGTAAGCGAGGTCCAGAGCCACCAACGACGAGGGCTTTTACGAAGCAGGAGGTACGGAATCCAAAGGGTGAGGGCGCTGCCGATGATGCCGACGAGCAGACCCTTGGCCGCATCGCTCCACCACTTCGCCGCAGTCTGGTTCGACAACCCATAAGAGTGCTCGCGCACGAAACCGGTGAAATAGGCGATCGGTAGATCGAGCAGGAACGTCAGAAGGGTAAACAGTGCGAAATAGATTGCCACGGTCGGAAACCACCGCCGTCCGAACCTCTGGGCGAACGTACGGATTCGGGCGCTCCATCCGGTGAACAGCAGCAAGGCGGGGACGCCCAGCCCCCAGAGCAGCTCGACCCACCAGATGGCGATGCCGCTGTTGTAGTAGCGCATCGTTTTCTCGCTCGGCACCGGCACGGCGACCGGGCCGGTTTCGCTTGCGGCCCGCGGAGCGGCGACCGGGGCGGCCAAGAGAGTTTCGGCGAGATCGGAGGTGTCCTCTGCGCCGGTCATCCTCGGCACCGCGCCGAGAACCAGGATCGTAAGGAACACGGATGCGGCCGGAATTCGCAAGCGCATTGGCTTTCCCCCTTTTCGAGTTAGATGTAGGCGAAGAGTACGCCAAAAACCGCACGGAAACCGCCCCGCCCGGTCCGTCAAGACGCGGCAAAGACCGAGTCAGGAAGAGGTTCCGGGGTAAGATCCGGCCCCATGAGCGACATCCGGGCCCAGCAGATCTCCGAGCTCAAAGAGCGGCTCACCGCCGCCGAAGCGGGTGGCGGCGCCGACCGCATCGCGCGTCAACACAGGGAAGGCAAACTGACCGCCCGCGAGCGGGTGGAGCTGCTGCTCGACCCGGGCTCGTTCGTCGAGCTGGACGCCCTGGTCGTCCACCGCTGCCGCGACTTCGGGATGGAGAACACCAAGTTCCCTGGCGACGGGGTGGTCTCCGGGTACGGTACGGTCGAGGGTCGCCTGATCTACGTCTTCGCTCAGGACTTCACCGTCTTCGGCGGCTCGCTGTCGGAAACCAACGCCCAGAAGATCTGCAAGATCATGGATCTCGCGGTGGAAAACGGCGCGCCGGTGATCGGCCTCAACGATTCCGGCGGCGCGCGCATCCAGGAAGGCGTCGTCTCACTCGGCGGCTACGCCGAGATTTTTCTACGCAACACGCTTGCTTCGGGCGTCATCCCTCAGATCTCAGCCGTCCTCGGACCGTGCGCTGGCGGCGCTGTCTACTCGCCGGCGATCACCGATTTCACGTACATGGTGCGCGGTACGTCCTACATGTTCGTCACGGGTCCGAACGTAGTGAAGACGGTGACCCATGAAGATGTAACCATGGAGATGCTGGGAGGCGCCGACACCCACTCCGCAACCTCCGGAGTCGCGCACTTCGCTTGCGATTCCGAGCCAGAGTGCCTTCAGCACATCCGCGATCTTTTTCGGTACATCCCGTCGAACAACCTCAGCGATGCGCCACGCGGACCGGGCACGGACCCGCGCGACAGACGCGACGAATCGCTGCTCGACATCGTCCCGGACAACGCGAACAAGCCGTATGATATGCACGATGTCATCAAGCGCATCGTCGACGATGGTGATTTCTACGAGGTTCAGCGCGAGTACGCCGGAAACATCATCTGTGGGTTCGCGCATCTTGGCGGGTTCAGCGTCGGCGTCGTGGCAAATCAGCCGGCGGTGCTCGCGGGAGTGCTCGACATCAACGCATCGCTCAAGGCGGCGCGCTTCATCCGGTTCTGCGATGCGTTCAACATTCCGATCGTGACTTTCGAGGATGTGCCGGGCTTTCTTCCTGGCGTCGCGCAGGAGCACGGCGGCATCATCAAGCACGGGGCGAAGCTGCTGTACGCGTATTGCGAAGCGACTGTGCCCAAGCTGACCGTGATCACGCGCAAGGCCTACGGCG
>JBBRUC010000011.1:0-53200 GCA_038248205.1 Thermoanaerobaculia bacterium
CCTCGCCTCCGGACCGTTCTTCGTCAACGCGGCGCCGGTGCCGTTTCCCGCCCCGGAGCCGGGGGCGCCGCGGCGCGCCGCCGTCTCGTCGTTCGGCATGGGCGGCACGAACGCCCATGCGATCCTCGTACAGGCGCCCGCGGCGGAGGCGTCGGCCGCGCCCGCGCGCGATTTTCAGATCGTCGTCCTGTCGGCCAAGAGCGGCGACGCGCTGGCCGCGGCGACCGAGCGGCTGTCGGCTCACCTGGCCGCGCGGCCGACGATTTCGCCGTCCGATCTGGCCGACCTCGCCTACACGGCGGCGCTCGGGCGCAAGGCGTTTTCCCATCGCCAGGCGGCGGTCGCCGGGTCGGCGACCGGGTCGGCCGGTCTCGTCGCGGCGCTCGGCGGCGCCGGCAGCTTCGCCGCCGCCGTCTCTTCGGACGACCGGCCGGTGGTCTTTCTCTTTCCCGGCCAAGGCGCCCAATACCTCGGCATGGCCGAGGAGCTTTACGCCAAAGAGCCGGTGTTCCGCACCGCGATCGATCTCGCGGCGGACGTTCTGACGCCCGAGGTCGGGCGCGACCTGCGCGACGTTATGTTCGCCCGCGGGGCTTCGGGACCGGATCGCGCGGCGGCGGAGGCGCTGCTCGCGCGGACCGAATGGACCCAGCCGGCGCTGTTCGCGGTCGAGACGGCGCTTGCGCGGCTCTGGCTCTCGTGGGGCGTTGCGCCCGCGGCGATGATCGGCCACAGCGTCGGCGAATACGTCGCGGCGCATCTGGCCGGCGTGTTCAGCTTCGAGGATGCCGCGCGTCTGGTGGCGTTGCGCGGACGGCTGATGCAGTCGATGCCGGAAGGGGCGATGCTGGCGCTGCCGCGCGGCGAGACCTGGGTGGCGGCGCGCCTGGCGGACGGTTTCCCGACGCTCGAGATCGCGGCGATCAATGCGCCCGAGAGCGTGGTCGTGGCGGGGCCGCGCGAGGAGATCGAACGTTTCGCCGCGGGAATAGCGCCCGAGCTGCCGGACGGTCTCGAAGCGCGCCGGCTCCATACCGCCCACGCGTTTCATACCGCGGCGATGGAACCGATCCTCGACGAGTTCGAGCGCGCAGTGGCGGCGGTGCCGAAGAGCGCGCCGAACCTCCGCTTCGTTTCGAACCGCACCGGCGGTTTCATCACTGCGGCGGAGGCGACCGACCCGGCCTACTGGGCCGGCCATCTGCGGCACGCCGTGCGGTTCGCCGACGGGCTCGCGACGCTCGCGGCCGAAGGCGACGCGATCTATCTCGAAGCGGGTCCCGGCAACGCGCTCGGAACCCTCGTGCGCCGCCAGCCCGCGCCGGTCGGAGTGGTGCTCGCGAGCCTGCGCCACCCGAAAGAGAAGATGGGCGACGCCGAGCGCATGGCGCGCGCCGTGGCCGAGCTTTGGGTGCGCGGCGGCGCGATCGATTGGCGCCGCTATTTCGGCAAGGAAAAACGGCGCAAGGTGGCGCTGCCGACCTACCCGTTCGAGCGCCAGCGCTTCTTCCTCGAACCGCGGCCGGAGCTGCTCGGTCTCGCCCTGGGACAACCCTCGGGGGGCGCCGCGGCGATATCCGGCGCGCCGGCTTCCGCCGCCCAAGCGGCGATCGGCATCGTTGCCCCGGCGCTGCACCAGCGCCCGGCCCTCGCCACCGCCTTCGTGCCCCCGAGCACCGACAGCGAACAGCGGATCGCGGCGATCTGGCGCGACCTGTTCGGCGTCGTCGAGGTGGGAACCCACGACAGCTTCTTCGATCTCGGCGGCCATTCGCTGCTCGCGACCCGCGTCCTGTCGCGCGTCCGCGAGGCGTGCGGTGTCGACCTGGCGCTCGACGCCCTGTTCGCCACGCCGACGATCGCGGCGCTCGCCCGCGCGGTCGATGAGCGCCATCGGGAGCTGGGCACCGCGGCCCCCGCGCCGGTTTCCGTCACCGCCGCCGCTCCTACCGTTCCCGCCACCCGGGCGGTCGCTGCGTCGAGGGTCGTACTCGAAGCCGGGGTGGAGGCGCCGCTGTCGTTTGCTCAGGAACGGCTCTGGCTGCTCGATCGGCTGGTGCCGGACAACGCGTTTTACACTCTCGGCTCGGCGCAGCGCCTGACCCAAGAGGTGGACGTCGCGGCGCTCGCCGCGGCTCTCCGCGAGGTGGTACGGCGCCACGAGACGCTGCGTTCGAGCTTCGGCGAGAGCGGCGGCCGGCCGCGGCTGGTGATCCATCCCAACGTGCCGGTGCAACTGCCGGTGGTGGCGCTCTCCGCGCTCCCGGCCGCGCGGCGCGGCGCGGAGGCCGAGCGCCTCGCCGGCATCGAGCTGCATCGCCCGTTCGATCTGCGGTGGGCGCCGTTGGTGCGCTGCGTGCTGTTGCGCCTGGCGCCGGCCGATCACGCGCTGATCTACAGCTTTCACCACATCATCTCGGACGGCTGGTCGCTCGGCGTGTTCGGGCGCGAGCTATTCGCGATCTACCCGGCGTTCGCCGCCCGCCGGCCGTCGCCCCTGGCGCCGCTCTTAACCCCGTATTCCGAGGTGGCGCGCCGCCAGCGCGAGCGCTTCGCCAGCGGCGAGATCGACCGCCAGATCAAGTTTTGGCGCGAGCGGCTCGCGGGGCTGCCGATCACCGAGCTGCCCGCCGACCGGCCGCGGCCGCCGGTGCCGAGCCACCGCGGCGTCACCTTCCGCTCTTCGATCGGGCCGGAGGTGTTCGGTCCGCTCGGCGCTCTGGCGCGGGCGCATTCCGGCTCGTCGTTCATGGCGCTGCTGAGCGGTTTCTTCGGCCTGATCTCGCGCTACTCCGGCGGCACCGACCTCGCCGTCGGGGCGCCGATCGCCGGCCGCGCGCGGCGCGACGAAGAGATGCTGATCGGCTTCTTCGTCAACAACCTGATCCTGCGCGCCGACCTGTCCGGCGACCCGTCGTTCGGCACGATCGTCGACCGGGTTCGCGCTCTGGCGCTCGACGCCTACTCCTACCAGGACGTGCCGTTCGAGCGCCTGGTCGAAGAGCTGGCGCCGCGCCGCGACATGGCGCGCAACCCGCTGTTCCAGCTGATGTTCAACCTGATGCCGCAGGCCGAAAACGACGACGTGCTCGACCAGCTCGGCGGCCTGCTGGCGCTGCGTTCCGGCACCGCGCCGTTCGACTTGCAGGTCTACCTGTTCGAGACCGCCGATCGGGTCGGTCTCGGCTGGGAGTACGCGACCGACCTGTTCGAGGCTTCGACGATCGACCGCCTGGCCCGGCACTACGGCAACCTGCTCGCCGAAGCGGTCGCGCATCCGCGGGAGCGGCTCTCCGAGCTGCAGCTCCTCGCCCCGGCGGAGCGCGAGGCCCTGCTCGGCGCGGGCGCCGGAGCGGCCGCGCCGCGGGCCGGCCAGACGACCTGGACGGTGCCGGAACGCTTCGCCGAGCAGGCGCGTCGAACGCCGGACGCGGTGGCGCTGGTCGCGGCCGGCGCCACGCTCGACTACGCGACGCTCGCGGCGCGGGCGAACCGGCTCGCGCGCCGTTTGATCGCGCTCGGGGTAGGCATCGAGGCGAAGGTGGGCATCGCGGTCGAGCGCTCGGCGGCGCTGCCGGTGGCGGCGCTCGGCGTGCTCGCCGCCGGTGCCTCGTACGTGCCGCTCGATCCCGCCTACCCCGCCGAGCGCCTGGCCTACATGGCGGCCGACGCGGGGCTCGCGGCGTTGATCGTCGGCGGGGCTCTCGCGGGCGGCGAAGAGGGGGCGGATACGGCGGCCGGCCTCACCGCGGCCGGCGTGGCGTTCGGCGCTCTCCTGCACCTCGGCGCCGACGGCGAGATCGTCGGTGCGACCGGCGCGGACGCGGCAGACCAAGCGCCTGACCAAGCGGCTGAGGAGATCCCTGCGGCAATCCCCGCGCGGGCGTTGCCGGGCTCGCTCGCCTACACCATCTACACCTCGGGTTCGACCGGCCGGCCGAAGGGGGTCGAGCTGTCGCACGGCGCGCTCGCAAGCTTCCTGGCGGCGATGATCGAGCGCCCGGGCGTGGCCTCGGCCGACGTGTTCGTCGCGGTCACCTCGCTGTCGTTCGACATCGCGGGCTTAGAGCTGTTCGCGCCGCTTCTGGTCGGTGCACGCTGTGTGATCGCGCGGCGCGACGAGGTGACCGACGGCCGCCTGCTCGCCGATCTGCTGGCAGCCAGCGGCGCCACGATTCTCCAGGCGACGCCTTCGGGCTGGCGGGTGCTCTTGGCTTCGGGCTGGGCGGGCGATCCGGAGATCAAGGCGCTGGTGGGCGGCGAGGCGCTGGCGCCCGCGCTGGCCGAAGAGTTGGGCGACAAGGTCGGCTCGCTCTGGAACATGTATGGACCGACGGAGACCGCGGTCTGGTCGACGCTCGAACCGATCGCTCCGCAGGCGGGGACGGCGATCTCGATCGGCCGGCCGATCCCGGCGACTCGCGTCGTGGTGGTGGACGCCACGGGCCGGCTCGTCCCCTGGGGAGTGCCGGGCGAGCTGTGGATCGGCGGCGCGGGTGTCGCGCGCGGCTATCGTTCTCGCCCCGATCTCACCGCCGAGCGGTTCGTACCGGACGGATTGACCTCCGGCGCGGCCGGCGGCGGCGCCCGGCTCTATCGCACCGGCGACCTCGCGCGCTTTCTACCCGACGGCCGGTTGGTCGCCCTCGGGCGGACCGATCATCAGGTGAAGGTCCGCGGCCATCGCATCGAGCTGGGGGAGATCGAAAACGCGCTCGCCGCCCTGCCCGGCGTCGCGGCGGCGGCGGCGGCTCTGTTCGGCGAGGGGGAAGACCGGCGGATCGCGGCCTACGTGGTCGCACGACCGGATGCTGGCCTGGGCTCCGACCTTGCCGAGACGCTCGGGGCGGCGTTGCGCGCGCGGCTGCCGGAAGCGATGGTGCCGTCGTATTTCGCCCTCCTCGATCGGCTGCCGCTTACGCCGAACGGCAAGGTCGATCGCCGGGCGCTCCCCTTGCCGGACGCGACGGCGGGCGGCGAAGGGGGCGCCGGGCAGCCGCCGAGGACGCCGCTCGAACGGCAGCTCGCCGCCCTGTGGCAGGAGCTGCTCGGGGTGTCCGGGATCGGGGTCGAGTCGCACTTCTTCCACCTCGGCGGCCATTCGCTGCTGGCGATGCGCCTGTTGGCGCGGCTGCGCGAGGATCTGGGCGTGGAGCTGCCGCTGCGGCGGGTGTTCGAGGCGCCGACGTTAGGCGCCCTGGCGGCGGTGATCGAGCGCGGCGTGCCGGGAGAAGAAAACGTTTCGGTGGCGGCTCCGGCGGTGGCGGCTCCGGCTGGGGCGGTTCCCTCGGTGGCGGTGCGTCGGAACCGGGCTCCTCTTTCGTTTGCCCAGCAGCGGCTGTGGCTGTTGGACCGCCTGGCTCCGGGCGACCCTTTCTACAATCTGGGCGGCGCGGTGCGGCTGGCGGGACCGCTCGATCGGGGGGCGTTGCGCGCCGCGGTGGCCGATATCGGCCGGCGGCACGACACGTTGCGCACCCGGTTTGACGAATTCGCCGGGGAGCCGGTGCAGATCGTCGAGCCGGGCGTCGTGCTCGCCACCGCCGAGATCGATCTGTCGCGGCTCGACGCCGCGAGCGGGCCGGCCGGCGAGGCGGAACTCAAGCGTCTGGCGCGTGCCCAGTTCGCCCTGCCGTTCGACTTGGCCGTGGCGCCGCTGTTGCGCACCTGGCTCCTACGCACGGGCAGGAACGAGCACGCGCTGATCTATGCCATGCACCACATCGTCTCGGACGGCTGGTCGATGGGGCTGCTGTTCGGCGAGGTGGCCGTGCTCTATGGCGCCCGTCACCTCGGCCGCCCGTCGCCGCTGCCGCCGCTGCCGTTGCAATACGCCGATTTCGCGGTCGAGCAGCGCGCTTGGTTCGCCGAAGGGGAGCTGGCGCGCCAGCTCTCGTACTGGCGCGATCGCCTGACCGGCGCGTCGGACTCCGAGCTGCCCACCGATCGGCCGCGGCCGCCGGTCGCGAGCCACCGCGGCAAAACCTTGGCGACGGTGATTCCGGGCGAGCTGGCGGCGCGCTTGGAGGGGCTCGGTCGCGCCCGTTCCGCTTCCGCCTTCATGGTCCTGCTCGCGGGTTTCCAGGCGCTGGTCGCGCGCTATGCCGGCGAAGGGGATTCGGTGCTCGGCACGCCGGTCGCGAACCGGACGCGCAGCGACGTCGAGGGGCTGATCGGCTTCTTCGTCAACACCCTCGTCCTGCGCACCTCGGTGGCCGGCGATCCGACCTTCGGCGAGGCGGTCGATCGGGCGAAAGTCTCGGCGCTCGGCGCCTTCGCGCATCAGGATCTGCCGTTCGAACGGCTGGTCGAAGAGCTGGCCCCGCGCCGCGACCTGGGGCGCAACCCGCTGTTCCAGCTGATGTTCAACCTGGTCAACACGCCGTTTGAAGGGGGGACCGAAGGCGAGCTGACGATGACCCCTCTCGGGGTTTCGGCCGAGACCGCGCTGGTCGATCTGCAGCTCTACCTGCGCACCACGCCGCGCGCGGTTCTGCTCAACTGGGAGTACGCGACCGACCTGTTCGAGGCCTCGACGATCGAGCGCCTGGCGCGCCACTACGAGACGTTGCTGGCGGGCGCCGCGGCGGCGCCGGAGACGCGCCTGTTCGACCTGCCGCTGCTCGCCGCGGCGGAGCGAACCGAACTGCTCGGCGCGGGAACCGGCGCGGCCCCCCCGGCGGCCGCGGACGAGACCTCGTGGACCGTGCCGGCGCTCTTCGCCGCCCAGGTGCGGCGGACCCCCGGCGCGATCGCGGTGGTCGACGCGGCGGAGAGCCTCGACTACGCGGGCCTTGCCGCGCGGGTCAACGTTCTGGCGCGGCGGTTGATCGCCCTCGGCATCGGGCGCGAGGCCAAGGTGGGCATCGCGGTTGAGCGTTCGGCCGCCCTGCCGGTGGCGGCGCTCGGCGTGCTCGCGGCCGGGGCCTCGTACGTGCCGCTCGATCCGGGGTACCCGGCCGATCGATTGGCCTACATGGCGGCCGACGCGGGGCTGGCGGCGCTCGTCGTCGATGCCGAGCCGGCGGCCGAAGCGGCGGGGCTTGCCGCGCTGCTCGAACAGGTGCCGATCACCGTGGCGCTCGGAGCCGGGGGCGTGCTCATCGACGAGGCGCCAGGAGCCGGTGCGGGCGACGGCGGCGAGCTGGCGCCGCGCGCCTGGCCGCTCGGCCTCGCCTACACGATCTACACCTCGGGTTCGACCGGCCGGCCGAAGGGGGTCGAGCTGTCGCACGGGGCGCTCGCGAGCTTCCTGTTTGCGATGATCGAGCGGCCGGGCGTTACCGCCGACGACGTGGTGCTGGCCTCGACTTCGCTGTCGTTCGACATCGCGGGGTTGGAGCTGTACGCGCCGCTGCTGATCGGCGCGCGGACGGTGATCGCGCGCCGCGACGAGGTGGCCGACGGCCGGCTGCTCGCGGATCGTCTGGCCCAAAGCGGCGCCACGATCCTGCAGGCGACCCCTTCGGGCTGGCGCGTGCTGCTCGCCTCCGGCTGGCCGGGCGACCCCAAGTTGAAGGCGTTGGTCGGCGGCGAAGCGCTGCCCCCCGCGCTCGCCGCGGAATTGCTGCCATCGGTCGCCTCGCTGTGGAATATGTACGGACCGACCGAGACGGCGGTCTGGTCGACGCTCGATCCGGTCGGGCGGGCCGAGCAGGGACCGATCACGATCGGTCGGCCGATCGCGGCGACCGGCGTCTACGTGGTGGACGCCCATGGCAACTTGCTCCCCGCGGGGGTCGCGGGCGAGCTGTGGATCGGCGGCGTCGGCGTGGCGCGGGGCTACCACGCGCGCCCCGACCTCACCGCCGAGCGCTTCGTGCCCGATCCGTTCTCGGCCACGGCCGGCGCGCGGGTCTACCGCACCGGCGACCTCGCGCGCTTCCTGGCCGACGGCCGGCTCGAAGCGCTGGGGCGAATCGACCATCAGGTGAAGATCCGCGGCCACCGGATCGAGCTGCAAGAGATCGAACAGGTGTTGGCCGCCCATCCGAGCGTCGCCCAGGCGGCGGCCACGGTGTTCGGCGAGGGCGAGGACAAGCGGCTCGCCGCCTACGTGGTCGAGCGCGCGGGCGCGTCGTTGGGCGATGGCGCGGCGCTGCGCGAAACGTTGCTGGGGCATCTTCGCGGCCGGCTCACCGAGGCGATGGTGCCGGCGTCGATCACCCGCCTCGACCGCTTGCCGCTCACCCCCAGCGGCAAGGTCGATCGAAAGGCTTTGCCGGCCCCCGATCCGGCCGGCGGCGCGGGCCTTGCGGCAGGCTCTTTGACGGCGCCGCGCAACCCGATCGAACAGCTGCTCGCGGGCATCTGGCAGGAGTTTCTGGGAATCGGCCCCGTGGGGGTCGAGTCGCACTTCTTCGACCTCGGCGGCCACTCGCTGCTGGCGATGCGCATGGTCTCGCGGATTCGCGAGGTGCTCGGCGTCGAGCTGCCGCTGCGCCGGGTGTTCGAGGCGCCCGATCTCGGCCGCCTCGCCGCGGCGATCGAGCAAGAGGGCGTGGAGCATATCCTGGGCGGTAGCGGCGCCTTGGTGGCGGAGATTCCGCCGCTTCAAACCCAAGAGCGCGGAGTGTCCGCGCCGCTCTCTTTCGCTCAGGAGCGGCTCTGGTTCTTGGAACAGTTCCAGCCCGGTACGTCGGCCTATAACGTTTCGTCCTCGGTGACCTTCGACGGCGATTTGCACGTCGCGGCGCTTCGCGGCGCGCTCGACGAGATCGTTCGCCGGCACGAAATGCTGCGCACGCACTTTGCCGTCGAAGCGGGCAAGCCGGTGCAGATCGTTTCCCCGCCGCCGCCGTTTCCGTTCGAGCAGGTCGACCTGCGCGCCGTGTCCGAAGAGGGACGGATCGAGCGGGCCGAGCGGCTCGCCTACGACGCCGCGCACCAGCCGTTCGATTTAGGGCAGGCGCCGCTCGCCCGCGCGCTGCTGGTGCGGGTGGCCGACCGGTCGTATCGCCTGACCGTTGCGATGCATCACCTGGCGACCGACGGCTGGTCCAACGACGTGATGCTCTCTGAGATCGCGGCACTCTACCCGGCGATCCACGAGGGGCGCCGTTCGCCGCTGCCCGAGCTGCCGATTCAGTACGCCGATTTCGCCCTGTGGCAGCGCGGCTGGTTGAAAGACGAGGCGCTCGGGCGCCAGCTCGCCTACTGGCGCGAGTCGCTTTCCGGAGCGCCGCCGCTTCTGGAGCTACCGCTCGACCGGCCGCGTCCGGCGATTCAGCGCTTCGCCGGCAGCCGCGAGCGGTTCGAGATCGACGCCCCGCTCGCCGACGCGCTCCGCGCCTTGGGCCGGGCGCACGGGACGACGATCTTCATGACTCTGCTCGCCGGGTTCGACGCGCTGCTCGCGCGGATCGCCAACGTCGCCGACGTGGTGGTCGGCACGCCGATCGCGGGCCGCAACCGGCGCGAGGTGGAGGGATTGATCGGCTTCTTCGTCAACACGCTCGCCTTGCGCACCGACCTGTCGGGCGATCCGTCGTTCGTCGATCTGCTCGCCCGCGTGCGCGCCACGACGCTCGGCGCCTACGCCCACCAGGACGTGCCGTTCGAGCGGATCGTCGAGGATCTGGCGCCCGAGCGGAGCCGCGCGCACTCGCCGGTCTTTCAGGTCCACCTGGTGGTCGACGCGCCGCCGTCGACCCACCTCGCGCCGCTGCCCGATCTGACCATCCGGCCGCTCGGCCAGACGCTCGAAATCTCGAAGTTCGACCTGACGCTGATGGTGGTCGACGCCGGAGCCGGCGAGCCGCTGTTCGGCCAGTTCCGCTACAACGTCGAACTGTTCGAGCCGGCGACGATCGCGCGCATCGCCGAACGCTTCGTTCGCCTGCTCGCCCAGGTGAGCACGGCGCCCGAAGCCGCGCTGTCGGCGGTCGAACTGTTGTTGCCGCCCGAACGGCGCATGCTGCTCGACGAGTTCTCGGGGCAAGCGCGGTTGAATCCGCCGCCGCAATCGGGTCGCTCGATCGCCGCTCTGTTCCTGGCGCAGGCGGCAGCGCGGCCGGAGGCGCTGGCGATCCTGTTCGAGCAAGAGCGGACGACCTATGGCGAGCTGGCGGCGCGCGCGCTGCGCCTCGCGCGGCACCTCACCGGCATGGGCGTCGGTCCGGAGGTTCTGGTCGGCCTGTTCCTCGAACGCTCGCCGCGGCTGATCGAATCGATGCTCGGCGTCTGGCTTGCGGGCGGCGCCTATCTGCCGCTCGATCCGACCCTGCCGGCCGAACGCTCGGGCGCGATGATCCGCGATGCCGGGGTGCCGATCCTGATCTCCGAGGAGTCGCTGCTCGACGAATTGCCCGAGCACGCAGCCTGGGTGATCGACCTGGACGCGCTCGAAGCGGAACTGGCGGCCGGGGCGGTCGACCTGGCAACCGAGGCCGCCCGAGTTCCGATCGACCCGGACCAGTTGGCCTACGTGATCTATACCTCCGGCTCGACGGGTAAACCGAAAGGTGTCGCGGTCACCCACCGTGGTCTCGAAAACCTCTCGCGGCAGCAGGGCGAGATGTTCGAGGTGATGCCGGGCGCCGGACCCGAGCCGCGCGTCCTGCAGTTCGCTTCGAGCGGCTTCGATGCCTCGGTTTCGGAGATCGCGGTGGCGTTGGCCAATGGCGGCGCGTTGGTGATGGCGGCCAAGGCGTCGATCCTCCCCGGTTTCGAGCTGTACACGCTGCTGCGCGACCGGGCGATCTCGAACGTCACGCTGCCGCCCTCGGCGCTCGCGGCGCTGCCGGCCGACAAGCCGTTGCCGGCGCTGCGCACGATCGCGGTCGCGGGCGAGGCATGCCCGATCGATCTCGCCGAGACCTGGAGCGTCGGCCACAAGGTGATCAACGCCTATGGACCGACCGAGAACACGGTCTGCATCGCGATGCATCCGTACGTCCCCGGCTCCGGCCGCCTGCCGCTGGGGAGCCCGACCCCCGGGGTCGATGCCTACGTGCTCGACCGGCGCGGCGATCTGGCGCCCGCGGGCACGCCGGGCGAGCTGGCGGTCGGCGGCATCGCTCTGGCCCGAGGCTATCTCGGCGCGCCGGATTTGACCGCCGAGCGGTTCGTGCCCCATCCGTTCACTTCCGGCCCGGGCCTGCGGCTCTACCGCACCGGCGATCTGGTGCGGTGGGGCTCCGACGGCACACTCGAATTCCTCGGCCGGGTCGATACCCAGGTGAAGGTGCGCGGTTTCCGCATCGAGCTGGGGGAGATCGAGCGCGCGCTTATGGCGCACCCGGACGTCCAAGAGGTGGTGGTCGTCGCCCGGGCCGAAGGGGGCACCGAGAAGCGGCTGATCGCCTACGTCGTGCCGCGGCGAGGGTGGGAAGGGGAGTCGCCCGATGCGCTCCAGCCGCTCGATGCTTCGGAGTTGCGCGCTTTTCTTTCTCGGACGCTGCCGGAGTACATGATTCCCGCGGCGATCGCGACCCTTTCCGAGCTGCCGAAGAACACGAGCGGCAAGGTCGATCGCCGCGCGCTGCCCGATCCGCGCGAGATCGCGGGTGCGGCGGAGCGCGAGATCGCGCCGCCCCGAAACCCGCTCGAAGAGTTCCTGGTCGGTCTGTTCGCCGAGACGCTCCATGTCGACGCGGTGGGCATCGACGAAAACTTCTTCGAGCTGGGCGGCAACTCGATCGCGGGTGCGATGCTGGTCAACCGCCTGCAGGAAGAGCTGGGCGAGATCGTCCACGTCGTCGTCATGTTCGAGGCGCCGACGATCGAAGGGCTCGCCGCCTATCTGGCCGAAAATTACCCCTCCGCGCTCGCCCGGCGGTTCGGCATGGCGACCGGTGCTTCAGGCGCCAGCGCCGGTCCGATCGACGAAGCGAAGATCGCGGCGTTCAACGCGCTGGTGCCGGTGCGCAGGGCGGTCCGCTCGGATGGCACGGCCAAGAACCCGCCGGTGGCGTTGGTGCTGTCGCCGCCGCGTTCGGGCTCGACCCTCTTCCGCGTCATGCTCGCCGGCCATCCGCTGCTGTTTGCGCCGCCTGAGCTGGAGTTGCTGCCCTACGACGACCTGCGCGAGCGGCGCGACGACTTCCCCGGCCGCTACAACCACTTCCTCGAAGGGGCGGTGCGCGCGGTGATGGAGCTGGACCGCTCGGAAGCCGAGGCGGCCGAGGCGAAGCTCGATGCTTGGGAGCAGGAGGGGATCTCGATGAGCGAGGTCTTCGCCCGGCTCCAGAAGGCCGCCGAGCCGCGGCTGCTGGTCGACAAGACCCCCGGCTATTCGCTCCACCCGAGCATCCTTTCGCGCGCCGAGGAGATGTTCGAGGAGCCGCGCTACATCCACCTGATCCGCCATCCCTACGGCATGATCCGTTCGTTCGAAGAGGCGAAGCTCGACCAGGTGTTCTTCCGCGCCGAGCACAGCTTCACCCGCCGCGAGCTGGCCGAACTAGTGTGGCTCGTCTCGCATCGCAACATCCTGGCGTTCTTTGAACAGATTCCGGCCGAGCGTAAGCACGCCGTGGTGTTCGAGCAGTTGCTCGCCGATCCGGAGCGGGTGCTGCGCGGCGTCTGCTCCTTCTTAGGGATCGATTACCAGCCGGAGATGGCGGCGCCCTATCAGGCCTCGGCCGAGAAGCAGTCGGCGCGGATGACCGACGGCCTCCACTCCTGGTCGCGGATGGTCGGCGACGTCAAGTTCCACGAGCACGGCCGGATCGACCGCGGAGTCGCGGACCGGTGGAAGAACGAGATCACGGAAGATTTCTTGGGCGAGCCGACCCGCGACATGGCCGAGGCCCTGGGCTTTGCCCGCCGCGAGGCGGGTTGGCTGCCGCTCGGTCCCGCCGGCTGGCAGGTGGGCGACGAGCTGCCGCTCTCGTATGCGCAGGAGCGCTTGTGGTTCCTCGCCCGGCTCGAACCCGATTCGCCGGCCTACAACGTGCCGACCGCGCTGCGCCTGCGCGGCCAGCTTTCGGTGCCGGCGCTGCGGGGTGCGCTCGATGCCCTGCTCGATCGCCATGCCGCTCTGCGGACCCGTTTCGCCGATCACGACGGCGGGCCGGTGCAGATCGTCGAAGCGGCGCGGCCGGTCGCGTTGCGCAACGTCGACCTCGGGTTGATCGAACCCGGCGGGCGCGAGGTCGAGCTGTCGCGCCTGGCGCTCGCCGAAGCGCTCCGTCCGTTCGATCTGACGCGGGCGCCGCTGCTGCGCGCGGCGTTGGTGCGGCTGGCCCCAGACGATCACGCGGTGCTGTTCGCGATGCACCACATCGCGTCGGACGGCTGGTCGTCCGCCATCCTCGCGGGCGAGATCGGCGCGCTCTATGCCGCGGCGCTCGAACACCGGGCTCCGGCCTTGGCGCCGCTGCCGATCCAGTACGCCGATTACGCAATCTGGCAGCGCGCTTGGCTCACCGGTTCGACCCTCGACACCCATCTCGCCTGGTGGCGGGAGTCGCTGAGCCCCGCCGCGCGCGGCGGCGAGCTGCCCCCGGCGCTGGAGCTGCCGACGGACCGCCTTCGCGGAGCGGAGGCGAACAAGCGGGGCGCCACCCGCTTCTCCGCGATCCCGGCCGAGCGGTTGAACGGTCTCGACCGTCTGGCGCGAGAAGAGGGAGCGACGCCGTTCATCCTCTTCTTCGCGGCATTTTCGGCGTTCCTCAGTCGGACCTCCGGGCAGACCGATTTCGCGGTCGGCACCCTGGTGGCGAACCGCACCCGCGCGCAGATCGAAGGGCTGATCGGCGTCTTCATGAACACGCTGGCGCTGCGTCTCGACATCTCGGGAGATCCGAGTTTCCGCGAGCTGGTCCGGCGCGCCAAGAGCTTGACGCTCGGCGCCTTCGCGCACCAGGAGATGCCGTTCGAACGGGTGGTCGGCGAGATCCAGCCGAACCGCGACCTCGGCGGTTCGCCGCTCTTCCAGGTGATGCTCCTTTTGCAGAACGTGCCGGCCGGCGCGCTCGCGCTCCCCGGCCTCGCGCTCGAACGGGTGGCGTACGAGAAGACGACCTCGAAGCTCGACCTGACGCTCACGTTGATCCAGGGCGCCGAGGGTCTGGGCGCGCAGTACGAGTTCGATCTCGACCTGTTCGACCCGGCGACCATGCTGCGGTTCGGCGCGCGTTTCGCCCTGCTTCTCTCGGAAGCGAGCGCCGATCCCGACCGGCCGCTGTCGCTGATCCCGGCCGCGACGCCGTCCGAGAGGCACCAGACGCTGGTCGAGTGGAACGACCGTCCGGCGCCCTACGACCTCGAAGTCTGCCTCCATCAATTGATCGAGGCGCAGGTCGATCGGACGCCCACGGCACTCGCGGTGATCGCCGAAGGGGTGGCCCCAGGGGCCGACGCCGAGCTGACCTACGCCGAACTCGAAGCGCTGGCCAACCGCCTGGCGCACCGCTTGATCGCGCTCGGGATCGGCCGCGGTTCGCGGGTGGCGATCGTCGTCGAACGGAGCCTCGACCTGATTGTCGCGATCCTCGGCAGCCAGAAAGCGGGTGCCGCCTACGTGCCGATCGATCCCTCGTATCCGGCGGACCGGATCGCCTATCTGTTCGAAGACTCCCGAGCCGCGGCGGTGGTGGCGCAAGAACGGTTCGTGGGGATCTTGCCCCCGACCGAGATTCCGATCGTGCGGATCGACGCGGATGTCGATCTCGCCGGTTTGAGCGCGGAGCGGCCGGACGTCGGCTCGTCGCCGGACGATCTCGCCTACGTCATCTACACCTCGGGCTCGACCGGCAAGCCGAAGGGTGTTCTGATTCCGCACCGCGCGATCGGCAACCGGGTGCAGTGGCAGCTCTGGGCGCATCCGTTCGAGGCGGGGGAGCGGTTGCTGCAAAAGACGCCGACTTCGTTCGATGCCTCGGTCTGGGAGCTGTTCGCACCGCTCGCCGCCGGTGGCGTCCTGGTGTTCGCGCAGCCCGACGGCCATCGCGACGCCGCCTACATGGCGCGCGCGGTCGCCGAGACCAACGTGGGCACACTCCAGCTCGTGCCGTCGATGCTTCAGGTCTTCGTCGAAGAGCCGGAGCTTCCGCGCTCGACTTCGCTCCGGCGCCTGTTCGCCGGGGGCGAGGCGCTGCCTACCGCGCTTGCGCGGCGTCTACGCGATCGACTCGACATCCCGCTGCACAACCTCTACGGCCCGACCGAGACGGCGATCGACGTCGCGAGCCGGCCGCGGGTCGCCGAGGTTTCGGGCAAGACGATCTCGCCGATCGGCCGGCCGCTGCCGAACCTTCGTCTGCTGTTGCTCGACCGCGAGCGGCGCCCGGTGGCGCTCGGGCTTCCGGGTGAGCTGTGCGTCGGCGGCGCAAACCTCGCGTGGGGTTACCTCGGCCGGCCCGATTTGACGGCCGAGAAGTTCGTTCCGGACCCGCTTGCGCCCCCGTCGGATCGCCCGGCTGCCCACGGCTTCGGTCCCGGCTCGCGGCTCTACCGCACCGGCGACCTCGCGCGCTTCCTCCCCGACGGCGAGATCGAGTACCTGGGCCGAATCGACAGCCAGGTGAAGATCCGCGGCTTCCGCATCGAGCTGGGCGAGATCGAGAGCCAGTTGCGGCTGCTCCCTCAGGTGGCGCAGGCGGCGGTGATCGCGCGCAGCGGCGAAGCGGGCGACGGCGCGGACAAGCGGCTGGTCGCCTACGTCGTGGCGGCGGAGGGAAGCGACTCGGATCTCACCTCGCCGCGCGAACTCAAAGCCGCCCTCGCCCGCGAGCTGCCCGAGCACATGGTGCCGGCCGACTACGTGCTGCTCGCCGCCTTGCCGACGCTGCCGAACGGCAAGCTCGACCTTGCGGCGCTGCCGGCCCCGTCCGACACCGCGCCTGCGACCGGGGCGGAACTCGCCGCTCCGAAGACGCCGACGGAGGAGATCCTGGTCACCATCTGGGCGCAGGTCTTAGGGCTCGATACAGTCTCCGTCACCGACAGCTTCTTCGACCTCGGCGGCCACTCGCTCCTGGCGCTTCAGGTCACCTCCAGGGCGCGCGCCGCGTTCGGTGTACCGGTGAAAGTCCGCACGCTGTTCGAGGCGCCGTCGGTTGAGCAGCTGGCGCGCCGGATCGAAGCCGCCCGCGCCGCGGGAACCGAGCCGCTGCCGCCGCTCGAACCCGTCTCGCGCGATCAACCGGTGCCGTTGTCGTTTTCGCAGGAGCGGCTCTGGTTCCTTGATCGGCTCGATCCGGACAGCCCCGTCTACAACCTGCCGATCTTCCTCCGCCTCAAAGGTGCCCTGTCGATCCCGGCGCTCGAAGGAGCGCTCGCGGCGATCGTCCGGCGCCACGAATCGCTGCGGACCACGTTCGAAAGCGTCGGCAACGCCGAGGAGCCGCCGGTGCAGCGGATTGCGCCGGCAGAGGCGGCGGCGCGCATCGCCAAGGTCCGCCGGGTCGATCTTCTCGGGGCGCCCGCCGACCGGCGGACGTCGGAGGCCGAGCGATTGGCCTCGGCCGAGGGACGGCGGCCGTTCGATCTCGCCGCCGGTCCTCTCCTGCGCATCTCGATGGTGCAGCTGGAGCCGGGCGACCACGTCGCGCTTTTCAACCTTCACCACTCGGTTTCTGACGACTGGTCCAACGGGATTCTGGTGCGCGAGATGGGGGCGCTCTACGCCGCGGCGCGGACCGGACGACCGGCGACGCTTCCCGCGTTGCCGATCCAGTTCGCGGATTTCTCGGTCTGGCAGCGCCATTGGCTCGACGGCCCGGCTCTGGAACGCCGCCTCGTTTTCTGGAAGAAAGCACTGGCCGGTGCGCCGCTCTCGCTCGATCTGCCGACCGATCGACCCCGGCCGCCGGTGCAAAACCCGCGCGGCGCCAATTTCGGCTTCCGGCTGCCGGGCGAGATCGAAGCGGGCGTTCGGTCGTTTGCCCGCGGCGCCAGCGCCTCGCCGTTCATGGTCCTGTTCGCCGCCTTCACGACTCTGATGGCGCGTCTCGCGGGGGTCGAAGACATTCTCGTTGGCACCCCCGTCGCCGGGCGTTCCCGTCCGGAGGTCGAAGGGTTGATCGGCTTCTTCATCAACACCCTGGTGCTGCGGGCGCGGCCGCGCGCCGAGGTCGGTTTCTCCGCCCTGGTGGGAGAGGTCCGCGGCAACCTGCTCGACGCGTTCGGCGAGCAGGACATGCCGTTTGAAAAGCTGGTGAGCGAGCTGAACCCCGAGCGCGATCCGTCGCGCCCGCCGATTTTTTCGATCAACTTCTCGTTCCAGACCGCGGCGCTGGGGCACTTGGACCTCGCCGACGTCGAAATCGAGCCGTGGAAGGGGGGAAGCGGCACCGCGAAGACCGATCTCGCGCTGTTCCTTTCCGACCAGGGATTCGGCATTGGCGGAGCGTTCGTCTATGCCGCCGCGCTGTTCGATCGGACGACGATCGTCCGCTTCGCGGGTCAATGGGAGACTCTGCTCGGCGCCGCTCTGGCCGACCCGGCGCGATCGGTGGCCCAGCTGCCGTTGCTCACCGCGGGGGAGCAGGCGGAGATCGTCGGTGCGTGGAGCCGCTCGGTCGAGCGCCCTGCCGCCGCGCCGTTGACGCTCTCCGCTCTGTTCGAGCAGACCTCCGACCGTTTTGGCGAGCTGGCTGCGCTGGTCGCGGGCGAGACGCAGCTCACATATGCCGAGCTGGAGGCGCGGGCCAACCAACTCGGCCACCACCTGCGCGCGTTCGGCGTCGGGCCGGAGGTTGCGGTCGGCGTCTTCTGCGATCCGTCGTTCGACCTCGCGGTCGGCATCCTCGGCATCGCCAAGGCCGGCGGCGTTTACGTGCCGCTCGACCCGCAGCTGCCGCTCGAACGGCTGTCGTTCCTGATCGAAGACGCCGGGCTCTCGATCCTGCTCACCCAGGAGCACTTGCAAGAGACGCTGCCGGCGCTGCCGGTGTTCGCGATCGTCCTTAACGGCGCGGCGTGGGATTTGATCGCGACGCAGCCGGAGACGCGCCCCGTTCCGGCGATCGGGGCAGATACAGCGCTCGATACCCTCGCCTACGTGATTTACACCTCGGGTTCGACGGGCAAGCCCAAGGGGGTGGGCGTCCCTCACCGCGGCGTCGCCAATCTGGGACGCGAACTCGCGCGTTTCGCCGCCCTCGAACCGGGGGATCGCGTGTTGCAGTTCGCTTCGATCGGCTTTGACGCTTCGGTCTCGGAATTCGTCGAAGCCTGGAGTGTCGGGGCCGCGCTGGTGTTCGCCGGCCGCGAGCAGCGGATGCCCGGGCCGGGCCTTGCGCGTCTGCTCGCCGAGCAGCGGATCACGCTGGCGACCCTCCCCCCTTCCGCGCTCGCGGCGCTGCCCGAGCTGCCCGAAGGCGTCTCCGCGGCGCTGATCGTCGCGGGCGAAGCCTGTCCGCCGGACCTCGCCGAGCGTTGGCGTCAGGGACGTCGTTTCGTCGATGCCTACGGTCCGACCGAGACGACGGTCTGCGCGAGCGCTCTCGCCTACCGCGGCGGGCGACTCACGATCGGCCGGCCGATCGCGGGTTTTGAGACCTACGTGGTCGATGCGGCCGGCGCGGTCCAGCCGCTCGGTGTGCCGGGTGAGCTGCTGCTCGGCGGCGCGTCGCTCGCCCGCGGCTACCCGGGGCGGCCCGATCTCACCGCGGCGAGCTTCGTGCCGCATCCGTTCGGCGAGGCTCCAGGAGCCCGTCTCTACCGCACCGGCGACCTGGTGCGCTGGGTCGCCGTCTCGCGCGGCGGGGCGGAGATTACAGAGCTAGATTTCCTCGGCCGGATCGACCACCAGGTGAAGATCCGCGGTTTCCGCATCGAGCTGGGAGAGATCGAAACGGTGCTCGGCGCCCAAGCTGGCGTTCGCGAAGCGGTGGTGCTCGCCCGTCCGGCGGGGGACGGCGAATTGCGCCTGGTCGCCTACGTCGTCGCGACGGATGGCCGGGAGGGCGACCGGCCCGAAGCGGCGGATTTGAAGGAATCCCTGCGCGCCAAGCTCCCCGACTACATGGTGCCCGCCCTGATCGCCGTGCTCGACGACTTCCCGCGCACCGCCGCGGGCAAAGTCGATCGGCGGGCGCTGGGACTGATCGACCCCGTGAGGATTACCGCCGAGCGCGAGTATCTCGCGCCGCAGACCGACATCGAGGTGGTTCTCGCCGGTATCTGGTGCGAGGTGCTCGACCGCGAACGGATCGGGATCGACGAGGACTTCTTCGACCTCGGCGGCCATTCTCTGCTCGCGACCAAAGTGGTGGCGCGGGTGCAGAAAGTCTTCCGTATCGAGCTGGAGCTGCGCGACTTCTTTGCCGCGACGACGATCGAAGCGGCGGCACGCACTCTGATCGCCAAAGAAAAACAGCCCGGCATGGCGGCGCGCACCGCGCGGCTGCTGCGCCAGATCCAAGAGATGTCCGCCGAGGAGCGCCAAACGATGCTCGCCGGCGCACCCGCCCACGAAGGAGCCGAGGACGAATGAGCGACACGACGACCAAAACCCGTGAGATCTCCGGCGAAGACCTGGACCTGCTCTCCAGGATGCTGGAAGCGGAGGGTTTCGGCGCCGCGGCTCCGGCCGCGATTCTGCGTCGTACACCAGGCGACCCGGCGGACATCGAGCTGCCGCTGTCGTTCGCGCAAGCGAGGCTCTGGTTTCTCGACCGGCTCGATCCGGACTCGGGCCAGTACAACCTCTATTCGGCGTTCCGCTTCCCGGCGCGCATCGCGCCCGCGGCGTTTGCCCGCGCGCTCGCCGAGGTGGTCGATCGGCACGAGTCGCTGCGCACGACGTTCGGCGAGGTCGCCGGCCGTGCGGTACAGATCGTCCGCCCGGCCTCGTCGGGCTCGGGACCGGCGTGGGTGCCGCTCTGCTTCGCCGATCTTTCCGGTCTGCCGGGCGGCGCTGCCGAAAGCGAGCTGCAGCGGATCGCCACCGCCGAGGCGCGACGGCCGTTCGACCTCGCGCGCGGGCCGCTCCTGCGCGCTTTGCTGCTCCGGTCGGCCGGCGGCGATGCGCTGCTCGCGACCCAGCACCACATCATTTCGGACGGCGGCTCGATGGGCGTGCTCTTGGGCGAGGTGGGGGCGCTGTATGCGGCACACGCAGCCGGACGGCCGGGCAAGGCGGCGGGGCTGCGCGAGCTGCCGATCCAATACCCCGATTTCGCGCTCTGGCAGCGTCGGCATTTGGCCGGCGGCGAACTCGCGAGCCAACTTTCCTATTGGCGCGAGGCGCTCGCCGGGGCGCCGCAGATCCTGGAGCTGCCGGCCGACCGGCCGCGCCCGGCGATCCAGAGCTTCCGCGGGGCGAGCGAGCCGTTCGCTCTCCGGGCCGAGCTGGCCGAGAGCCTGCGGGCGCTCGCGCGGGCCGAAGGGGGAACGCTGTTCATGGTCCTGCTCGCAGGGCTCCAGGCGTTGATCGGTCGCTCGACCGGCGGCGAGGACTTCCTGCTCGGCGCGCCGATCGCGAACCGCAACCGACCGGAGCTGGAAGGGCTGATCGGCTTCGTCGCCAACACCCTGGTGCTGCGCGCCGATCTCTCCGGCGATCCGACGTTCCGCGAGCTGGTGCGCCGCGCCAAGGTGCGGACGCTCGCGGCCTACGATCATCAGGATCTGCCGTTTGAAAAGTTGGTGGAGGAATTGAAGCCCGAGCGTGATCTCGCCCACGCGCCGCTCGCCCAGGTGGTGCTCGCGCTCCAGGCCGGGGGGGCGCCGGGGCCGGCAACTGCCGGCGGCTTCGAGCCGATCCCGGTCAAAAACGGCACGGCGAAGTTCGATCTCACGCTCTCGATGATCGACGGCGGACGCGTCGGGTCCGGTATCGGCGGCATGGCTGAGTTCGCGACCGATCTGTTCGATCGCGACACCGTGCGCGCCTTCGTGGGCCGCTTCGAGCGGCTTCTGGCGGCCGGCGCGGCGAATCCGGATCTGCGCCTCTCCGAGCTGCCACTGCTCGATTCCGCCGAGCTGGCTCTGGCCTCTCCCGCGCCGGAGATCGAGTCGGCTCCCGCATTTCTGCTCCACCGCCGCTTCGCCGAGGTCGCCGCCGCGCGGGGAGGCGCCCCGGCGGTCACCTGCGGCGAGACGACGCTCTCCTACGCCGAGCTGGCGGCCCGGGCGAACCGCCTGGCGCACCGGCTCCGCGCGGCGGGTGTCGGGCCCGAGGCGCGGGTGGGCCTCTGCCTCGACCGTTCGCTCGACTTGCCGGTGGCGATCCTTGCCGTGCTCGAAGCGGGTGGCGTCTACGTGCCGCTCGATCCGACCTATCCGGCCGAGCGCAACGCCTTCGTGCTCGAAGACACCGAGGCGCGCTGGGTGATCACCCGCGCGGATCTCGCCGCGACCGTGCCGGAGGGGCTCGAGCGCCGGCTGGTCGAAGAGGACGACGCGTCCGACTCCCCGCCGTCGCCGGGTGACCTGCCGGCCCTGTCGCCGGAGAATGCCGCCTACGTGATTCACACCTCGGGCTCGACGGGCAAGCCGAAAGGCGTGGTGGTCACCCACGCGAACGTCGCGCGGCTCTTTACTTCGACCGAACGCTGGTTCGACTTCGGCGCCGACGACGTCTGGACGCTCTTTCACTCCTACGCTTTCGACTTCTCGGTCTGGGAGCTGTGGGGCGCGCTGCTCTACGGCGGCCGACTGGTGGTGGTGCCCTATCTGGTGAGCCGTTCGCCGGAGGATTTCCGGGCGTTGCTCGCGAGCGAGAAGGTCACCGTGTTCAGCCAGACGCCGTCGGCGTTCGCGCAGCTCGACCGGGTGGACGCCGCCGCGACGTCCGGCGATGCCGGCGCCGAGCGGCTGCCGCTCAAGACCGTTGTGTTCGGCGGCGAGGCGCTCGATCTGTCCTCTCTCTCCGGCTGGTTTTCCCGCTACGGCGACGACGCTCCGGCGCTGGTCAACATGTACGGCATCACCGAGACGTCCGTTCACGTCACGTACCGGCGCATCCGCTCGGGTGACCTGGGAGCCAAGAGCCGGATCGGCGTGCCGATCCCCGACCTGTCGATCGTCCTGCTTGACGCATGGGGGCAGCCGGCGCCCGTGGGCGTTGCGGGCGAGATCCTGGTCGGTGGCGCGGGGCTCGCGCGCGGCTATCTCGGCCGGCCTGGATTGACCGCGGAGAGGTTCGTCCCCGCCGGGTTCTCCGGGGCGCAGCACCTCGGCGAGCGGCTCTACCGGAGCGGTGACCTGGCGCGGCGTCTTCTCGACGGCGACCTCGAATATCTCGGCCGCATCGACACCCAGGTAAAGA
Source organism: Thermoanaerobaculia bacterium (assembly GCA_038248205.1). GTDB lineage: Bacteria > Acidobacteriota > Thermoanaerobaculia > Multivoradales > UBA5704 > DASYKS01. The sequence goes on from JBBRUC010000011.1 coordinate 22,166, forward strand.
TTCGCGGCTTCCGCATTGAGCTGGGGGAGATCGAATCGGCGCTCCTCCAGCATCCGAAAGTGCACGAGGCGATCGTACTCGCCCAAGGTGATCGTTCGGCGCCGCGGCTGGTCGCCTACGCGGCCTCGGCGAACTCCGGCAGCGGTGGCGGCGGGGGGGTGCCGTCGGCCACCGAGCTGCGTGCGCACCTGGCCGAGATGCTGCCCGACTACATGATTCCGGCCGCGTTCGTGGTGCTCGACGCGTTGCCGCTCACCGCCCAGGGCAAAGTCGATCGCAAAGCGCTGCCCGAGCCGTCGGGCGGAGTCGAGGCCGGAACTTACGTTCCGCCGCGCAACTTCGCCGAGGAGACGCTTGTCGCGGTCTGGTCGCAGGTTCTGGAAATCGACCCGATCGGCATTCACGACGGTTTCTTCGCGCTCGGCGGCGACTCGATCCGGAGCATTCAGGTGCTCGCCCTGGCGCGCGAGCGGGGCTTGGAGATCTCGCTTCAACAGCTGTTCCAGCACCAGACGATCGCCGAGTTGGCCGCCGTGGCCGGACGTCCGTCGGCCGACCGGGTGGCGGAGCTGGAAGCGCCGACCGAGCCGTTCTCGGTGCTCGCGCCGGAGGATCGCCAACGGCTGCCGAGCGGCCCCGACGTCGATCTCGAAGACGCCTATCCGCTTGCGATGCTCCAGAGCGGCATGCTGTTCCACATGGTGATGCGGCCCGAGGATCCGCCGTACCACAACGTCGACAGCTGGCAGCTGGTCGCCCGTTTCGACGCCGAGCTGTTCGCCCGCGCTATAGCCGACGTGGTAGCGCGTCACCCGGTGATGCGCACCTCGTTTCACCTGACCGGCTTTTCCGAGCCGGTCCAGATGGTCCACGCCCGGGCGACGGTGCCGCTTGCGGTGATCGACGTCACCCATCTGCCGGCCGACGAGCAGCAGCGCGAGGTGGCGGCCCTGGTGCGGCAGGAAAAGCGCACGCTGTTCGATTTCACCAAGGCGCCGCAGCTGCGCTTCTTCGTCCATCTGTTGGACGACGAGCGGTTTCAATTCACCTTGACCGAAAACCACGCGATCTTCGACGGCTGGAGCCTGCACTCGACGCTCGCCGAGATCTTCGGCCGTTTCTTCGCCTACCTGCGCGGTGAGAACCCGGCACCCGAGCCGCCGATCGACCTCGCCTTTCGCGACTTCATCGCGGCCGAGCGACGCACCCTCGGATCGGAAGAGGCCAAGGCGTTCTGGCGCGAGCGCCTGGCCGGCGCCTCGGTGCTAGCCCTGCCGCGCCGCACGCCGGTTTCGGCTGCGCCCGACGGGCCGCGCGTTCATCGGCTGACGCCGAACCTGTCGCCGGAGGTTTCCACCGCGGTGCGCGCGCTCGCCCGCCGGTGCGGTGTGCCGCTTAAAAGCGTGCTGATGGGGGCGCATTTCAAGGTGATGAGTCTCCTGTCCGGATCGCCCGACGTGATGATCGGCCTCGGCTTCAACGGCCGCGCCGAGGTGGCGGGGGGAGAGGACGTACGCGGGTTGTTCCTGAACACGTTGCCGATCCGGTTCGAGGTGAAGGAGGAGAGCTTCGCGCGGATTTCCGAGCGCGCGTTCGCGACCGAGCGGGAGGTGCTGCCGTTTCGCCGCTATCCCTACAACCGGCTCCAGCAGGAGAACGGCGGTCAGCCGTTCTACGACGTGATCTTCAACTACATCCACTTCCACGTGGCCAACAAGATGCTCGACCGCGAGGGGGTTGCGGTGGTCGGCTTCCACGCCGCGGAAGGGACCAATTTTCTGCTCCAGGCGGCGTTCGCGCCCGGTTCGCCAGAGCAGGGAATCCACTTCGCGCTCGAATACGATTCCGCCCGCCTGTCAGACGACGACGCGGCTTGGATCGCCGGCTACTTCACCCGCTATTTTGCGGCGCTCGCGGCCGATCCGGACGCTTCGACCGCGACGCTCGCGCTGCTTTCGCCGGAAGAACGCGAGCAGATCCGCGCGGCGACCGCGTTGCCTCAGGAGGCGGTGGTCGAGCCACCCTCGCTGGTCGACTTGTTCGCCCGCTCGGTCGCCGCGCATGGTGCGCGCGAGGCGGTTCGGTGCGGCGAGGCGGGGCTCACCTATGACGAGCTGGATGCTCGGGCCAACGTGCTCGCGCACCGTTTGATCGGCGCGGGCGTTTTGCCCGGCGACCTGGTCGCCGTATCGCTCGACCGGTCGGTCGAGCTGATCGTGGCGTTGCTCGCCGTGCTCAAGGCTGGCGCCGGCTACGTGCCGATCGACCCGACCTACCCGGAGGAACGCCGGACGTTGCTGCGCGAGGACTCTCGTGCGCGTCTGCTGCTCGACGCCGAATGGCTGGGGTCCGAAGGGGCGACCGCCGGGGAGAAGACCTCGCCGTCGGTGCAAGCCACCGCCCAAGACGTCGCCTACGTGATCTACACGTCGGGCTCGACCGGCAAACCGAAGGGCGTGCCGGTGCGTCACGGCGAGGTCGCGCGGCTGCTCTCGTCGACCGACGCCTGGTTCGGGTTCGGCCCCGAGGACGTCTGGACGCTGTTTCACTCGTATTCGTTCGACTTCTCGGTGTGGGAGATCTGGGGCGCTCTGGCCTACGGCGGCCGGCTGGTCGTGGTGCCCTCCGAGATCTCGCGCGCGCCCGAATCGTTCTATCGCTTGGTGCGCGACGAGAAGGTGACCGTGCTCAATCAGACCCCCTCGGCGTTCCAGCAGCTGATCTGGGCCGAGCGCGGTGTAACGGAAGCCGACGGTGCGGCGCCTTTGGCGCTCCGCTACGTAATTTTCGGCGGCGAGGCGCTCGACTTGGCCAGCCTTGCACCCTGGTTCGATCGCCATCCGGAATTCGACGGCGAGGGGGCCGAAGGGCCGAAGCTGGTCAACATGTATGGCATTACCGAGACTTGCGTTCACGTCACCTACCGGCGGATCCGCCTCTCGGACGTCGAGGCGAAGCGAGGGAGCCTGATCGGTGTACCGATCCCGGATCTCGCCGTCCACGTGCTCGACGCCTTCGGCCTGCCCGCGCCGCTCGGCGTCTCGGGCGAGATGTACGTGGCGGGCGCCGGGCTCGCGGTCGGTTATCTCGGTCGTCCGGAGCTTACGGCCGAACGGTTCGTGCCCGATCCGTTCTCCGGCCGTTCGGGTACGCGCGCCTACCGCTCGGGCGATATCGCGCGGCGACTGTCCGGCCCCCAGGGCTTCGACCTGGAATACCTCGGGCGGATCGACAACCAGGTGAAGATCCGCGGCTTCCGCATCGAGCTGGCTGAGATCGAGGCGGTCCTTGCCGGGCAACCCGGCGTACGCCGTGCGGTGGTGGTCCCGCGCGAGGACGTGGCGGGCGACAAGCGGCTGGTCGCCTACGTCGTGCTCGACGAGGAGCGGGGAGGCGAGGGGGCGGGGGAGGGGGAGGATCTGCGCGCCGCGGCCCGCGCCCAGCTGCCCGAGTACATGGTCCCGGCGGCGGTGGTCGTGCTGCCCGAGTTGCCGCTCACCCCGCACGGCAAGGTGGACGTCCGGGCGCTGCCGCTGCCCGCCGGCATTCGCGAGCGGTCGCGCCAGGAGTTCGTCGAGCCGAGGACGCCGCTCGAAGAGCGGATCGTCGCGATCTGGGCCGAGGTGCTGCGGATCGAACGGGTAGGTGTGCGCGACGGCTTCTTCGATCTCGGCGGCAATTCGATCCTCGCCACCCAGGTGTTCGCCCGGCTGCGCGAGACGTTCGGCTTCGAGGTGCCGATGCGCACGCTGTTCGAGGAGCCGACGATCGAGCGCCTGGCCGCGACGATCGCCGAGATCCAGGCGCGCGGCACGGGCTCGGAGGTCGAGACGCAGCGGATCGCGCCGCGCCGGAGTGAGGGTGCACCGGCCGAGACGGCGCCGGTTGCCGCGGCGCGCGACACCGAGAAGATCCGCACCGATCTCGCCGCGATGACTCCCGAGGCGATCCGCAAGCTGCTGGCCGAAAAGAGGGCGAAAAAACAGGGAGGTCAGGGATGAGCGAAGTGTTTGACGAGGTTGGGCGGCGCGCCGAAGAGGTGGAGCCGATGTCCGAGGCCGCGGTGGAATCCTTCGCCGAGTCGGACGCCGACCTTGAAGCCGAACGCCTGGCCCTGCTGGAGCTGTTGCTCGAAGAGGAGGAGGAAGAGGCGGCGGCAGGCGGTTCTCCTCCGGCCGGCTCCGGCGCGGCGGCGATCGCCCCGGCCGAAGCGCCGCCGGAGCGCATTCCGCTGTCGCTTTCGCAGCGCCGGCTGTGGCTCGCCGATCGGCTCGATCCGGGCAATGCCGTGTTCAACATTCCGGCGTCGCAACGGCTGTCCGGGAAACTGAACGTCCGGGCGCTTCGCGCGGCGCTCCAGGCGCTGGTCGATCGCCACGAGAGCCTGCGGACGACGTTTTCGGTCGCCGGGACGGAAGTCGGCGGACGAGGCCGGAGCGAGGGGTTTCAGGTCATCGCCAGGCGGCGCGAAGTCGAGTTGCCGCGGATCGATCTGTCGTTTCTCCCCCGGCCGCAGGCGATCCAGGTCGCCCTTCGCCTGTCGGGCCAGGAGCAGGCGCGCGGTTTCGACCTCGAACGGGGGCCGCTCCTGCGCGTCGCCCTGATCGAGATGGCGGCCGACGACAACGTGCTCCTCGCCACGATGCACCACATCATCTCGGACGGCTGGTCGCTGTCGATCTTCGAACGCGAATTTGGCGCGTTCTACTCCGGGTTTGCCAAGCATCTGCCGGTACAGCTCCCGCCGCTGCCGATTCAGTACGCCGACTTTGCGCTCTGGCAGCGCGATTGGTTGCGCGGCGAGGTGCTGGAAAAGCAGCTCGGGTTCTGGCGCGAGCACCTGGCCGGCGCGCCGTTCCTCTCGGCCTTGCCGACCGATCGACCGCGGCCTCGGGTGCGGAATTTCCGCGGCGCCAAGAGCGCGCGCCTGGTGGCCGGTTCGGTGGTCTAGGCGTTCCATCGCTTGGCGCGCGGCGAGCGGGTGACGTTCTTCGCCGCGGCCTTGGCGCTCGGCCACGCCTGGCTCGGCCGCATCTCCGGTAGCGACGATGCGCTGATCGGCTCGCCGATCGCCGGCCGCCACCGGATCGAAACCGAAGGGGTGATCGGATTTTTCGTCAGCAATCTGGTCTTCCGCGCCCAATTGCCCGGCGATCCGACGGCGCGCGAGCTGATGGTGCGTACGCGCGAAGAGACGCTCGCGATCCTGTCGCACCAGGACGTGCCGTTCGACCTGCTGGTCGAAGCGCTCGCGCCCGAACGCGATCTGTCGACCACGCCGATCTACCAGGTGCAGCTGATGGCGTTCGACGCCCTGCACCGCGCCGATTCGGTGGCCAACGCCGCCGACGAGGCGGCGCGGCACGAGAGCCTCGGCCTTGCCCTTTCGCCGTTGACTTCCGGCGAAGAGATGTCGTTGTTCGACCTGTCGCTGGCGGTCGCCGAAGGGGGGCGGCGCCTGGCGCTCCAGTACAATCGCGATCTGTTCGACCCGGCGACCGCGGAGCGCCTGGTCGGCTACGTCGAGAACCTGATGGTCGCCTTCGTTGGCACTCCCGATCGCCACTTCTCGGAGATCGGCATGATCGGCGCGGTCGAGCGGCGCCAACTGCTCGTCGACTGGAATCCGCCGTTTGAACGCCTGGAAGATCCGGCATCGGCGACCGCCGTCGCGCCGTTTCGCCGCGAGACGCTGCTGCCCGAATGGGTCGCCGCCCACGCGGCCGGCCGCCCGGGATCGATCGCGGTTGAGATGGGCGAGGCGACGCTTACCTATGCCGAGCTGGATGCGCGCTCTACCGCTCTGGCGCGCCATCTCGCCCTGTTCGGTGTCGGCGCGGAAGTGCGGGTGGGGCTCTGCCTCGAACGTTGCCTCGATCTGGTGGTCGGCCTGATCGCGGTACAGAAGGCGGGGGGTGCCTACCTGCCGCTCGATCCAACCTATCCGCTCGACCGCCTGGCGGGGATGATCGAGGACGCGGGGCTGATGCTGCTGCTCGCCCACGACGCGACGCTCGACGCGCTGCCGGCGAGTACCGCCTACCTGATCAACCTCGACCGGTCGGACGAAATGGCCGCGATGATGGGCGATGCCGGAGGCGCGGCGACGCCGCTACCCGGTCCCGCCCCCGAGCATCTCGCCTATGTGATTTACACCTCGGGCTCTACGGGTAAGCCGAAGGGGGTGATGCTCGCCCACGACGGCCTGGCGAACCTGTGCGCCGAACAGGCGCGGATCTTCGCCGTCGGCCCCGAGAGCCGGGTGCTGCAATTCGCCTCGGTGTCGTTCGACGCCTCGGTCGCCGAGATCGCGGTCGCCCTGTGTGCCGGCGCGACGCTGGTGATGGCCGAGCGCGAGGAGCTGCTGCCCGGTCCGGATCTGGTCCGTTTGCTTTCCGAACGGCGGATCACCAAGGCGACGATTCCGCCGTCGGCCCTGGCGGTCCTGCCGCCCGGAACGGAAAGTGAGCTGCCCGACCTCGCGACCCTGGTGGTCGCGGGCGAGGCCTGCCCGCCGGAGTTGGCGGCGCGCTGGAGCGCGGGGCGCCGATTCGTCAACGCCTACGGCCCGACCGAGGCGACGGTGTGCGCCTCGACCGAGGTCTATTCGGCGCCGACGGCGCTGACCTTGGGCCGGCCGCTCCAAGACGTCGAGACCCACGTGCTCGGGCGGCGTTTGGAGCCGCTGCCGGTGGGGGTCTCGGGCGAGTTGCTGATCGGCGGCCGGGGGCTCGCGCGCGGCTACCTGAACCGGCCGGACCTTTCGGCCGAGCGCTTCGTTCCGCATCCGTTCGCGGCGGAACGAAAGGAACCCGGCGCTCGGCTCTATCGCACCGGCGACCTGGTGCGGCGTCTCGCCGATGGCCGGATCGAGTTCCTCGGCCGGATCGATCACCAGGTGAAGGTGCGCGGCTACCGCATCGAGCTGGGCGAGGTCGAAGCGGCGCTGCGCGCCCAAAGCGGCGTGAACGACGTGGTGGTCCTCGCCCGCAACGATTCCGCCGTCGGCCAAGCGGCGGATCGCTTGGTCGCCTACCTGGTCGCCGAGCCGGAGCGCGAGCTTCATTCCGCCGACCTCAAGGCGGCGCTTGCCGCGAGGCTACCGGACTACATGGTGCCGGCGGCTTTCGTGGTGCTGCCGGCGTTTCCTCTCACCACCAACGGCAAAGTCGATCGCAAAGCGCTGCCCGCGCCGGAGCTGGCCCATCTGCACGTCGAGGGCGTCCGTTACGAGGCGCCGCGCGACGCGATCGAAGCGTTGGTGGCGGAGATCTTCGCCGAGGTGCTAGCGCTTGCGGGCGAGATCTCGATTCACGATTCGTTCTTCGACTTAGGCGGCCACTCGCTGCTCGCGACGCAGCTTCTCTCCCGGGTACGCGAGTCGTTCGGGGTCGAGATGCCGTTACGCCAGGTGTTCGAGGCGCAGACCGTGGCGAGCTTCGCCCGCGCGATCGAGGCGGCGCAGCGCGAGGCGCGCGGCTTGGAGTCCGGGCCGATCGAGCGCCAGGAGCGCGTGGCAGGTGTTGAGCTGCCCCTGTCGTTCGCCCAGGAGCGGCTCTGGTTCCTCGACCAGCTGGAGCCTGGGAGCCCCACGTACAACATTCCGACCGCGCTCAAAGTGCGCGGCGCGCTCGACCCCGCGCGGCTCGCGGCGGCGTTGCGCTACCTCGAACGGCGCCACGAATCGCTGCGGACGACGTTTCCCACCCGAAACGGCCGCGCGGTCCAGAGCTTCTCTTCGCCCGACGCACCGCGCGGGGCTCTGCTCTTTGCCCGCGTCGATCTTTCCGTGCTGGCCGAGGCGCGCCGCGAGGCCGAGGTTTTGCGCCTGGCCGCGGCGGAGGCGATTCGGCCGTTCGATCTGGCGACCGGGCCGCTCGGCCGGGTGGTGCTGGTGCAACTCGCCGCGGCGCCTCAGGCGGAGCAGGCGCTGCTGCTCACCGTGCACCACATCATCTCGGACGGCTGGTCGATGGGCGTTTTCGTTCGCGAGCTGGCCGAGGTACACGCGGCGCTGGTCGAAGGGCGGCCGGTCGATCCGGCGGTGGTGCCGCCGCTGCCGATCCAGTACGCCGACTTTGCCGCCTGGCAGCGCGGCTGGCTCGTAGGCGACGTCCTGGAACGCCAGATGGAGCATTGGCGCCGTCACCTGATCGGCGCGCCGGAGCTTCTCGCCTTGCCTACCGACCGGCCGCGGCCGGCGATTCAGAGCTACCGCGGCGCCTCGGTCGCGCGGGCCTCCGCCACGGGAAGTGTCGAGCGCCTTCAGGCTCTGTCGCGGGCGGAAGGCGCAACGATTTTCATGACGCTGCTCGCCGCCTGGTCGACGCTGCTCTATCGCTATACCGGTCAGGCCGATATTCCTGTCGGCACGCCGATCGCGAACCGCAACCGGGCAGAGGTCGAAGGGTTGATCGGATTCTTCGTCAACACCCTCGTCCTGCGCACGAAGGTGGCGCCGCGGGAGAGCTTTCGCTCGCTGCTCGGCTCGGTGCGCGAGGCGACGCTCGAAGGGTACGCGCACCAGGACCTGCCGTTTGAAAAACTGGTCGAAGCGATCGCGCCGCAAAGAAACCTTTCGTACTCGCCGCTCTTTCAATCGATGCTGGTGCTTCAGAACAACCCCGATCGGCCGCTAGAGTTGCCGGGCTTGGAGCTTTCCGGTCTCGCGATGTCGGGCGAGGTGTCGAAGTACGACCTGACGTTGAACGCGATCGAACTGGGGCCTCGGCTCGCCTGCCGGGTGGTCTACAGCACGGCGCTGTTCGAGCCGGCGACGGTCGAGCGAATTCTCGGCCATCTCCACGTGCTGCTCGAAGCGCTGCTCGACGCGCCCGATCGGCCGGTGGGCACCCTCGATCTCTTCTCTCCGGAAGAGCGCCGGACCCTGTTGTTCCGATGGAACGAGCCGGCGGTCGAGCATCCGTCGGACGGCTACCTGCCGCGGATGTTCGAGGCCCAGGTGGATGCCGGGCCGTCGCGCATCGCGGTCGAATTCGATCGATCCGGCCAGGCCGGCGCCGATCCGGCGGCGGTCGCCTCGCTCACCTACGCCGAGCTGGACGAGCGGGCGAACCGGCTTGCCCATTACCTTCAGAAAGCGGGCGTCGGCCCCGAGGTCCGCGTCGGCGTCTGTCTCGAACGTTCTCTCGACCTGCCGGTAGCTCTGCTCGCGGTTCTCAAGGCGGGCGCGGCCTACCTGCCGCTCGATCCAAGCCTGCCGGAAGACCGCTTGCGCTATCTGGTCGAAGACGCGGCGGCCCCGGTGGTCGTCACGGTCGGTCGATTCGTCGAACGATTGGGCGCCGCTCGGGAGAGTGCCGCCGCCGCGCCGCGGCTCGTCCTCTTGGACGACGAGGCGACGGCCGAGGCGATCGCCGCCGAGCCCGCGACGCGGTTGTCCGCCCAAGCGCTCGACGATCATCCGGCTTACGTGATCTATACCTCCGGCTCGACCGGCCAGCCGAAAGGGGTGGTGGTCTCGCACCGCGCCTTGGGCAACCGCCTGCGCTACGCGACCGCGACCGATTTCGCCACCGACGCCGAGGCGTTTCTGCAAAAGACGACGATCAGCTTCGACGTCTCGGTGCTCGAAATCTTCGCGCCGCTGGTCTCCGGCGGGCGGACCGTGCTGCCCGAGCCCGAAGGGCACCGCGACCCGGCCTACCTGGTGCGCCTGATCGCCGCGCGGCGGATCACCCAGGCGTCGTTTCCGCCATCGACTCTCGCCCTGCTGCTCGATTCCGGCGCGCTCGACGAGTGCCGCGATTTGGCGCTCCTGGTGACCGGCGGCGAAACCGTGCCGGCCGACCTGCCGAACCGGGTCCACGAGCGCCTGCCGCGAATCGACCTCTACAACCGCTACGGCCCGACCGAGGCGACGATCTCGGTCACCTCCTGGCTCTGCCGGCCGGGCGGCGCGGAGCGTAGCCTGCCGATTGGCCGGCCGACCGCCAAGGCGCAGGTCTACCTGCTCGATCGCGAGGGCGAACCGGTACCGGTGGGGGTTGCCGGCGAACTGCACCTCGGCGGGCTCTGCCTCGCCCGCGGCTATCTCGGCCGTCCGGTACTTACCGCCGCGGCGTTCGTGCCCGATCCGTTCGGCGCCGAGCCGGGCGGGCGGCTTTACGCCACCGGCGATTTGGCGAAATGGCGCGCCGACGGCGCGATCGATTTCGTCGGCCGGATCGACGGCCAGATCAAGATCCGCGGCTTCCGCGTCGAGCTGGGGGAGATCGAAGCCGCCCTGCACCGCCACGAGGGAGTACGCGAAGCGGCGGTGATCGACCGCGAGGACACCCCCGGTCAGAAGCGGCTGGTCGCCTACGTCGTGGCGGAGGCCGACGCCCCCGCCGACCTGTTGGCCGCGCTGCGCGAACGGCTCGCCGCCGAGCTGCCGGCCTACATGGTGCCCGCGGCGTTCGTTCCGTTGGAAGTCCTGCCGCTTTCGCCGACCGGCAAGGTGGACCGAAAAGCGCTCCCCGCGCCGCCCGCCGAGGTCGCTTCCGTCTCCGGGTACGCGCCGCCGCGCACCGAGACCGAAACGCTGCTCGCCGGAATTTGGGCCGAGGTGCTCGGCCTCTCCCGGGTGGGAATCCACGACAACTATTTCGCCCTGGGCGGCGATTCGATCCTGTCGATCCAGATCGTCGCGCGCGCCACCCAGGCCGGCTGCCGGATCGCCCCGCGCCAGCTGTTCCAGCATCAGACCGTGGCCGAGCTGGCGGCCGTCGCCGGTACGCTCGAAGCGGTCGAGGCAGAGCAGGGCGTGGTGACCGGCGAGGCGCCGCTCGCGCCGATCCAAGCCTGGTTTCTCGCGTCTGATCGGCCCGACCGGCACTGGTTCAACCAGTCGTTCCTGCTTGGGATCGATCGCGCGGTAGAGCCTGCGGCGGTTGAGCGCGCGGTCGCCCGGCTGGTCGAGCACCACGACGCGCTGCGCCTGCGGTTCCACCAGGGGGAAACCGGGTGGGTACAGGAGCTGGCGCCGTTCGTAGCGACGCCGTTCGTAGCGATCGATCTGGCGGATTTGCCCGAGACGGAGCGCCGCGCGGCGCTTGAAGCGCGCTGCGCCGCGCTGCAATCGAGCCTCGACCTTGAAGCCGGGCCGATCCTCCGCGCCGCGCTCTTCGACCTGGGGGAAGGCGAGCCGCGCCGGCTGCTGCTCGCGATCCATCACCTCGCCGTCGACGGCGTTTCCTGGCGCATTCTGCTCGAAGACCTCGAACGCCTCCTCTCGGGGCGCGAGTTGCCGGCCAAGACCACCTCGTGGAAGGCCTGGACCGAGAAGCTCGTCACCTGGGCGCCCACTCTCGAAGGCGAGGCCGGCTACTGGCTCGACCGGCCGGAAATTTCGTTCCAGCTACCGATCGAGACGGCCGGCGAAAACCTCGTCTCGGGCGCCAAGAGCGTCGCGATCTCGTTCGACCCCGACGAGACTCGGCGCTTACTAGAGGCGCCCTCGGCCTATCGTGCGCAAATCCAGGATCTGTTGCTCACCGCCCTTCAGGCGACCCTGGGCGGCGATCTCCCGCTCGCGATCGAGCTCGAAGGGCACGGCCGCGAAGAGGATCTCCTGCCGGGCGTCGATCTCACGCGCACCGTCGGATGGTTCACCGATCTCTATCCGGTGGTGCTCGAAATGCCCGCGGGCGCGGGGCTCGGAGAGCGCCTGCAATCGATCAAAGAGCGGCTGCACACGATCCCGAGCCGGGGCTTGAGCCACGGTTTGCTCCGTTGGCTCGGACGTCCCGAGATCGCCCGTAAGCTCGCCGCTTTCCCGCATCCCGAGGTGTCCTTCAACTACCTCGGTCAGGCCGACTCCTCCGCCCGGGGAGCGGGGCCGGCCGCGGCCGAATCGGTGCTCTCCTTCGCGCGCGAAAATCCCGGCCCGACGCTTTCGCCGCGCGCCACGCGCTCGCACGAGCTGGCGGTCTCCGCGGTGATCGCAGGAGGTTCCCTCCGGGTCGAGCTGATCTACGGTTCCGAGCGGTTGGCAAAGGCGACGGTCGAGGCGTGGGCCGCCGATTTTCGCGCTCAAGCGCTCGCGCTCGCCGAGCACTGTGCCGCGCCGGAGGTGTTCGGTTATACGCCGTCCGACTTCCCCCTGGCGCGGCTCGACGCCGCGGGGCTTACCGCCGCGGTAGGCACCACGCGCGGGATCGTCGATCTCTACCCGCTGTCGCCGCTCCAAGAGGGGTTGTTGTTCCTGGCCGCCCAGGCGCCGCGCAGCTCGGCCTATTTCGAGCAGCTCGGAACGGAAATCTTGGGGCCGCTCGACGAGCGGGCGTTCGCCGCTGCTTGGGGCGAGATCGTCGCCGCCCATCCGATCCTCCGGACGTCGCTCCGCTGGCGGGGGCTCGAACGGCCGCTTCAGGCGGTACACGACGAGATTCCGGAAAGCCTCCTCGTCGAGGATTGGAGCGGGACGGCTGAAAGTGAAATCGAAGTCCGCGAGAGGGCGTTCCTCGCCGCCGACCGGGCGCGCGGCTTCGCGCTCGACCGGCCGCCGCTCGCGCGGGCGTTCGTCGCCCGGCTCGGGGCGGAGCGGCGCTTTTTCGTCCTGTCGTTTCACCACGTACTGCTCGACGGTTGGTCGTTCCCACTGCTGACCGGCGATCTGTTCACGGCCTACGGCGCGCTCGCCCGCGGCGAGCGTCCGGCGCCGCCGCGAAGGCGGCCGTACCGCGACTACATCGCCTGGCTTGGGCAACAGGATGTCGAGCGCTCCGAGCGCTTCTTCCGCGCCGAGCTGGCCGGCATCGAAGCGCCGACGCCGATCGTCGTCGCCCGCCCCCGGCCGGCGAATCCGACGGAGGAGTCCGAGGCGGTCGGCGAGATCGAAGGCTCGCTCGGCCGGGAGGCTTCGGGGGCGCTTCAGGAATTCGCCCGCTCCGGCAAGCTCACCCTGAACACCCTCGTCCAAGGCGCGTGGAGCGTGCTGCTCGCCCGAACCGCCGGGGTCGCCGAAGTGGTCTACGGCACGACGGTCTCCGGCCGGCCGGCCGAGATCGACGGCATCGAGGGGATGGTCGGCCTGTTCATCAACACCCTGCCGGTACGCGCGACGGTCCATGCGGACTCTTTGTTGAATCCCTGGCTCGCGGCGTTCCAGGAGCGGCTCACCGAGCTGCGCGACGTCGAGTACACTTCGCTGGTTTCGATCCGCCGCTGGTCTTCGGTTCCCGGGCATCTGCCGCTGTTCGAATCGCTGCTGATCTTTGAGAACGCGCCGCGCGGCGAAGCGGTCGAAGAGAGCGCGGGGATGGGCGCTGAAAACGCGCCGGGGTCGGCCGGCGGCCTGCGCCTGGCCGCGCTCCGCTTCTTCGAGCAGACGAGCTATCCGTTGACGGCGGTCGCGGCGCCCGGGCGCGAGCTGGGCCTGCGTGTCTCGTACGATCCGTCGCGCGTCGCGCCCGAGGCGGCGTGGCGGCTGTTCGGTTGGTGGAAGACTCTGCTTTCTTCGCTGCCGGCGGAGGGCGCGGCGCGCCGGCTCGGCGATCTGGCGCTTCTGTCCCCTGAAGAGCGCGCGCAGTTGCTCGCGGCGGGCGTCGGCCCGCGGGTCGCTACGGCTCCGGCCCTCGTCTATCTAGGGATCGCCGCCCAGGCGGCGCGGACTCCCTCGGCGGTCGCGGTGGTCGCGAGCGGCGAAGAGCTTACCTATTCCGATCTGACGGCACGGGCGAACCGCCTGGCTTGGGCGCTCGCCGGCCTCGGCGTGGGGATCGAGGCGCGCGTGGGAATCGCGGTGGAGCGTTCGCTCGCCCTGCCGGTGGCTATCCTCGGCGTGCTTCAGGCGGGTGCGGCCTACGTACCGCTCGATCCCGCCTATCCGGCCGAACGGCTCGCCTACATGGCGGCCGACGCGGGTCTTACAGCGCTCGTGGTGAGCCCGGAGTTGATCGAACGGTTCGCGCCGTTCGCCCCGGCGCTGATCGCGCTCGGTGCGTCGGGCGAGATCGAAATGGCCGGAGCGGCCGAGAATCCGGCGCCGTTCCGTTCGGGGGTGGGGGAGCGTAACCTCGCGTACACGATCTACACCTCGGGCTCGACCGGCAGGCCCAAGGGGGTCGAGCTGAGCCACGGCGCGCTCGCCAACTTCCTCGCCGCGATGATCGAGCGTCCCGGGATCGCCGCATCGGACGTGATGGTCTCGGTCACCTCGCTGTCGTTCGACATCGCCGGGCTGGAGCTGTACGCCCCGCTTCTGGTCGGCGCGCGCATGGTGATCGCCCGCCGTGACGAGGTGGCGGACGGCCGTCGTCTCGCCGACCTGCTCGAAGCAAGCGGCGCCACCGTGCTCCAGGCGACCCCCTCCGGCTGGCGGGTTCTGCTCGCTTCCGGCTGGGCCGGCCGACCGGGCCTTAAAGGTCTCGTCGGCGGCGAGGCGCTCCCCCCGGCGCTCGCGGCGGAGCTTGCCGGCAAGGTCGATTCGTTGTGGAACATGTATGGCCCAACCGAAACGGCGGTCTGGTCGACGCTCGACCGGGTAGAGGACGGGCCGGTCGCGATCGGCCGGGCGATCGAAGAGACGCTGCTCTACGTCGTCGATCCCGAGGGCGAGATCCAGCCGGCGGGCGTGTCGGGAGAGCTGTGGATCGGCGGCGCGGGCGTCGCCCGGGGGTACCATTCCCGCCCCGACCTTACGGCCGAGCGCTTTCTGCCCGACGGCCTGGCCGGCCGGCCCGGCGCCCGGCTCTACCGAACCGGCGACCTCGCGCGCTGGCTCCCCGATGGTCGGCTCGAATGCCTGGGCCGGATCGACAGCCAGGTGAAGGTTCGCGGCCACCGCATCGAGTTGGGCGAGATCGAAGCGGTCCTCGGCCGTCACCCGGCCATCGTCGCGGCGGCGGTTACCGTCCTCGGCGAAGGCGAAAAGCGGCGGATCGCGGCCTACGTCGTGCCGCGCTCCGGCGGTGCGATCGACGGCCCGGCGGACGGCGTCGCTCTGCGCGAGGTACTCGCGCCGTTCGTGCTTGAACACCTTCCCGAGTCGATGCTGCCGTCGGTCTTCGTCCGCCTGGAAGAACTGCCGCTCACGCCGAACGGCAAGGTCGACAAAAAGGCGCTGCCGGCGCCCGGGATCGATCTCGGCGCGGCGGCCACTCCTCCGCGGACGCCGCTCGAACGGCAGATCGCCGAGATCTGGGAATCGCTCCTCGGGGTCTCGGGCGTCGGCGTCGAATCGCACTTCTTCTCGCTCGGCGGCCACTCGCTGCTCGCGATGCGCCTGGCGTCGCGGCTCCGCGAGGACTTCGCTCTGGAGCTGCCGCTCGACGCGATCTTCGCGGCACCGACTCTCGGCGCTTTTTCCGGCCGGGTCGAAGCGGCGCTCGAAGATTCCGGCGCCGTGGGCGAGCCGCCGCTCGTGGCGGTTCCACGCGGCGCGCCGCTGCCGCTCTCGTTTGCCCAGACCCGCCTCTGGCTGCTCGATCGCCTCACCCCCGGCAATCCCTTCTACAACCTGGGCGGTGTGCAGCGCCTGCCCGGCCGTCTTCGCATCGACCGGTTGATCGCCGCGATCGACGAGGTGGTCGACCGCCACGAGTCGCTGCGTACGAGCTTCGGCGAGGTCGATCGGACGCCGGTCCAGGCGATCCACCGCGGGATGCGCGTACCGCTCCGGCAGATCGACCTTTCCGCCCTCGCCGCGCGGGAGGACGTAGCCCGGCGGCTCGCGGCGCGTCAGGCGGCCCTGCCGTTCGACCTCTCTCTCGCGCCGCTTCTCAGGCTCTGGCTGGTGCGATTGGGGGAGGGCGACCAGGCGCTCCTCTACACGATGCACCACATCATTTCGGACGGCTGGTCGATGGGCCTGCTCGTTGCCGAGATCGCCGCCTGCTACCGCGCGCTTGAGGCCGGGGTCGTTGCCGACCTGGCGCCGCTGCCGATCCAGTACGCTGACTTCGCGGTCTGGCAGCGCGCCTGGTTCGACGGCGGCGAGCTGGAGCGCCAGCTCGGCTACTGGACCGAGCGGCTCGCCGACTTGACCGGAACCGAGCTGCCGGCCGACCGGCCGCGCCCGCCGGTTTCGACCTATCGCGGCCGGCGGTTCGAGACCGCGCTCGGCGACGAGCTGGGCCTCGCGATCGCGGCGCTCGCCCGCGACTCTCGGGCGTCGAGCTTCATGGTCTTGCTCGCCGGATTCGAGGCGCTCGTCGCCCGTCTCTCCGGCCAGGACGAAGTGGTTCTCGGTACGCCGATCGCGAACCGGCGGCGGCGCGAGGTGGAGGGGCTGATCGGGTTCTTCGTCAACACGCTGGTGCTGCGCACCGACCTCTCCGGCGATCCGAGCTTCGCCCTGGCGATCGAGCGGACGAAGGAGACGGCGCTCGGCGCGTTCGCCCATCAAGACCTGCCTTTCGAGCGCCTGGTCGAAGAGCTGGCGCCGCGTCGCGACCTCTCGCGGAATCCGCTGTTCCAATTGATGTTCAACCTGATCAACACGCCGCGCGAGGCGACGGCGGGCGTTGGCGGCGGTACGGGGCAGGGCGTCGATCGCTCGCTCGGCGCCGAAGGGGCGACCGCCCTCTTCGATCTCCAGCTCTATCTGATCGAGACGGCCGGCTCGTTCCGCCTGCATTGGGAGTGCGCGACCGATCTGTTCGAAGAGGCGACGATCGGGCGACTCGCCCGCGCCTACCCAACGCTGCTCGAAGGCGCGGTCGCTCTCCCCGCGGCCCGGCTGTCGGATCTGCCGATCCTCTCCGCCGAGGAGCGGGGAGAGCTGATCGCGGCCGGCCGAGGCCCCGCCGCGACCGGGGAACGAGGTTGGGTTCACGAAGGGGTCGCCGCGCAGGCGGCGCGGACGCCGAACGCGGTCGCCGTGGTGGCCGACGGCGAGGAGATGACCTACGCCGATCTGATCGCTCGGGCCGGCCGTCTGGCGCGCCGGCTCCGCGCGGCGGGGGTTGGCGTCGAGGCGCGCGTGGGGCTCGCGATCGAGCGCAACCTCGCCCTGCCGGTGGCGACCTTGGGCGTTCTTCAAGCGGGCGCCTGCTACGTGCCGCTCGATCCCGCCTATCCGGCGGATCGCGTGGCCTACATGGCCGACGACGCGGGGCTCGCCGCGGTGGTGGTCAGCGCGGGGCTCGACGCGCGCTTCGCGAGCTATGCGCCGCTGGCGATCGAGATCGCCGCCTCGGGCGAGATCGCCGCCTCGGATGAGATCGCGGAGTCGGCTTGGAGCCCGCCGGAGGTGAGCGCGCAGAACCTCGCCTATACGCTCTACACCTCGGGCTCGACCGGCCGGCCGAAAGGGGTCGAGGTCTCCCACGGCGCGTTTTGGAACCTCCAGCAGACGCTCCGCGAGCGCCCCGGCATCGCGGCCGGGGACGTTCTAGTCTCGGTCACTTCGCTGTCGTTCGACATCGCGGGTTTCGAGCTGTTCGGCCCGCTCCTGGTCGGCGGCCGGACGGTGATCGCCAAGCGCGAACAGGCGGTGGTGGGCGAGCTGCTCGGCGCGCTGCTCGACCAAAGCGGCGCCACGATCCTCCAGGCGACCCCCTCCGGCTGGCGGCTGCTCCTCGCTTCGGGTTGGGTCGGCCGGCCGGGCTTGAAGGCGCTCGCCGGGGGTGAGGCGCTCGCGCCGTCGCTGGTCGC
Source organism: Thermoanaerobaculia bacterium (assembly GCA_038248205.1). GTDB lineage: Bacteria > Acidobacteriota > Thermoanaerobaculia > Multivoradales > UBA5704 > DASYKS01. The sequence goes on from JBBRUC010000011.1 coordinate 39,767, forward strand.
CGAGCTGCGCGGCAAGGTCGCCTCGCTCTGGAACGGCTACGGGCCGACCGAGACGGCGGTCTACTCGACCTTTTCCGAGGTCTTTGCCGACGAGCGGATCACGATCGGCCGCGCGGTAGGCGGGACCGCGACCTATGTCGTCGACCGGGACGGCGGGCTGCTGCCGATCGGCGTGCCGGGCGAACTGCGGATCGGCGGCGCGGGCGTCGCGCGCGGCTACCGCGGCCGGCCCGATCTCACCGCGGAGCGCTTCCTGCCCGATCCGTGGAGCCCCGCTGCCGGAGCGCGCCTCTACCGCACCGGCGACCTGGTGCGGCGCTTGGCCGGCGGCGATCTCGACTACCTCGGACGGATCGACAACCAGGTGAAGGTGCGCGGCTTCCGCATCGAGCTCGGGGAGGTCGAAGCTGTGCTCGCCGGCCATCCCGCGGTGCGCCAGGCGGTCGTCGTGGCGCGGCCCTTCGGTGACGCGTCGGGAGCCGAGCACGAGCTGGTCGCCTACTTCGTCGAACGCGCCGCGGAAACGGAAGAGGCGCCGGACGCCGCCGCCGCGGCCGATCGCAAGACGGCGCTACGGGCCTACCTCAAGGAGCGGCTGCCGGACTCCATGGTCCCGTCGCAGCTCGTCGCCCTCGCGGTCTTGCCCACGACGCCGAACGGCAAGGTCGATCGCCGGGCGCTGCCCGATCCGGCCCGGCCCGCGCGTGGCGGCGCGGCGGCGAACCTCCCCGGCTCGGCGATGGAGCGCCGGGTGGCGGAGGTCTGGTCCGAGGTCCTGCGCCTGGATTCGGTGTCGCTCGACGACAGCTTCTTCGACCTCGGCGGGCACTCGCTCGCCGCGCTCAAGGTCCAGGCGCGGCTCGAAGAAGCGCTCGGGCGGAAGGTACCGTTCATCACCCTGTTTCAGCACCCGACGCTCCGCGAGCTGGCCGCCGCCCTCTCGGGCGCCGTACCGGCCGCCGCCTCGGGCTCGTCCAGCGTCCTCGTGCCGATTCAAACTACGGGCACCAAGCCGCCGCTGTTCGTCGTTCATCCGGTCGGCGGCACGGTCTTCTTCTACCGCGAGCTGGCGCGCGCCCTCGGTCCCGACCAGCCGGTCTGGGGCCTCCAGTCGCGCGGCCTGCAAAACGACGGCGAGCCGATCGACGACCTCGCGGCGATGGCCTCCTTCTACCTCGAAGCGATCGCGCCGCTCCGCACCGGCGCGCCGGTCCATCTCGCGGGCGCCTCGATGGGCGGCACCGTGGTCTACGAAATGGCCCGCCAGCTCGCCGACCGCGGTGAGCCGGTCGGCCTGGTCGCCCTCTTCGACACGCCGGGATGGGGCCAGATCGTCGAGCGCGACAGCCGCGCCGGTACGCACCAGCTGGTGCAGATGCTCACGCAAGGGCGGTTCCAGGTCCGAACCGAGGATCTGGAGGGTCTCGACCCCGAACAGCAGGTCGATCGCATCTGGCAGGAGGCGCAAGCCCGCGGCATCCCGACCGAAGGGGTCACCCGCGAAAGCCTCGGCGCCTTCCGCCGCGTCATCGAAGCGAACCTCGACGCGATGGCCACTTATCCGGAACGCCCCTACGAGGGAAGCCTCGTCTTCTGCCGCGCCGAAGAGCGCACCCAGGGCGAAGTCGCAAACCCCGAACTGCCCTGGATCGAAGCGGCCCGAGGTGGCGTCGATCTCCACGTCGTCCCCGGCGACCACCTGTCGATGCTCCGCGCGCCGAACGTCACCCGGATCGCGGAGATCCTGGCGCGGCGGATGGGGGAGTAGAGAAGCCTCTCGGGCGCCTGGAAGGACTGCGCGTTAGATCGAGCCTTACGGCCGCTCGACCAGAAACCACCGTCCCGCCTGCTTCACCCGCATTGCGCCCAAATGCGGCCCGAAGGCTTGGCCCAGGCGCTCGGGGCCGCCGCGGACGAGGTAGTAGCGATAGTGGGCGCCGTGGCGTGGGTAGACGAATTTGTGCGGGTTCCACTCGTTCCATTCGGCGAGGATCGGATCGTCTACGTTCGCTCCCGGCCGGTAGGCGACGGGGGAGTTGAAGAACTGGGCGAACGAAAAGTGAACGCGGCCGCCTCGTTCCACCTGGTAGTAGGCCGGCGTATGGATCAGCCAGGGGGGTTCTTCCCAGCCGTTCGCGCCGATCCTGCCGCCGGGTTCGAAGATCAGGCCGGCGAGCGACTGCCCCGGCTCGGTCGAATCGATCAGCTCGGCGAGGCCCTCGGTGTCGGCCGCGAAGCGCAAGAATCCGGTCGCCGTGCGCAGCAGTTGCAGGCCGAGCAGCCCCGCCACCAGCAGGCCGGCGAGGCGCAATCGCCGCGAGCCGGGAAGCGGCACGGCCAGACCGGGAATCGCGATCATCACCGCGAGCGGTATCAGCCGGTCTGAAACCAGATAGCCGCTGGTGTAATTGGGCAGGACGAAATAGAGCAGCGCGATCCACGCCGCAAGCGACAGGAACCGAGTCCGGTAGAGCGCGCTTTGGCCGTCCGCGGTGTCCGCGGCGTTGGTCACTTCTTCCCCACCCAGAGCCAAGACGACGATCGCGGCGACGAGCATGGCGAACAGCAGGACGGCCAGGCCGTCGGCCGGACCGGAAAACAAGTTCGCCGGAATGCGGGCGGCCCGCACGGCGAGCGGCGCGAAATGCGCCGGCTCGGTCGCCAACCGTTGCTGGTAGCCGGTCATCACCTCGGCGGCATGACGGTGCGCCCAGGAGAGCGCTCCCACCCCCAGCGCCAGGCCCGGCACCAGGGCCGAGAGCTGAATCGCCAGCCGCGGAAACCTCGGGCGGCGCACCAGCGCGAGCCAGCCGACCGCGCCGACGAAGACGAGCAGGAACTCCAGGTGAACGAAATAGAAAGCCAGGGTGATTCCGGCGAGCCGAAGCCAAAAGGTGGCCGATTCTTTAGGCTTATCGATCGGCCGGTCGAACCCGCGGTCCGCTACGGCCACCCCGAACAGCACCAGGGGATAGGCCAGCAGGTTGTCGACGAAACCCCACGTGAACGCCGTGTTGTAGGTAGCCCCAAGGGCGAGCAGGGCATACCACTCGGGCCGTCCCGTGCGGCGGCAAAGGCCCGCCACGGCGAGCGGTACGGCAAGCAGGGCGAGGGCCACCACGATCTTGCCCGCCGCCTCGATCGGCACCACGAAGCCGAGGCCGGCGGCGATCATCTCGAACAGTCCTTGCGGCCGCAGAAGCACGACCTCGAACGTCGAGCGCAGAGCCCGGGCCGGGTCGCCGAAGAAGCGCAGGATCGACGCCGCGGCGAGCTGCTGCGGGTAATCGACCATCGGCAGGTAGCGGACCGCAAAGAGCGGCAGCACCCAGAGCGCCCCGAGCAGTGCGGGACCCACCCGGCCCCAGAGGCTCGACCGGCGCGGCGGCGTACCCCCCGCGGGAAATTCAGAACGGGCGATCATACGGTCCGGCATCGTACACTCTCCCTCCCGTGATCGAATCGTACCGTCGTCCCCCGGCCCGCCGGGTTCTCCCTCTCGCCCTCCTCCTTTCGCTGTTCGCCACCGTCGGGCCGGCGCGCGGCGAAGAGGTCCGCCTGCTGGACGAGGTGCTCGAAGCCGCGGCTTCGCGGGTCGAAGGGGTGGTCGGCGCCAAGCACGAAATCCTCGCCTCGTCGTTCATCGTCGGCGACGACCCGTTCACCCTCGGCGCGCTCTCCCTGTTGCGCGAAGCGGCCCGCCGCGGCGTCACGGTCAAGCTGCTGATCGACAGCCAATGGAACAAGATTCCCGTCGCGGTCCAGGCCCATCTGGTCGACGAAGGGATCGAGATCCGGACCTATCATCCGTTCACCCTGGGCAACCTCCACTGGCTCACCCGCCGCCTGCACGACAAGCTGATCGTGATCGACGGCGAGATGCTGATCGCCGGCGGGCGCAACATCGAGAGCCCCTATTTCGGCGCCGGCCCGGCGCAGATCGGCCGGCGCAACTACCTCGACTGCGACGTCGAAGTCCGCGGCCCCCTGGCGGCCGAGGCGCGCGCCTACTTCCTCGCCCTATGGGAGAGCCACCACGTCAAAAAGCGCCCGCGGCCCGCCTCGCTCGAAGACAAAAGGGAAGCCGCCCGCCGCCTCGACGGCTACCAGGCCTGGCTCGACGAGCGGATCGCCCGGGCCGTCGCCGCGGGCAAGCCTCTGCTCGATCCGCCGACCCAGGTCGAAAACATCCGCTTTCTCCACGACCCGATCGGCCGCAAAGATCCGGCGCGCGGCGTCGGTCCCGAGTTGCTCGCGCGGATGGACGCCGCCAAGGTCTCGGTCGCGATCGAATCCCCCTATCTGATCCCCACCCGCGCCTTCCGCCGCGGCTTGAAGCGCACTCTCGCCCGCGGGGTCAAGGTGCGCATTCTCACCAACTCCCTGTCGACCACCGACAACCTATGGGCACAGGCCGGCTACATCGGCAACGAGCGCCGCCTGGTCCAAGGCGGTCTGGAGCTTTGGGAGTACCACGGCAAGGAAAGCCTGCACTCCAAAGTCGCGGTAATCGACGGCCGCTGGCTGGTGGTCGGCTCCTTCAACCTCGACCCGCGCTCCGAGCAGCTGAACACCGAACTCGCGGTCGAGATCGACAGCCCCGAGCTGGTCGCCGCCGAAGAAGCCGTCATGAACGCCCACCTCGCCAACTCCTGGAGAATCGACGAGCGCGGCCTTCCCGAAGGGCAAACCGAACGCTTCCCCGGAGTGCCGAAATCCAAAGTCCGCCTGCTCTGCTGGCTCCGCCTGCTCGCACCGTTGATCCGCAGCCAGTTGTGAGGTGAGGAGGCCGGAAGTGGAAGGCGTGGCGCCACGCTGGGGCATCAAGTCGGTGAGTCCCAGCAATCCCTAACCCCCCGGGATCCTGGGACCGCCGGCGTCCTCGCCGGCTTTTGGCGATCACGGAAGGTTGTTCTCGAGAAAGCGCACGACGGCTGGCGGAGCTCGAAGCGCGGTCAGCAGGAAAGGTGTTTCAGGCGACCCTGAAGTATTCTTTTCCCCGCCATGCCGTTCTTCGCCCATAGCGCACCTTCCGGCCGCTCGGATTGGGAGCCCCTTGCCCGTCACCTTTCCGAGGTCGCGCGGTGGGCGGAGGCCTTTGCCGCTCCATTCGGCGCGGGACCGGAAGCTCGGCTCGCTGGATTGCTGCACGATCTGGGCAAATATAGCGACCGCTTCGTCCGGCGCCTGGAAGGGACCGAGAGGGGACTCGATCACTGGTCGATCGGCGCCCTCGCCGCGGGCGTTGTGGCGCGGACGAACGGCCAAGCCGTGGCGTTGGCGATCCACGGTCATCACGTCGGTTTGTCCGGACCGGAAATCTTTCAGACCCTTGGGTCCAAAACCACGGACCGTGCCAGCTGGACCGAGACCGACCCACGGAGGGCGCTGGATCTCCTGGCAAGCGACGGCCTGGAGCTGCCGGATGTGCCGGCTTCGATCTATAGCCGAGAGAGCCCCGCCGGGGCCGGCATGGTCGACGTCCGCATGCTGTTTTCCGCTCTCGTCGATGCCGACTATCTCGCGACCGAAGAGCATTTCAAACGTTTCGAACCACTCGTCCGGCCTCGGCCGAAGGGAGTAGGCCTCGAAGCCGGCCGCGCGCTCTCGCGGGTCGTGGCGGCGATCGAGGAGAAAGCCGCCGCGAGCGATGCGGCGCCCGCGGTGGTGGCGCTGCGCAACGATCTACTCCAAGCGTGTCTCGCGGCAGGGGAGTGGCCGCGTGGCCGATTCACTCTCACCGCCCCCACCGGGTCGGGCAAGACGCTCGCGATGCTCGCCTTCGCGCTCCGTCACGCCCGGGAGCACGGCCTGCGGCGGATCGTCTTTGCCGTGCCGTACGTTGCGATCCTCGAACAGACCGCAGGGATCTACCGCGATCTCTTCTCCCCGCTGTTCGGCGAGGAGTACGTGCTGGAGCATCACAGCCTGGCGGGGCTTTCGCCCGACTCCGGCGCGCAGGGCGAACCGAACGAAGCCGAACGTCGGCGCCTACTGCTCGCCGAGAACTGGGATGCGCCCATCGTCCTCACCACTAACGTTCAGCTTCTCGAATCGCTGTTCGCGAATCGCCCTTCGGCCTGTCGCAAGCTTCATCGCCTCGCCGATTCGGTTATCCTGTTCGACGAGGCGCAGACGATCCCCCCGGGCCTTGCGGTGCCGACGCTCGGCGCGCTGTCACGCCTCGTCGAACGTTATGGATCGACGGTGGTTTTCGCTACCGCGACCCAGCCGGCTTTCGATCATCTGGACTCCCAAGTCCAGCCGCTTTCCGCCACGGGTTGGGCGCCTAAAGAAATGGTGGGGGAAGGGCTCGACCTCTTCGCGCGGGCGCGCCGGACCCGCCCGGTTTGGGATCTCGATCGGAAGAAGAGTTGGGTTGAGGTCGCGGCCGAGATCGCGGCCCACGACCAAGCGCTCGCGATCGTCAATTTAAAGCGCCACGCCCGGGATCTCGCAGCGGCGGTTCGAGCGCTCGCGCCCGAAGGGTTGTTTCATCTCTCGACAAACCTGTGCCCGGCGCATCGCGAAACGGTGCTCGGAGAGGTCCGCGAACGGCTCCGGACGGGAGCGCCCTGCCGGCTGATCGCGACGCAGTGCGTAGAGGCCGGAGTGGACATCGATTTTCCAATCGTTTGGCGCGCCTTCGGACCGCTTGAGTCGATAGCGCAAGCGGCGGGGCGCTGCAACCGCAACGGCCGAGGGACGAACCTTGGCGAAGTGCGGATCTTCAATCCAGAGGACGAGGGCTTTCCGCCTGGCGCCTACGAGCAAGCCGCCCGGGCGACGCGCACCCTGATCGAGCGCCTGGGAACGGACGCGGTCGACCTCGACGACCCGGCGATCTACCGGCGCTACTACCGTGACTTTTTCGACGGCAGCCGGATCGCGGAGAGCAACGGTGACCTGCGACAAGCGATTCAAACTCACGATTTCGCCCAGGTCGCCCAGCTCTACCGACTGATCGAGAAAGACGCGATCGAGGTGCTCGTCCCCTACGAGTTGGAGGCCTTCGAAGACCTATGCCACGAGGTCGCGTCCGCCGGCCGGCCTTTCGGGCACTGGATGAAGAGAGCCCGCCGGCATGCCGTGAGCCTCTATCGGCCAAAACGGAGCGACGAAGTGTGGTCGGTCCTGGCTCCTTTGTCCGGCGCGCCGAAGAGGGCCGCCGAGCGCGACGAACGGCTTGAACGGGACGAGTGGTTCGTGCTCACCGAAGGGGGAGAGTACGAGTGTGACCTCCTCGGGTTCGTGGGCGCGCCGCAGGTATGGATCGCGTAAAACGTCCCGGTCCCCGAGATCCCTGAGTCCTCGAGATCCTAAGTCCCAGGGATCCTGGGACCGCCGGCGTCCCCGCCGGCTTTTGTCAGTTTCAACGGCCGAAAATGCGGCAGATAGCCGCTGGAACGCAAGGGCTTGTTTCGTCGGCGGATGATAGTGCCGGCGAGGACGCCAGCGGTCCCAGGAAACGTGGATCGAACGACGGAGCTTCGTTCACCTCTTGGGTCTGATGGTCCGCCGGAGCCCTCCTTTCTCGCGTCTCGTACAGATGTAGCCTTGGAGGAGCCATGACCGCCAGCCCGCAAACGCTCGAAGTCTGGGGCGATCTCGCCTGTTTCACCCGACCGGAGATGAAGGTCGAGCGCTTCAGTTATCCGTGCATCACCCCGTCGGCGGCGCGCGGCGTGTTCGAAGCGATCTATGCCAAGCCGGTCGAGTTCCGCTGGCAGATTCGCCGGATCGAGCTGCTCGAAAAGCCGGCGTTCTTGGCACTCCGGCGCAACGAAGTCAAAGAGAAGATCAACCTCACCGCCGTCGCCGCCTGGATGGCGGGCAAGCGCGAGCCCGAGCCGATTTGGGCGGATGGGGACCGCGAGCTGGTGGGGACGGACGAGAAAGGGAGGACGCAACGCCAGACGATGGCGTTGCGCAACCCTCGCTACCGACTGACCGCCGAGATCGTCCCCTGGCCCGGGCATGAAGCGAAGCAGGCGGGCCTCGAAGCGCAGTTCCGGCGCCGCGCCGAAAAGGGGAAAGTCTTTTATCAGCCGTACCTCGGATGCCGGGAATTCCCGGCGTATTTCGAACTGGCCGAAAACGGCGAAGCCCGACCGCCGGTCGATCTCGACCTGGATATCGGCTTGATGCTCTACGACGTGTTCGATCAGTCGCGCCCGGGAACCTCGAACGACCGCCCGGCGGTCAGCCTGTTCCGGGCCGCGATTCGGGGCGGTGTGCTCGAAGTGCCGGAATGGGGAAGCGCCGAAGTGCTGCGCTCCGGGAGCGCCGTCTGATGCTGGAAAACCTGGTCCGCTACGCCGCGCACCACAACCTGGTCGCCGAGCCCGGATTCAAACCGAAAGAGGCGCGTTGGGCGATCCAGGTCGATCCCATCAAGGGATACCTCGGCCTGCAGGAGCTGGGGGCGGCCGGGCCGAAGAACAAAGGGACCACCTTTGCGATGTGTCCCGACCTCACCCAGCCGGAGATGAAACGAGGGGGGGGCGGCACCCGCCATTTTCTGCTCGATCAGGTGGACGTGGTGGCCCAAATGGCGGACGAACCGGATGCCAAGCTCGCGGCCAAGCACACCTATTTCGTGGGGCTCTTGCGCCAGGCGTCCGAAGTGGTGCCCGAACTCGCGGCCTGCGCCGGGGCGCTCGAAGATCCAAGCCAACTCGCCCGACTTCAGGTGGATCTCATCGCGAGCAAAGCGAAGCCCACGGACAAGGCGACGTTCGCGCTCGCGCTGCCCGAAGGCGGTTTCGAGTTTCCGGTCGACTCCGACGCCTGGCACGGTTGGTGGCGGGGGTTCCGACGCAGCCTCGCACGAGATGGCGGGGGGGACTCTTCCCCGGAAGCGGGCGAAGGCCCGGGTACCGTCCGCTGTCTAGCAAGCGGCGAGTTGGTGGCACCGGTCGCAACGCAGTTCATGATCCGCGGCCTGGCCGACGTCGGCGGTCTGCCCACCGGCGACGCGTTCGCCTCGTTCAAACAAGATTCCTTCTGCTCCTATGGTTTCGTCCAGGGAGAAAACGCTCCGGTCTCCGAAGAGATGGCCTCGGCGTTCCGCGCCGCGCTCGAACACCTGCTGACCCGAAACGTGGTCCGATTGGGTGATCTCAAGGTCGTCTATTGGTTCCGTGACGCGCTGCCGCCGGAAGAGGATCTGTTCGGCACTTACGAGCAGGGCGAGGATCTCGCGCCGGGTGCCGAGCGGCTGGCGGCGAAGTTCCTGCACGCGATCAAGACGGGGCAACGCCAAGACCTCGCGGACAATCGGTTCTATGCCCTGACGCTCTCGGGCGCCTCGGGCCGGATCATGGTTCACGACTGGATCGAGGGTTCGTTCGAAGAATTGGCCAAGGCGCAGCTAGCCTGGTTCGATTCGCTCGCCGTCGTTCGCCGCGATGGCCTTGGCCTCGCTCGCGACCCAAAGTTCATGGCCGTTGGAGGCGCTCTCGTCCGTTCGCTCGACGACCTGCCGCGGCCGTTGCGCGTGGCGCTCTGGCGTAGCGCCCTGCGGCCCGACCTGCCGATGCCGCAACAGGCGCTCACCATGGCGCTTGCCCGATTTCGGATCGACGTGCTCGATCCCGACAATCCTCTCAATCATGCCCGGGCCGGCGTGCTCAAGGCCTGCCTGTTGCGCTCTCCCGCGGCGACGCGAGATGGAGACCAAAACCCTATGACCCATCTGAACGAAGCACATCCCTCCGCGGCCTACCACTGCGGACGGCTGGTCGCGTTGCTCGCCGAGTTGCAACGCCGCGCGCTCGGCGACGTTGGGGCCGGTGTGGTCCAACGGTACTACCCCGCGGCGAGCACGACGCCCGCCCTGGTGCTGGGCCGGTTGTTGCGGACCTCCCAGTTCCATCTCGACAAGCTCGATTTCGGCCTTCGCCGCATTCTCGAAGATGAGATCGCTGGCGTCGTGGCGCAGATCGAAGACTTTCCCCAAACCCTCGACCTGCCGGGGCAGGCCCTTTTCGCCCTCGGCTATTACCAGCAGATCGCCCACGGCCGCTCCGCCCAGGCTCTCCGACGCGCCGAGCGAAAAGCAGCGGCGGCAGACTCTTCGACCGCCCATCTTCCTGACCTGGACGAAACGACCCCGGAGATTGCCTCGTGACCGAAACCACCGCCATTGGCAACCGCTACGAATTCCTATTCCTTTTCGACTGCGAGAACGGCAACCCGAACGGCGATCCCGATTCGGGAAACGCGCCGCGGGTCGATCCGCAGAACCTCCACGGGCTGGTCTCGGACGTCGCGGTCAAGCGCCGCATCCGAAACTACGTTCAGCTCGCCCGGGGCAACGAGATGCCGAACGCGATCTTCATCGAGCACGCGACGAACCTGAACCGACCGATCGCCCGTTCCCACGAAGAGACCGGAGGCAGTGTGCCGGCCAAGGGCAAGGCGACCAAGTCGAAGGTCGAAGCGGCGAAAGGTTGGATTTGCGACAACTTTTTCGACGTGCGCACCTTCGGCGCAGTAATGTCGACGGGGGCCAACGCCGGCCAGGTGCGCGGACCGGTGCAGGTCGCCTTTTCCCGATCGGTCGATCCGATTCTCTCGCTCGACGTTTCGATCACCCGCATGGCGGTCGCGGACGACAAGGCAGGCACCACCAGTGCCGAGATCGCCGCCTGGGAAGCTGAGCAGCCGGAAGACAAGTTGCGCACGATGGGAAGAAAGTCGCTGATCCCTTACGGTCTCTACCTGGGCAAAGGCTTCATCTCGGCCCACCTGGCTGCCGCGACCGGCTTTTCGGATGCCGATCTCGCGCTCCTCTGGGAAGCGCTGCTCGGCATGTACGACCACGATCGTTCGGCGAGCAAGGGGCTGATGGCGACGAGGAAGCTCTTCGTCTTTCGCCACGTCGGCACCGATACGGATCTAGACCAGCGAAAACGTCAGGCCATGCTCGGCTGCGCCGGGGCGCATACTCTTTTCGATCTGATCGAGGTGAAACGGAAAGAGGCGATCGCCGCGGCCCGGAAGTTCGACGACTACGACGTGATCGTCCATCGGGATCGGCTGCCGACGGGGGTGGAGCTGATCGAGCTGCGCTGATGTCATCTCCCCATGTACTCCGAAGACGACCTCTTGCCGATCTCGGCGCTTCAGCACTTCGTGTTCTGCCCGCGGCAGTGCGCGTTGATCCATGTCGAACAGACCTGGGCGGAGAACCCTTTGACGATCGCCGGAACGCATCTCCACGAGCGGCTCGACGAGAGCGGCGGCGAGGCACGCGGCGATCTTCTGGTCGCTCGTGCCCTGCCGCTTCGGAGCCTCCGGTACGGTCTGGCCGGCCGGGCCGACGCGGTCGAGTTGCACCGCCTGCGGGCGGGCGCACCGGGAGGTGTCGAGCTGCCCGGCCGAGCGGGCCGATGGCAACCCTTTCCGGTCGAGACGAAGCGGGGCAAACCGAAATCGCACGATGCCGATCGGGTCCAGCTCTGCGCCCAGGCGCTCTGTCTCGAAGAGATGCTGGGTGTGGAGGTACCCGATGGTGCCCTGTTCTACGGCATGCCGAGGCGGCGCGAGGAGGTCGTGTTCGACGATCGCCTCCGCGCCGCGACCGAAGCCGCGGCCGATGGCGTGCGCGACCTGATCGTCACGGGGACCACGCCGCGAGCGGTGCGCGAGCCGAAATGTGATCGCTGCTCGCTGTTCGATCGCTGCCTTCCTGATCTGGCCGGCCGGTCCGCGCGCGCCTACCTGGATGCGGCCTTGGCGGCGGAGGATGGACCCTGATGAAACGTCTCGGCAATACGCTCTACGTGACCACGCCGGGCGCCTACCTCGGCAAGGATGGCGAAGCGGTGGCGGTGCGGGTCGAAGAGGCGGTGAAGTTGCGAATTCCCGTCCACCTGCTGGACGGCATCGTCTGCCTTGGGGCCACCGGGGCGAGCCCGTACCTTCTCGGCTTCTGCGGCGCGCAGGGCGTCGCCGTGTCATTCCTCACCGAGCAGGGGCGGTTCCTGGCCCGGGTGGAGGGGCCGGTTTCCGGCAACGTTCTGTTGCGCCGCGCCCAATACCGCACGGCGGATGCGCCCGAGCGCTCGACCGGCATCGTTCGGTCGATCGTGGCGGCGAAGATCGCCAACAGCCGGGCGGTGCTGCGCCGCTCGTTGCGCGATCGCCCGGAAGGAGAAACCAACGCGGCCATCGAATCGGCCGTCGCCCGGATCGGCGCGCTCCTGCCCAGTCTCCGCGGGGCGCCTACAATCGACGTTCTGCGCGGCCTGGAGGGGCAGGCGGCGCGCATCTATTTCGAGGTGTTCGATTCCTTGATCGTTCAGCAGCGCGAGGCCTTCTCCTTCCAGGGCCGGAGCCGCCGGCCGCCGCTCGATCCCGTCAACGCCCTGCTTTCCTTTCTGTATGCCCTGCTGCGTCATGACGCGCAATCGGCGCTCGAAGGGGTAGGCCTCGATCCGGCGGTAGGCTTTCTGCACACCGATCGCCCCGGCCGCCCGGGCCTTGCTCTGGACCTGATGGAGGAGCTGCGCGCCTTTCTGTGCGACCGGCTCGCGCTGTCGTTGATCAACCTGCGCCAGGTTCGGCCGGAAGGTTTCATTACCCGGGAAACGGGCGGGGTCGAAATGGACGACGCGACGCGCAAGGAGGTCTTGGTCGCCTATCAGAAGCGCAAGCAGGAGGAGCTGCTCCACCCCTTCCTGCGCGAGAAGGCGCCGGTAGGGCTCTTGCTACACCTTCAGGCGGCGCTCCTCGCGCGCCATTTGCGCGGCGACTTGGACGCCTACCCGCCGTTTTTCTGGAAGGGTTGAGCGGCACCTACCGTGCTCGTGCTGATCAGCTATGACGTGGCGACGACCACGCGGGAAGGTCGCCGCCGTCTGCGCCGCATCGCCAAGACCTGCCTGGATTTCGGTCAAAGGGTCCAGAACTCGGTGTTCGAATGCCTGATCGATCCGACCCAATGGGCCGTTCTGCGCAATCGTCTGCTCGCCGAGATAGACCTTGACGAGGACAGCCTACGGATCTATTTTCTCGGCAAGAACTGGCGCGGCCGCATCGAGCACCACGGCACGAAACCGAGTCTCGATCCGGAAGGTCCGCTACTCGTCTGACGCCCCACAGTGGCGTACCCTCTCCTTCGGTCCTCTGTCCCATGGCCGATTCGCCTGCGCGAACCGGAAGCAAACATGGCGTACCCACGGAGGTTCGCGCAAGCCGTAAGCCCCATGGATTCAAAGCCTTCCGCCCAAGTGCGCCGATTTGCCCCAGAGCTTCCATCGAAAATCAACCCGCTTCGCGCAAACCAGCCTCTAACCGCTTGGAGCAAAAGGGATTAAAATCGGCGGGGTCGCCCCCCTCGCGGGGGCGTGGATTGAAACTCCAGGGCGGCTACGGCTCCCAGGGCATCGACACCCTCGTCGCCCCCCTCGCGGGGGCGTGGATTGA
>JBBRUC010000012.1:0-52152 GCA_038248205.1 Thermoanaerobaculia bacterium
ACACACTTTAACCGCCTGAACGTACTGCTACCATTGGCTTTATGGCTCGATGGTCGCAAATAAACCGGACACTAGTGATCGATCTCCATGCCGTCGTAGACCATCTTTAGCTCGTTCACAAGAGCGATGTTGACAGCCCGAAAGACGTTTTCGGTCAGCTTAGAGGCCTCTGCAACGCGCGCTGACGAGACTCTCACCACTTGCCGAAAAGCGCGGGTGTAAAGCAGCTCTGCCAGGGCGCCGGAGGTTTGATCGGCGCCGCCGACGAGCTTCGGAATATTCGCGATGCTGAACTGGTGATTGCCAGGGTCCTCGCGCTCCGGTGAGTACGCGAGAAAGAAATCTACGCCGAACCTCAGGCCAGAGGACTCAAGCGCTGGCAACATCACCTCGTCGCAGGTCCCTGGATACGTCGTGGACTCAAGCACCACCAATTGGCCAACGCGTAGAGTCTGTGCAATCTGACGCGCTGTTGTCTCGACGTGCGATAAGTCGGGCTCGCGATGTCGCCCAAGAGGAGTCGGCACACAAATCACCACAGCATCCGGCAGCGCGAGCAAAGCGAAATCGGCCGTGAGCTTCAACAGGCCGCTTGCCACCGCGGCGCTGAAACTTGCCTGGTCGAGATTTGGAATATCGCAGTAACCTTCGGACAGCCGCTCCACTCGCCGACAGTCGACATCGAAGCCGATCACTTTAAAACCTGATGCGACGAAGGCGAGGCAAACCGGCATCCCAACGTAGCCAAGGCCGACCACGCCGACCACGCCCTGGGTGCCGCGAAGGCGGTTGGCGAGCTCGGCGGCAGAACCTTCGGTAAACGGGCCTGTGAGAGTCATACGCTCCTTGAACTTGCGCCTTCCCGCTGCTTTACGCCTATCTCTAATATGCGCTATAGAGCACGCATGCAGCCTCAGATCCCTCCAGCCCGCCTTTCCCAACCAGGGCGCCAAATGCCTGGCGACCCTCCTAGCCTGAAATCAATGAGCCGCGCGGCTATTTGGCAATGGTCGAAATGAACTTCTCGGCGTCCATCCAGTGTACCATCGGACCTGCCAGAGCTACCGCAATCGACTAAACCGCTGATCCTGCGCCTCGGCAAGAAGGGCACTTTCAACCGCTATCGACCTCCTCAAAACCAACCTGAGCGAGCGACCGATAACGTACGGGAAGCGAGCAAGAGTCCTCGGCTATTCCTTGCGGCGTTGACACTATAACCGATGGAGTGCGGAATGAAAGCTCATTTTCATTTCTATGTGGATAGCGTGGACCCTGCAACAGGGGGGTTGGCGGCGTCTGCTAATCGCCTTGTCTCGCACTTGCTGTCGATGGGCAGGACTAGGGTGACGGTATACCAAAGAAGCGACGTCCGACAGTCCACCGCGATTCCAATCGCGGTAGAAGTAGTTCCGTTGTTCGGCCCTCGGGCACAAATAATGGCGCCATTTCACGGCTCCGATATCCTAACAGAAACTAGCGAGGTCTATCGGGCTGCATTTCTCGCCTTTCGGGCTGCCATTCGACCGAGAATTGCTGACGCTCAGGACTATCGGCACGTCATAGTGTCATTTTATATATCTGCCGCCGGGTTCGTGGCCCAACAGATTGCTGACGAGCTGAATCTGCCGCACATTGCTTCCGTGAGGGGTACCGATTTCAACAAGGATTTCAGGAGCCCATTCCGGTTCAGTGGCGTTAGATTTGTACTGGAGCGCGCGGCGGCCGTGATTACAACCTCCAAGGCCCAGGAGGCTGCGTTGCGACCCTTTGTCGGCGAACGGACCAAACTTCACACAATTTACAACTCGGCTGAGCCTTCACGGTGCGCCGTTCGGAACCGCCCGAAAGCCGACGCCATAAACGTTTTTTCCGACTCTGGGTTTTCGCATAAAAAAGGATCCGATATTCTGCTTCGGGCCGTCCAGTCAGCGCTTTTAGCTGGCCACCGAGTCCGGCTAACCGTCGCGGGGGCCACCGATCCGGCGGCACTTGAGTACTGGTCCACTCAGAAGCGGAGGTGCATCGAGGCGCATCCAACCTCCTTCAGTTGGCTCGACCATGTCAGTCAAGACGACGTGGCTGCTGAATTGGCAAACACGGATATCTATTGCTCGGCGTCCCTTGGAGAGGGAGCATCTAACGGACTTACCCAAGCGATGGTAGATGGCCTACCCATCGTCGCAACGGACATCGGCGCCTTTGCTGAGCTTGCGGTTCGCGCCGACCACGTCGCGATTGTACCTGCCGGGGATTCGGAAGCCTACGTGACAGCTCTTTTAAAAATGCTGGGCGCCGCTTCAGCTGGCGGACTTGCTGCCCGGAGGGAGACGCTGGAGGATTGGCGGAAGCTCCTCGCGCCAACGCTTGAACGCTACCAGTGGCAGGAAGTTGTTGCGGAAGTCCTTCCGAAAAAGGATACCGTCTTGCCACGGCGTCAACCACGTGTGCTGTTTTTCGTCCACGATGGCATAGGCCTCGGCCACCTGAAGAGAATAGCCCGCCTTGCAGACGCGGTTCAGGGGCCGATCGCGGCACTTGTCGTCGCAGCCCATCGCGCCGCCTCGTGGGTCGTGCCGGAAGCCTGTGAGTATGTACACCTGCCGAGCTTTGACAGCCTCTTGCCAAACCGGGCCAGATTTTGGCGGAGAGTTCCGTTCCTTGAATGCACCAAGAAAGAGGCAGTCATGTTGCGTCGCCGACTTGTAGAGGCAGTCGTCGAGCAATTCAAACCCGACGTAATCGTGGTGGATCATTTTCCGTTAGGCCCACATGGAGAGTTGCAGAGTGTGATCCAGGGTAGCACCGCGTTAAAATACTGCGTGTTTCGCGGCGTTATCGACCATACCGACAACGTTCGGATCGACGTACTTGGCGGAGAATCTGAAGCTGCGCTGGCCGAGACCTACGCGCGCCTGCTCGTAGCGTGCGATAAGAGGATTTGCGATCCAGCGGTCGAATACAGTATTGACCCAGTCATTGTCAGAAAGATGCAACATATTGGGTACGTAAGTGACGCTCTCGCTTCTGCTAAACGATCGCAAGTCCGAGCTGAACGTGGTTTGGCGCCGAACGACAGATGGGTCGTGTGTTCTGCAGGGGGTGGGGCACCGGGCGATAGCTTGATAGACCGGTGTATCGCCTTGGCGAATGCGTTGCCGGATTTGTATTTTGATATCGTTCGTGGGCCGAGGTCCGCGAGCGAGTGGGCCGGGAGAAGCGCCGACTTCCTCGCATATGGCCGCGTGCGCATTTTTCGAGAGAGTCGTTACTTGGCTGAACTGCATGGTGCGGCGGATGTTGTTGTCTCCGGAGGAGGGTACAATACCTTGGTTGAGGTAATGGAAGGCGGCGCGCCGCTGGTATGTCTACCACTGCAAATACGCACAAACGATGAGCAAGCCATCCATGCGAGGCGCCTGTCGGCGTTCTATCCAATGGAGATTGTAGGAGACGTCGGCGCGATCGGCGGAGCCCTGGAGCGAATGCTGCACACCGTACACCCTGCACAGCATATTAGGAAAATTCTCGACTTTGATGGATGCGACAATTTTCGCGCCATTCTTTGGGATGATCTTGGGATAGCGCGCGTCTCTGAGCCGGATAGCGGTTGAACGACGGCGCGGAGGATGGTGACCGCGGGTGACTCCCGCATTTGGTTGCCCTGCTCATCACCGCTAACCTACGACCGGGGGGGGGTAGTCGATGGCAATTTGGGCTATTCATGGCATCGTTGATCAAGTTAACCCCGAGAGGTTCACCCATCGAAACCTATTCGATTCGGCCCGCTTCCAAACGTTCTTGGAGGAGCGTACCTCAAAGTTCGTGGACCTCGATCAGGCGATTGGCGGACTCGGCGATGCACTCACGATCGACGACAGTACGTCCGCAGCCGCTGATGCCGCGGAGTACTGCCACGCTTCAGGCCATGCGGTGACGGTCTTCGTGAATTCCCGTAACATCGCGCAGCAGCAACCGTATTGGTTTACTTTCCTCAACGTACTTATCGACTCCTGTGCACTCGATCTGATTTTCCTTGATGATATGTCATTTCCATTGAATACCTTTCCGGATCGACAGCGGTTCCGCAAGGCCGCGAAGCGCGCAGCACTGTCGCTTCACAGCGAAGGAGCCCGTGAGGCATTCATCCTGCAGCTCGCCCGGAGCGTCAACATCGACTCTTTGCCCGTGCCAGGACATCTTTCCACGATCTCCCTAGACAGACTCCGCCGATTGAAGGCGCTCGGTATCCGCATTGAAAACCATGGTTGGACACACGGCAACGTCGCCGCTATGTCACAGCAGGAACTCATTGAAGACATTCAGAAGGGTGCGGACTGGCTTCGCGATGCTGCCGCAGTCCTTGCAAGTCACTATGCTGTTCCTTTCGGCGTCGCAATGCCGCCCGACACGTTGCCAATAGCAGTCTATGGATTATGGCATTTGGCTGACGAACGACGGCCGACCGGGCGACTCGACACACACCTCATTAACCGTGTCACGCTTTCAGAGGATGCGTTTGGAGGAAAAACACCGGCAGCCTAAACATTGGCGGCCAGCGATGAACCATGGATGGCCATGAGATGCCATGCTTTACCGACGAGGCGATCCTCAAGCGAAAGCGCAGCGACCAAACGCTCCTCGTGGATACGCCTGACCTCGTCGGCAAGAGCAGCGTCGAAGCCTGCAATTGAAACCAGGACGAAACCTTCGCTTACCGCGCTAAGATATCGCTGCAGGAGCCACACCGGCTCGACGCAGCAGTTGAGACTCTCGTTGAAGATTACTATGTTGGGAGCCACCGTGGCGACATCGAATGCCTCCGCCGAGACGCATTCCACTATCTCTCGCTCGCTATTGAAGATGCGGCTTTGGGCGCGCTCGACCGCGGCGGGAGCGAAATCAATGCCGTGATAGAGAAGGTCGCCATTTCGATGGAGAAATTCGAGAAGCAAGGCCTCGCCACAGCCAACGTCGAGGATCGAAGGACTGCTGCTCAGGCGATGGCACCAAGCCGCGAGCACAGCGTAGCGAGGCGCTTGCTCAAGGCTAGCCAGGTAATCCCACCTGCCTGCACGATACTGGGCGTCCCATTTCTCCGCGGTGGAACTATGAGGCATAATATCTCTGTGGCGCTCGAATGGTTTCTCTCCCGGCTCGAACTGCAGGTCCACACATCTCATGCCCAGCTTACACCTTGGTCTCCGACATGTACACTCCTGCTACCATTGGGGGCGAACACTCGTCGGTACCACGCTGGAACGCCTTTGCGGTAGGCGGGCCATGAGGGGTGTGATCTACACCGCGATTGCGGGAGAATTTGACGATTTGGTCGCGCCTACGCACAGAATCGCCGGCATCGACTATCTATGTTTTTCGGATAACCCTCTACAGGGCTCGCCGCTCTGGAGCATTCGGAGTTTCGACTGGTACCACGACGATCACAACCGGGTTGCGAAACGGGTCAAGCTCCTTCCCCACTACTACCTGCGCGAGTACGACTGGAGCCTGTGGGTCGACGGCAACGTTCATATCACCGGGGATCTGACTTCGTTCCTTGAGGAGCATCTGGCGCGTGGTCCGCTTCAGGCCTTCCGGCACCCGCGCAGGTCCTGCATTTATATGGAGGCGCTCCACTGCGTCGAACGGAAGAAGGATTGCCCAGCTACCATCGCCCAACAGATGGATCGCTACCGGCACGATCTCATGCCCGCCAATTTCGGGCTCTCGGAAAACAATCTCTTGCTACGCCATCACCGCGACCCTCTAAGCCGCCAGATCATGGAGTTTTGGTGGCGGGAAGTTTCCGAAGGCAGTCGTCGTGACCAGCTCAGCCTCTCCTACGTGCTGTGGAAACAGGGGGTCTCTCCGAGCTACTTCTGTGATGGGCGGAAGCTTCTCGATGATCTGACATTTTTCCGACGCGTCGAGCATCGTCATGAATCGATGGGTTCGTTCTGAGGAAGCATTGGTCCCTGCATCTTTCCTCCGCGCCCGGCAACCGGCGAATCATCTGAATTGATATTGCACTGGGGCTGCTAAGACTCAAAAGGGTCAGGAGATCGAGGAGTGATCATTCACCAATATCGATGCATTTTCGTCCATCAGAGGAAGTGCGCTGGCAGCTCGATCATGCGTACCTTCGGCATAGCATTCGGGACCACGGAGTGGGATTTTATGAAGGACGGCGTATTGAGCGAGGAGCATGCGACTGCGCCCTTGGGCTATTTCCGGTTCGCAGTGGTCAGGAATCCGTGGGACCGTTTCGTGTCGGGCTGGAAATACTGTAGCTCGACTCGCGAGCGAACGCTGGAGGAAATCCTGAACGACCTCCCTCGCCAGGGGCACGATTACCGCCATATCACGAGGCCTCAGCACGCAACTCTCTTCGACGAGCACGGTGTGTTGGCAGTCGACTATCTAATACGTTTCGAACGACTTCAGCAGGGTTTCGATGCCGTCTGCGGTTTAATTGGCAAGCCTCGCTGCCAGCTCTCCCACCGCAATCGCGGCACCAGGGAACACTACCGCGCCTACTTTGACGCCGCGAGCCGTCTAAGCTTTCTGCGGCACTTCGCTCGGGATGTCGAGCTGCTTGGATATGACTATTGATGAAGGTGGTCGATCGCATACGGATACGCAACAATTGGCAGCGGAGTCGCACTAGCTGGCTAGGAGCGCTCCAGAATCCAGCCGTCGCACGCAACGCCGTCTATCGGCCTATCCATTAGTAGCGCTACGGCATGCTCCGGGGTATCGCAAATTGGCTCGTTCGGTCCGTTCAGCGAGGTGTTGAGCAGGATCGGGCATCCCGTGCACTCCTCAAACGCCGCCAGAAGCGCCGCAAGCAGCGGCGAGCGACGGCAAGAGACAGCTTGCGCCCGTGCCGATCCATCGAAGTGGGTGACTGCCGGAAGAAATTCAGGATGCCTGACTTGCGAAGAGAACGACATGAACTCGTTGATTGGTCCGGCGAAATACTCGCCAGCGCGGTTAGCGAGCACCGCCGGGGCGAACGGACGGTACCATTCCCGACTCTTGACCAGAGAATTCAGGAACCCCGCCACTTCTCGACGCCGCGGATCGGCAACCAAGCTTCGATGGCCGAGTGCCCGCGGTCCGCATTCGCTTCGACCATCTATCAGCGCATAGACGCCGCCTGCCGCTATGCGCTGGGCAAGAACCTCTACCAGGGCGTCACCGACATAGATCGCTCGGATGCGATGCGGGTGCCCATGTGACCCGTCGAAAGGATACGCTCGGCCGACGAACGGAACGTCGTCGCAGCCAAGCCGGCTCCCCCAAAGCTGCGCGCCGACAAAGACAGCTGCGCCGGCAGCGATCCCGCCATCGTCCGCCAGCGGCGTGACGTACGGCAACGCCCCGGTGTGGGCGAACAGCTGGGTGTTCGCCAAACAGTTCAATGCGCAACCGCCCGCCAGGCAAAAATTCTTTCGTAGTTCAACATTGCCCAGAGCACTCAGCAGGGTCTCGACGAAGGCGAGCTGGAGCGATGCAGCGAAGTCCCTTGCGATTGCCGAATCGGCTTCGTACTCGCCTTTTCGTGCTCCCAGCGCTCGCATCAAGACATCCCACAGGTCCGCGCGCTCGTATACTCCCGATTCTTCACGTTCGATGACGCTCAGCAGCGCGCGCACCTGCGCGGGGCGTGGCTGCCCCAGTGCCGCGTAAGCCATGAGCTTTCCAGCGGCCGTCCTGCGGTCCATTCCGTACAGCATTTCTCCGCTGAGGCTGAAAAGGACACCAAGGTTGATCCGGAAGGATTTCTGGAACTCCAGCCTCCCTGCTGAGAAGTCGAACACGACAAAGCTGTCTTCGTCACCGCCGCCGTCGAACGACACTACGGTTGCATCGCTGAATGGAGAGGCGAAGGCGCCTAGTGAAGCGTGAGCGAGATGATGGTGAACAGCAAAGGCGCGGATCTCGTGCCCGCCGATCCTCACCGTTCCCTCGACGGCGCCAGCATCGACCGAAACCAATGGCCGCGAGTACAAAGCCGGGAACCTCCACTCACAATCGGTGGCCAGACCCCCGTGGAGGCAGGTGGCGACGGCATCCAGATCGGAGAGTGCCACGCCGTGCCGCCGAAGCAAGGCATTCCCGTAGGGCATGAGCTCTGTCGCCCGCATCTTCTTGATCCGCGACAGACGCTCTACTTCAACGACCTCGGAAAGTCTACCATCCTTCACCAGCGCAAGACTGGAGTCGTGAAAACTAACTGCGAGGCCGAGAATCGTTGGCATCGGAAGCTCTTGCTACGAGTACCAGCGTAGACCGTCTATTCCCCTGAAGGTGGTACGTGTAACATGCCGAGCATGGGAAGCCGGGAGAAGCCAGGACCAGTAGAGGTGTAACCACCTCCTCCATCCCTGCGGCGACCATGAGTGGGCCTGCCCGAGACAGACCCTGCCGTTCAGACCCTCCCCACTGGAAAAGTAGAGCATCGCCAGCCGCCGCCAATGACGAGCGCACGCACGAGGGTCGGCTGCGAGGCTCCCTGCGTGTTTGGTCCAGAAATCGTGCTTCGCTCGTATCTTCACCCGGACGTTGGTGGAGATCGAAGGGCCATGGACGTGGCAGGTGACTAGAATCTTCGGCACGGGCACGAAGTGGCCGTGTGCTGCGAGCCGAAGCCATAGATCACGGTCCTGCATGCCTGCTAGTCGAACATCGAATCCACCGACCGCGCGGAGCGCTGAGCCACGGATGAGAGGCATCGAACATCCGAAATAGGTGCGATGCAAAAAATCTGGCGCGGTGAGCGGGAACACTTCGGGCGTGAACGTCTCGAGAACCATTCGCCTCTGCGTCAGCGTTAGCTCGTATCCGCAGTATGCGAGCACAGCGGTTGGACCCATGTCGCGAAGGGCGCGAACCTGGAGCGCCAGCTTGTCCGGATGCCATTCGTCGTCGTCGTCAAGGAAGGCAATGAATTCGCCCGAAGCTGCCGCGAGGCCCGTGTTACGCGCAGCGCTGGCGCCTCTCCTAGTCGCATGTCTCAAAACGTGAACCGGCATGTCGCCGAGCGCAACACCATCGACAGGCGTCGTGGAGCCGTCGTCGACGACGATGATCTCAAGATCCGAAAAGGTCTGCGCGAAGACGCTCGCCAAGCAACGCCTCAGCAGCACCCCACGGTCCAGCGTCGGGATGACTACACTGACAGTAGGCGCGTCCATGGACGATCTGCTTAGGATCTGCGAATGAAGTCTACTTGCCAGGATCCCTCCGGCCACACGCCTTTGCCTCGCGCCTGCTGCACCTGGCGATGGTGGCGAATGACGTCGTCGGCCGGATGACCCAGCAGACGGAGCAGGCAGCCCAGGACAACCCCAGTGCGTCCCGATCCACCCCAGCAGTGGACGATGACTCCTTCTCCAGCAGCGAGCTTCTCCGCGGTGACCAGAACTACTCTCTGTATAAGAGTACGCTCTCGTTCAGGGTCGCGCGGCAATTGTTCGCCCTCAAGATCCTCCATGTCGACGGACAAGAGGCGACCCAGGGGGAAAGGATCGTACTCGGGCGCTTCGCTCTCGAGGCAAACCACCCATCGAAAGCCCGTTTCCGCCAGGGCATGCCAGGGTGTCTCGGGTCGCGGGCGTGACATGCCGGCGAGCAACCCTGGCTGAGTTGCGACACAGTAGAATCGCCGAGGGATGTCCGCTCCAGGCACGGGGGGTCCGAGCCGCCAGTCGAGTATCATTTCGGCTCTCCTGGCAGGCAAGTCGCGCAACGCTCGCCGAACAAACCGATGATCTGTTGCCGCAAGGCTGGTGAGTACGTGCTCAGCTTCTCGCGCCATAGATCGCGTTCGAGCGGTTGCACCAGATCCTCTGCTGCGCTGAGAAGCTCGCGCCCTAGCGGCTTTCCTTGCGGCGACCGGAGAACCTCTACGAGGTCGATTACCCCTCTCCGAATCTCATCGTACGGACGCTCGCGGCGGATGCCGTAGCGGCTACTCTGCCACCCACCCGATTCGAACCACTGCTCGCGGGAGAACTCCACCAAACGGTAAGAGTCCAGCACCTCCGACACGCGGCCGACAAACACCTGCCATTCTTGTCCGGCACGCTGGCGTACAGTGGCGGCCTTTGGGGCCTGGCTGCTGCAGGAGGCAGCAAACGTCGCGTATTGGCAGAACTGCAGGTCCACTCCGAACACAAAGTCGAGCCTCGGTCGCCCTACCCGGTCGGGAGCCGCCCCAATGGTGCCCTCGAGAATGCTTCCGACCGGCCGGCCCTCGATATGCACCGGCGCGCTCTCCCCATTGAAATAATGCGGAAGATGGCGAGCGAACTCCACTGCCGCGACGAGATGTGCGTGCGGATAGGGGGATGCTGAAAGACAGATCTGCTTAGTGATGCCGGGGATCTGGGAGTGGAGGGGCTGGAGGTGGCTTTTCCAGCTATGAAAAACCCCGACGTTAGCCCACGGATAGCCCAGCGCCAACGGTGGCCGGTCACCGCCCTCCTTGTTAGGGTACCGGATTCTCGCGTTCTCTGGCCACAGGCGAAGCCCGATCGTCGGCAACGTGTCAGCCGCCACGTCCTCCGCAACCAAGCGGACGAGATCCGACGGGTGCAACGCCGCAGCCGCTTCGAGACTCGCACGTTCATGAGGAGCTCCGAGAGCAAGAAGGGCTCGCCACGCCTCGAGCGATGGCGACGGTTGCGTTACAGCGTTGACCAACACCGCGACCGTATCGCGATCGATCAGCCCCAAACGCATCAGCGCTCGGGCGCTCGCGAGGCGAACGTCGAGCCGCGAGTCGCCCATAGCGTGTCTCAGCCACCGGCGCCTTGCTCGGCCGTCGTCCTCACCGTCGGCAAGAACCTCGCACACCGCCAAACGCACGGCTGGATCTGGATCGGCAAACGCACTTTGGGCCATCGCGAGCGCGCCGCGGCCACCCAAAAGGCCAATTGCACGCACCGCACGCGCACGGACCGGGGGTAGTGCATCCTCCAGACACCGGCGCAGCCCCAAACGTACATTGCGGTCCCGCGGCGGTCGGTGGCGGGTGAGGAGCTCGATGGTTTTAAGCCGCACCTCGACCGCCGGGTGTCGCAGTCCACCGCTCAAGCGGAATAGAAGCGCCTCATCGACGCGATCCGCGTGCGTCAAGAGACCGATTGCGAACGCTTTGATGGCCGACACGGGAGAGGAAATCGCATAATCGGGTAGAAGCGACCGCAGAAGCGACTGATCAACAACCTGCGACAGGACTCGGCAAGCGTGCCACCGCACCCAATCATCATCGTCTTGAGCCGCTTCGATGAGTGTCCGGGCGGCCAGAGCGCCTGGCAACGTTCGCGCTCCGAGGGCCTCCGCGGTTCGCCAGCGTACCGACCGGCAGGAATCGGTTCGTAATGCCTCGGCGAGAACCGGAAAAGATTGCTCAGGCGGCCCGAGGATCCGAAGGATCTCGACGGCGCGCCAGCGGACGGCAGGTAAAGTGTCGGCCATCATCGCCATCGCCGTGGGTAATGCGGGAACGGCATGCCGCCCGCAGAGACGGAGTTGCTCGGCCGCGCAGATCCGCTCCTCGTCACTTCCGGTGGATACAACGCGCTGGAGCCGACCTAGCACCGTCTGGGATGGTGGTCCCTGGCCCCAAGGGTGTTCCGGGATCTCTGCCTTGTGCCACCGGTGGAGGAAGCCACGAGGTAGGGCCAAGCGATAACGACCGCGGCAGACGGCGACCGAGGCGCCTAGCCGCGGGCCTGCAGGATTCCCAGCAAGCCGGTTGTGACCGTCGTCGGTTCTACTGAGCCAGGCCTCTAGCCCGGCGCCAACGAGGTGTCCGTGTTCAAGCAACCTAGGTCCTCCAGAGCCATCACATCACCGTCGATGCTGTCCAGAGCCGCTCCGAGCAACGGCGCGAAATGCGCTGCCCATTTGAGGTCTGCCAGCTTCCACGGGTGCGTCACCGAATACCGCCGGTCGGCGTTGACAACTCGCTTAAGTGTCTTAGGGTCCATGGCGCGCCAGCGCTTGACGTTGCCGGCAGAAAACACCTCTGGATGGTCGCAGATGTCGATGTTCAGTTCGAGCAAAAGGTCGCGAGTGATGAAGTCCTCGCTAACCCTCCCGACTGACTTGTAGAATCCTTCGGCGACGGGCGGGCACCAGGAACCAAGCTCAAAGTAGCGCCGACCCGAGAGCAATTCCGAGCTTACAACCTTCTGGACACACTCCCTGGTCAGTAGCTTGCATCCGCCTTGAAGGTAGCGAAATCCATACGCCCCCCAGATACAGCCCGATGCATCGCCGGGCGGTGGTACCGAGAAGGGCCGAAAAAACCGCGTGTCAGTATCGAACTTGACAAGAACGTCGCCTTCAGCGGCGAGAAATGCCAATAGTTGACGCAGAACGATTGCGCCGCCGCACTCCAGTGCGTAAAGACGCTCGCCTCGAATGAATTCAGCTGAATATTGCGCTGCCAGATCAGGAAGGCGGGGATCCGTATCTCCATCAGAAATAATGAGAATCCGCTCTGCCGGATAACAACGGCGCAACTCAGGGAGGCTGAGTGAAAGCTGGGGGAAGTCTCTGTAGGTGTTGCACGCGAATGTGTACATCGTGCTCCTCGCCACCCTGGGCTAGCTTATAGGCAACGACCGCCGATGGCTCGCAGCATGAGCCATTAGCCGATCTTCGTCCGAATTCTATTTCGAAACCTACCGCGCACGACTAAGATCTATCACCTGGCGTCGAAAAATTAGCAGGGACGGCGGGGAGCGCGACGCGAAAGCCCCGCCCTTGGCTGACCCAAACGGGACTTCCTTGGTTCCGGTAAGCAGCGCGCGCCTTTACCGCGACGCTCCAAGCGCTGCCGCCACGCAACACCCGCCTCTCGCCGTTCGGCGTCTCACGCACCATTGCGTTCGAATCCACGTCGAGGGAATCGATCGTGATCCCGGCTTCACGACCCTCATAGTTGCCCGTCCAAGGGCTCAGTGTCCACTCCCACACGTTGCCGTGAATGTCATAGAGACCCCAGGGATTGGCTTCCTTCTCGCCGACGCGGTGAGAGCGCCTCTCTAAGTCGTACCATGCGACCCGGGCGAGATCCTTCTCCTCTTCGCCGCTCCAATATCGCGTCTCGCTCCCGGCGCGACCGGCATGCTCCCACTCCTCCTCGAGCGGCAGGCGCGCGCCTTGGGCCCACGGGAACCAGCCCGCCAGCCAGCGGCAGAACGAAATGGCCTCGTACCAGGTGACATTGACGGCAGGGTGGAGAAGAAGCTCCTCGGAAGGCACCCCCTCCCCTTCGAACGGCTCCCAACTCGGGTCGAACTCGTAAAACTGGGCGTTCGTTACCGGAACAGCCGCCAGCGAGAATGCCTGCGCAATCGTCACTTGATGCCGAGGCATCTCGTCCGGGTAACCCTCGCCCTCCGGGCTCCCGATCCACGTCTTCCCCGCAGGGATCTCTCGCCAGAGAGGCACCCGGCCATCTTTCGGAGTGTCAATCCAGCGAAACAGGTCTTCCGCCGGTCGGGGGAAATGGTCATAGAGCCGCACCGCGAGTGCCTCTGCCTCCCGAGTGTGATCTGGCGAACGGCGGCCAATCTCGCGCACCGCGCGATCAAGGAAAAAGAGATCTTTGCCGTTCGTCGTCCTCTGCCTCAGCTGATCGAGCAGCGAGAGAGCTCGGCGAGGCTCGCTTACCAGCTCAGGAACGCGTCCGTAGACTTCGATGCGCTCCTTCCACTTTTCGCTCAGCGCAAGGATCTCGCCGAGAGTCTCGGGACGGAGCGTCTGCGCTGTAGCCACCGATCGCAGGCCGAGAGGGAGGTTTTTCGCCGACAGATCCTTGACCAGTTCGTCCGGCGCATCAAGCCGGCCTGCAAGCAGAGCGAAGGGCTCTGCCCAGGCGCTTAAACCTTGCTCGGTCGTGATCCCTTGCGCGCGCGAAAGTACCGAGGCCTTGCCGTCCTTGCCGCGATATTCCCCTTCCAGATGCTCCGCCGCCAGCGCCTCACGAAAAGTCCGGTGCCAGAAGCGCCAATAGGAATCCCAGCCGTCGTGCGGCCCTAGGATCCCTGTCTGTTCAGAGAGGTCGTCAAGAAACTGCCGCATTTGGCCCCGCCAGCGCGCGACGCGCTCTACACGGTCACGCGCGGCGTCTGCTTCCGGCTGATAGAGGCGGTCTTCCAGTTTCTCCACCCGCTCGACATCTACGTTGTCCTCAGTCATCCCAAACGCGAGATGCCGGAGGAGCTCGCGCGCCGCCTCCTGCGCCGCCATCGGATGACCTGCGAGTCGATGTTTGCCCGCGAGCAACAGATCGAACACCTGATCGTAGAGCTTCGGACGGTTGCGCGCCGGCTCGGTTCCCTGTTCAGAAAGGAGTGCCATCAGCGTTAGATAAAGCGGATTACCGGCCAAGTCACTCAGCTCAGATCCTTCGAGCGCGGCGAGTGCCGTGTCCGCACCGGATTCGTCCAACACACCTGTGACGCGGCCAAGCCAGCGCGCGAGAAACTCCCGCCGCCTATCGCGATCCAGCGGTTGGAGACGCAGCTCGCGATAGTCGCCTCCCGGCGGGCGATAGCCAATCGGCCGGCTCGCAACTACGATAGGCGTAGCGGGCCAGCGGATCGAAAGATCGCGGAGTAACATTTCGGCTTCTTCCTTCTCTTCGCACGGCACCTCGTCGAGACCGTCGAGCAAGAGGAGCAGATGGCCGTCAATCGCCGCGCGATCGAGCACCACAGCGAGCCCCTGAGCCTGATGGCCCGCCAGTTCCAGACGACGAACGACTGAATCGAGCAACCATTTGCGCTCGCGGAGAACCTTCGGTAGCGATTCGAGGAGCGGCACCCATGGACGATCCCCTCGCCGCGCGAGATCCGCCGCAAGATGGCGGAGGAGCGTGGTCTTGCCTGTCCCCGAATCTCCGAGCACCACCCAGCGTCCGCTGACCGATCCCCCACGCGGCAGCTTGAGCACATCGAGTAGCCCGAGTGGTCGCCCCCGTCGATCATTGTCAGAGCCGAGAGCGGCCTCGGCGATCGCCGTCAGCCGCTCCTCCACCCTCACGTCGAGCTTGACGTAAACGCGATCGAGGAGGCCCACCTCCGCCTGCTGTTGAAAGTAAGGCACCAGTCGGTCATGATCCTTCACGACCTGATCCATCCAGGTCGCGAGCAGGCCACGCTCCGGGATCAAGAGGCTTCGCGCCCAGCGAGGGCGCTCCCCTGCATCCGCCGAGGGCCCGTCCGGATGCAAGCACACCGCCTCAGGATGGGCGTAGAGCGCGTAGGAGAGGCGGGTTCCCCGATCGGTCGGAGCCAGGGCGACGCGCGCCTGGCGGACCGCCTCGGCAATCGGTATGCCTCGCCGGAATCGCTCGTAGAAGAGTTCGGCGAACCGGCTGGAGGAGCGATCCCGGACCGACCACTGCGGGCCGAGGAAAGCCCCCGCACCGAGTGCAAGGAAGCGTTCGGACCAACCGCCGAAACCAGTGAGTGTGAATCCGCGGCGGCCCGAGGTGCAGCTGTTGAGAAAGACGAACGGCGCTCCCCCGCCGGTGTCGAGCGACCGGAGGTCGTCGGGGCGCAGTCGGGCGCCGCCGCCCAGCTCAAGCGGCCAGCGGTCGGCGTTTTTCGCCCGGGCCGAGCTGTGGCCGATGAAATGCCAGGCGTCGTGCCCGCCGCGGGCGATCTCGTCGACGACTTCGAGGGGCTCGGGGGAAATCTCGTGCACGCGGCGGTCGCGGTTTGCTAGACCCAGGACGACGGCGCGCTCCGAGAGGGCGTTCGGCAGCTGGGAGCCGGAGGCGACAAGGAGGCCGATGTCTTGAAACGGAAGCTCGAGGATCTCGCGGCGACCGGGGAGCCAGCGCGCCAAGGCGAAAGCCTCGGCGAGAAAACAGCCGGAATCGGGCTCCGGGCCGCCCCCTTCAAGCCAGGCGATCTCCCAAGGAATCCGGGGCTCGTCGGAGACGATCACCAGCGATCGGGGTTCGGTGGACCAGGCCGCGAGACACCGGCGCAGGGGCTCGGGTAAGAGCTGTTCCGCGAGCCGGGCACCCAGAGCGATTCGTCGTCGCTCCGCGAGGGCTCGCTCCTGGGGAGAGTCGTCGTAAGCCTCCTCCAGGTCGCTCCAAAGCTCCGACAGGTAGTCGGCGAGCGGGAGCTTGAGATCGACCGGACCGAAAGTCTGTACTCGCGACTCCTCGGGACGGGGCTCTCGCAGGCGCAGCTCGTAGGATAGGGAGCTGGCTGTCGCGAACACGCGCAGCTCAAGCGCTGGAACGACGGACCGGTCGGGCTCGGCCATACGAGGAGCGGCCTCCCTTGGAGTTTTCGGTGCCTTCGAAGCATATGGGAAATCGTCGAGCGGGGTGGAGGGTGGAGCCCGGCGCAGGGGCGATCTCGGCCTCAAGTAGGCGTGCAACCCTACCGCCTGGCCCTCCGTGCGCTCGATTTTCGCGTCTGTCTTTGTTGGTGATCCCGACAGGCAGTGCAAGGGGTTACCGAGGAGATTTTGCGATGCCAGTCCCAAGCAAACCCGTCGTCCTTTCTCTGCTCGGCTTGGCAGCCGGAGCAGCAGCTCTTGGAGCTTGGCTCTATCCGCCTCACGTCGTCCTCGTGGACGGGCAAGGAGTCTTCCATCCGGCCGCCGGATACCAGTGGAGCGAGAAGGGTTCACCCTTCGATTTCGGAACGATCTGGGTTCCGGGAGCCTCGCACCCGCGGTTCGAGCATCTCGTCGCATCGAACGAGCAGGACTCGTGGCAACCGCTGCCGGGGTATGTCCGGAACGACCCCACCAAAGCGGAGAGCGAAGTGCATTGGGAGCCCGGCCGCTCCGAAGACGGATTCCCTCACGTCGTAGCCGGTACGACCGAGGGGCGCTGGGTGATCGACCCGGGCTACGATTGGACGGCAATCGCCAGCTCGACCTATCCGCAAGTGGTATGGCAGCCGGGCAAAACGGAGCCGAACTTTCCTCATCTTGTCGCTTTGCCGACCGAAGACAACTGGAAGGTTGACCCCGGTTACTCTTGGGCTAAAGGAGCGACGCAACGCAATCCTGTGGTGGTCTGGACGCCGGGTATCAATCATTCGGACTACCCATTTGTCCTCGCCTCGGCCACTGAAGGACAGTGGACGCCGGCCGAGGGGTACATGTGGTACGACCCGGCCAATTCGAGCGACCTGAGAGTGGTCCGGCCGAGCCCTAATCGGATCTATTCGCTTTGGTCCGGATTGAGCGCGATCGACACCGATCTCGCCCGGCGCCAATGCTCGACTCAGGACGACCTTCTGCGTTCGTTGGCGGATGCCAGCCGTTGGTACGGCCAGTTCGATGTCTCCGGGGTGCCCGTGAGCCTTCAGAGTCATGTGCGCGGCTGGCATAGCGCTTTGAGCGACGCCCAAGAGGCCTTTTCCAATTGCCTGGCCGTCGACGAGGTCCATGACGCGGGAATCTCCTTCACCGATGTCGTGGTGGGGATCGGGTGTCTCTTTGCCGATGACACGCCGGAATGCTGGAAGGATTCCGAGGGAGTTCGCGATATCGGCAAGGTGGCCGAAAATCTCTTTACCTACGGTGCCTGCAAGTCCGCGGGAGAGACGTTCAAGACCCGATGGAATTCACTGACGCAGGAGCGAATCCGGCTACACCAGGTCGGGGAGACGGTCTCCGAGATCCGTTTGCCGGCGGCGACCGCGCCGCGAATCTGCGGGATGCCCCAGTCGTAGAGCCAGGATAAGGCGCTCGGCCCGCGTCTTGGCCGGGCGGATTCTTGGCCTAAGGAGGCCGCTTCGAATGTCGCGCTGGCGCCGGCCGACGGAAGGGGCAACGTCGGGCTCTGCTGGCTGGGGAGGGAGATTCCTTGCCGCCAGCGAACGCGACCGCAACGACCGAGGACCGCCCGCTCCCCCCTTCCACGGCCTCCTCTTGGTACTATCCAGAGACTCGACAAAAGATTGATTCGATCTCACGAAATAGTTCTCGACAGTGTATGCGGCCTCCCGGACGTTCCCGGTGCCGGGCTTGGAGGGTGGATGGGCGCCAAGAACATGGACGCATTCTCGCTGCGCGACCGGATCGTCGGCGACTACAAGAGCTTTGCGACCTCTTTCACTTCGATCTTCGCCCAAGACATCCGGCAGCAGGTCGATGCGATCTACGCCGAGGGAAAGTTCTGGCCCGAGCCACTGATCCAGATCAACCCGAGCTATCGACGCACCACCACGGTCGGCGGTCTCGTGGCCTCTGGCATGCTCCAACCGGGGTGTGCCGAGATCTTTCAGGCCGACGGCGAGCCGCTCGCTCTCTATAAGCACCAAGAGCAGGCGATCGCGCTCGCGGCGCGACACGAGAGCTACGTCGTCACGACGGGCACAGGCTCGGGTAAATCGCTCTGTTTTTTCATTCCGATCGTCGACGCGGTGCTTGCCGGGAAGGGGTCCGGCGAGCCACCGAGAACCCGCGCCATTGTCGTCTACCCGATGAACGCTCTGGCCAACAGCCAACTTGAGGAGCTGGCCAGGTATCTGTCGAACGTCCGCGGCGAGAAGCCCGTGAGCGTGGCTCGCTATACCGGCCAAGAGAAGAGTGAGCAAAGGCACGAAATCGCCAAGAACCCGCCGGACATTCTGCTCACGAACTTCGTGATGCTCGAGCTGCTGATGACCCGGCAAGACAATGTGGATCGCCAGGTGATCCGCAATTGCGAGGGCCTGCGCTTCCTCGTTCTGGACGAGCTGCACACCTATCGTGGACGGCAAGGAGCGGACGTCGCCCTTCTTGTGCGGCGCGTGCGCGAACGTCTCTCCCCCCACCACCTTCAGTGCGTCGGTACTTCGGCGACGATGGCGAGCGAGGGCTCGCAGCAGGATAAGAACCGCGTAGTCGCCGCGGTCGCCTCGAAGCTTTTCGCAACTCAAATCCCCGACAGCAACGTAGTCGTCGAGACGCTGAAGCGCGATACCGATTCGAGTCTCTCCGACGAGTCGATGCTTGCGGCCCTAGGCCCTGCGATCGACCAGGGAATTGCGCCCAACATCTCCGATGAGGCGCTACGCGTCCATCCGCTGGCGATCTGGATCGAGACTCGGCTCGGAATCACGTTCTCCGAAGTCGACCAGCGCTGGGCCCGAGCCCTCCCTCGAACGGTCACTGGAGCGGTCGCCGCGCTCTCCTCGGACACCGGCCGTTCCCTCGAGGCATGCCGCCGTGCCCTCCGTGAGCTGTTGCTCCTGTCGAGCATCCCCGAAACCGAGCGCACGGGGGATATAGGTGCCAACCCGAGGAGCTTCTTCGTCTTCAAGCTCCATCAGTTCATCTCGGGCGCCGGTCACGCCTTCGCCACCCTCGAAGAACCCGGCAGCCGGGTGGTGACTATAGAAGGGCAACAGTTTCTACCGGCTGCGCCGGAAAAAAGACTCTATGCGGTTCACTTTTGCCGCAACTGTGGGCAGGAGTATCACCCGGTCCGCCGGGTGACTGAATCCGGCGAGCAAAGGTTCCTCGCACGCAACATCGATGATGCACCTATCGCACGACCCGGCGACGAGGACGACGGAGCGACACACGCACAAGAAGACGACCCCGACCGCGAAGAATTCGGTTTCCTCACGCTTCATGCGGCCGACGCTCCATTCGACTTCGAGGGGAAGGACAATCAATATCCAGAGACCTGGCTGGAGGTCGATCCTCTAGGAAGCCCACGGCTGAAGCGTAACTACCGCGCCGCGCGCGCCCGTTCGGTCTTGGTAGCACCGACCGGCAGGGTCGGCTCCGGCACACGCGCCTGGTTTCTGCCCGGCAAGTTCCGCTTCTGCTTGCGCTGCCGCGAGACGCAGTCGACCTCGGCGAAGGATCGCACGCGCCTCGCTTCTCTCTCGGCCGAGGGTCGCAGCTCTGCCACAACGGTGCTGGTCACCAGCGCGCTACGTTGGATGCACGGACTCGACTCGGGCCTCGAACCTTCCACCCGCAAGCTTCTCGGGTTCACCGACAACCGACAGGACGCGGCACTCCAGGCGGGGCATTTCAATGACTTCCTGTTCGTCAGCCTCCTCCGCGCCGGCTTCTTGGGAGCGCTCGAAGCGGCGGGCGATGCCGGGCTGCGTAGCGACGAGCTCGGCCTGGCGCAGCAGAGGGCGCTCGGTTTCGATCGTCCCGACCCCGAGCTGCGCGCCGAGTGGCTGCTTGAACCCGCGCTCAAGGGCTTCGCCGTTCAGGACGCGGAGGCGACGCTACAGCAGGTTCTCGCCTACCGTGTCTGGTTCGACCAGCGGCGCGGTTGGCGCTATACCAACCCGAACCTCGAACAGCTCGGTCTGGTCGAGGTCCGTTATCGCGGACTGGCCGACCTTGCCGCGGACGAAGCGCAGTTCGCCGATGCGCCTGTCGTGCTGCGCGACGCCTCGCCCCAAGTGCGCGCCAAGGTGTTTCGTGAGCTGCTCGACCATCTTCGCAAGTGGATGGCGGTGAGGAGCCTTCTGCTCGACCCGGCCACCATCGATCAGCTGCTCCAACGCTCGTTCAGCCGCCTGCGAGCACCGTGGGGATTCGGCGTCGACGAGAAACCACGACGCTCCGGCTGGCTGATGATCGTTTCGCCCTCACGCCGGGAGATGAAGCTCAGCGATCAGGATCTGATTGTGCGCGGTGGCTCGCGTAGCGCCCTGGGCAAGACTCTTCGCTCTTCCGAGCTGTGGAACGGTGGGGCGATCCGCGACTTGAATGCCAAGGAGCTGGACGCCCTCATTGAAGCCCTGCTTAGAGCAGCCTCGACACACGGCTTAGTCTCAGATGAGGTCACGCCGTTTGGCAACCAAACCGGTTGGCGCCTGAACGACGGCTGCGTCGAGTTTCACCTCGGGGCCATCTCTCCTGAAGGCAAGCGCACACGCGAAAACACCTTCTTCCGCGACCTCTACGGAAATCTCGCCCAAATGCTCCGAGAGCCTGCTCACCCGCTGTTCGGCTTCGAGGCACGACCGCACACGGCGCAGGTCGATAGCGAGAAGCGGGCCGTGCGCGAGAAGCGGTTTCGCTTCGGACCCAAGGAACGCTTCGAGCTGACAACCGACGAGAAACACCTGCGCGAGATTGATGAGACGAGCCGGTTTCTGCCCGTCCTCTTCTGCTCGCCAACCATGGAGCTCGGCGTCGACATCTCGGCCCTCAATGCCGTCTACCTGCGCAATGTGCCGCCCACCCCCGCCAACTATGCGCAGCGCAGCGGGCGCGCAGGCCGTAGCGGCCAGGCCGCGCTGGTGGTCACCTACGCCGCAGCGCAGAGCCCCCACGATCAGTACTTCTTCCGCGACCCCAAGGCGATGGTTCATGGCGAGGTGCGTCCTCCGCTGCTCGATCTCGCCAACCGCGACCTCGTCGAAAGCCACCTGCAGGCCGTGTGGCTCGCCTGCACGGAGGAGCCGCTCAACCCGTCGATCGCCGAGTTGCTGGTGCTCCAGAACCCCGAGCGCCCGCTCAAGGAAGAAGTGAAGGGGCCGATGGCGAAACCGGATGTTGCGGCGAGGGCGACCGAGCGCATCGGGAGAGTGCTCGACCTCCTCGCCGAGGACCTCACCCCGGATCTTGCGCCCTGGTACACCGGCCGCGACGCACACGCAGCGGCCGTAGTCCAGACCGCCCTCACCCGTTTCGACGCGGCGTTCCAGCGCTGGCGCGATCTCTTTACCGCCGCCGAACAACAGGTTTATGCCGCTCGCCGGATCATGGACGACTATGCCGCGCCGCAAAAGGAGAAGGCGGCCGCGAAAAGCCGGCACGCGCAGTCGATGGACCAGATCGAGTTGCTGCAAAAGGGCACCAGTACCCAGTCCAGCGACTTTTATACTTACCGCTACCTCGCGACCGAGGGGTTTCTGCCGGGTTACAACTTCCCGCGCCTGCCGCTGATGGCCTACGTGCCGGCGACGAGCGACAACCGGGGGAAACAGACCTACTTGCAGCGACCGCGTTTTCTGGCACTCTCCGAGTTCGGGCCGCGCAGCCTGGTTTACCATGAGGGACGTGCCTATCGCGTCGTGCGCGCGATCCTCGCGCTGGGCCCCAAGGACGGCGCGACCACCGACGCCCTCCTGCCCACCCAATCCGTGCGGATCTGCCGCGCCTGCGGTGCCGGCCACTTTAACAACCAGGCGTCGCTGTGCCACGGCTGCCGAGCGCCCCTCGGTGATGCAGAGATCGTCAACGACGTCTTCCGTATCGAGAACGTCGCGACGCACCCTGCCGAACGCATTACCGCCAACGACGAAGAGCGCCAACGGCAAGGATTTGAGTTGCAGACCACGTTCGAATGGGCTGTGCGAGACCACGCGCCCGACGTGCGAACCGGCAACGCAGGGGACGACGAGGGAGCCGTGGTCCGACTCTCCTATGGGCCGGGTGCGACGATCACGCGCCTCAACAAGGGGCTTCGCCGCCGCGCAGATCGTTCCCAGTTCGGGTTCAAGATCGACCCGGTCTCCGGCTGGTGGGCCAAGAACGACGACGAGGAAGGAGAGCCGATCGACCCGACGGTATCGGCACGGCAGAGAATCGTGCCGTCGGTGCGCGACCACAAGAACGCTTTGCTGCTCCAACCCGCCGACCCGCAGCTTTCGCAATCGGCGCTGGCCACCATTCAGCACGCGCTGCTGCGCGGCATTGAGGCGGTGTTCCAGCTCGAGCAGGGCGAGATCCTTGCGGAGCCGATGCCGAATCGTGAAGCGCGCGGCGGTTTCCTTCTCTACGAGGCGGCGGAAGGGGGGGCCGGCGTCCTCACCCGCCTGGTTGGCGAACCGGCGCGGTTGGCCGAGATCGGCCGAAGGGCGCTCGCGATCCTGCACTTTGACGTGGACGGCAAGAGCGGCCTTCCCGCCGATGCCGAAGGACTAGCCGACGTATCGGGAACCTCGTGCGTGGCCGCCTGCTACCGTTGCGTGATGTCGTACTACAACCAACCCGACCACGAGCTCCTCGACCGGCGCAACGCGCAGGCGCAGAGTTTCCTGCTGCGACTCTCCCGTACCACCACCCACCTCGACCCGGCATCTGCGCGCCGCGCGCCGGATCCCAAAGGCGGTACCCCCGAGATGACCAGCCCGGCGGACGACTCGGTGCTCGGCCGATGGCTCGCTGCCGCTCGCGAACGCAGCTTGCCGCCCCCCGACAGCGAGCCGCTCGACCTGGGTTTCGTAACCGACGATGGCGGGCCGCGCCTTCCGCTCGTCTGGCGCTCCCACTACGTCGCGGCGCTCCTCGACGACGAGGCACCGCGGCGCCTCGAACGCCTGGCCGACCTCGGTTTCGAGGTCATCGCTTTTCCCGCCGTTGAGGCGGACCCGATGGTCACGTGGGGCGAGCCGTTCCGCCGCCTCGCCCTTGCTCTCGGGCGAAGCGAATGACAATCCCCGGCGCCGCCACACCGCGAACGGTCGCCCCGGCGAGTCAGGAGCTTTACAGCCCGGGCAGTCTGGTTAGCGCCCGAGGAAGGGAATGGATTGTGCTCACCGGCAGCGACACCGAGACGCTACGCGTTCGGCCGGTCTCGGGCTCCGAGGAGGACGGCACGCTGATCCACCTGGCGCTCGAGCCCGCGCCGGTGCGTGCCGCCCGCTTCCCGGCTCCGGAAGTAACTCAACGCGCAAGCCACGACGCCGCGCTCCTCTTACGCGACGCGCTGCTCCTCTCTTTGCGGCGTGGCGCCGGCCCGTTCCGGGGGGTCGGCCAGATCGCCGTCGAGCCGCGCGCCTACCAACTTGTGCCGCTGCTGATGGCGCTCAAGCTCGACCCGGTGCGGCTGCTGATCGCCGACGACGTCGGCGTCGGCAAGACGATCGAGGCGGCGCTGATCGCTCGCGAGTTGCTCGACCGGGGGGACATCGAGCGGACGGCGGTGCTCTGCCCGCCACACCTCGTCGACCAGTGGCTCGGTGAGTTGGAGGCACGCTTCCATATCCGCGCAGTCGGCGTGACCGCGACGAGCGCCGTCCGCCTGGAACGCAATCTGCCGCCCTCCGAAAGCGTCTTTTCGGCCCACCCGCATACGGTGGTCAGCCTCGACTACATCAAGAGCGATCGCCGCCGCGATGACTTCCTGCGCGCCTGCCCCGAGTTCGTGATCGTCGACGAGGCGCACACCTGCGCCGCAACCGGCGCCGGCCGCCACCAGCGCTACGAGCTGCTGCACGGGCTCAGCGAGTCGCCGACTCGCCACCTCGTGCTCCTCACCGCGACACCGCACAGCGGCGACGAGGCCGCCTTCTTCCGGTTGCTCGGGCTCCTCGACCGCGATTTCGGTCGTCTCGCCGACGCGGTCGGCGAGGACCGCACCGCGCTTCGGGAACGGCTCTCTCACCACTTCGTGCAGCGGCGGCGCCCCGACATCACCGAGTGGAAAGAGGGGAACCTTTTTCCTCGGCGCGAGATCAAGGAGCTCACTTACGAGCTGACCGGCGCGTGGCAGAAGCTCTTCGACGGGGTCCTCGACTACTGTGCCGCCGTCGTGGCCTCGGCCGGAGGGGACGAACGGCGTGCCCGGTTGAACTTCTGGGGCACGCTGGCACTCATGCGGTGTGTCGCCTCAAGCCCGGCGGCCGCCGTTCAGGCCTTGCGCACACGCGCGGGACTGGACGAGCCCGAGGATACCGAGAGACTCCTGGATCAGGTGTTCGACGGCGACTCCGATACGCTCTCCGACGACGACGTCGAACCGCCCATTGGCGGCGACGACCCGGCGCTTCAGGAACTCATCGCCCAGGCCGAGCAGCTCGCGGGACGGACCGGCGACCCCAAGTTGAAGCTGCTCACCGAGCACCTTGGCGCATTGGTCGCCGATGGTTTCAACCCGGTCGTCTTCTGCCGCTTCATCGCAACCGCGCACTATCTCGGGCGCCACCTCGACGGACAGTTTGGCAACGTCACGGTTTCGGTGGTGACGGGCGAGCTCACCGCCGACGAGCGACGGGAGCGGGTCGCCGCCCTCGGGGAGGCCGACCGCCGGCTGCTCCTCGCCACCGACTGCCTCTCCGAGGGAGTCAACTTACAAGAGCATTTCGACGCCGTCGTCCACTACGACCTGTCGTGGAACCCCACGCGCCACGAGCAGCGCGAGGGGCGCGTCGACCGCTTCGGTCAGGCTTCCAGAATCGTTCGAGCCACGCTGATCTACGGTGCCAATAACCCCGTGGACGGCGCAGTGCTCGACGTCATCTTGCGCAAAGGCGCCCGGATTCGCGAGGAGCTCGGCGTGCCGGTGCCTCTGCCCGACGACGGGCACACTTTGAGCCGCGCCTTGCTTCAGGCCGTCCTTCTCCGCTCTCGCTCGAAGGACGGGCAGCAGCAGCTCGTCCTCGACTTCCTGGAGCTTCCCCAGGCGAAGGCGATCGAGGCGAAATGGCAGGACGCAGCGGAGAAAGCGAAACAGAACCGTACGGTCTTCGCCCAGCGGCGTCTCAAGCCCGAGGAGGTGCTGCCCGAATGGCAAAAGACGCTCGCCGCTCTCGGCGGCCGGGCCGAGGTGCAGCGCTTCGTCGATCGCGCTCTCGCCCGCCTCGGCTCCGGGCTCGAGACCTTGAAGCGCGGCTTCAAGGCGCCGCTTTCCTCGTTGCCTGAAGAGTTGCGCGAGCGCCTCGAAGCCGAAGGGCTCACCGGCACGCTGCGCATTGACTTCGCCCACCCCCCGGCGCCGAATTGCCGTCCGGTACAGCGCAGCCACCCGCTGGTGTCGGTGCTCGCCGAGACGCTGCTTGAGCGGACCCTCGCCCAGCCGACCGATGCCCCGGACGCCGCTCGCAACTTGGTCATCGATCCCGGAGTGCTCGGCCGCGTCGGTTGCTGGGAGTCGTCAGCAGTCGCCGAACGGACGACGGTGGCGCTCCTACGTCTGCGCCATCAGCTGGTCACCCAGCGCTCCGGCCGCGGCGCGACCACGCTCCTGGTCGAAGAAGCGACGGCGCTCGCCTGGAAAGGCGCCGCGGGCACCGTGCAGCTCGAGGGTGCCGCGGCCCTTGCTCTGCTGGACTCGACGCCTGCCGGCGATCCGCTCCTCCACGTTCGCGACCGTCTGGTCGGCCAAGCGCTCGATCTCCTGACCCTCCGCTCTGCCGCTCTCGACGCTTACGCCGAGCGACGCGCCGAGGCGCTGCTCGCCGATCACCGCCGGGTTCGTGAGGCCGCCGCCGCCCGCGGCACATATTCCGTCAAAGCGCTCTTGCCCCCGGATGTCGTGGCACTTTTCGTTCTCCTTCCGGTGGTTGGCTGAACGCGATGGCTGCTCGCCGAACAACCCGGAGCGCTTCGAAGCCATACGCGACGCGGAAACCCCGGCGCCGCGAAACGCAACTCGCCTTCGAGGCCCTAGCAATCGAAGGAGGGCTCCTCTCGCCTGACTGGCTGGCTCGCGTCGCGGCACTCGACGCCGGAGGCCAGAGCGAGGCGGACTATCGGGTGCCCAAGGGATTGCAGCTGCGCGATGAAATCGGCCGCTATTGGCGGATCGCCCAAGCGTATTGGAGCGACTTTGCCGCCGGACGCGATACCGCCAAAGGGCCGGACGCCGCACGGGCCTTGAGCGAACGTTTCGTCCTCGCCCTGCTGCGCGAGAGCTTTGGCTTCGCCTCGCTTGCCCCGGTGGACCCCCAGGTGATCGCCGAGCGTACCTACCCGATCGGTTTCGCCGCTCTCGGCGGCCGAGTGCCCGTCGTGATTGCTCCCGCTGGCAGCGGCCTCGACCATTTGGCGCCGGCCCTGGGAGAAGGCCTCCGACGGCGCAGCGCTTTCGGTTTGGCCCAGGAGTACCTGAACGCCTCCGAGGGCGCCACCTGGGGCATCGCTTCCGACGGGTTCGTGCTGCGAATTCTGCGCGACAACGCGAGCCTCACGCGGCCGGCGTGGATCGAAGCCGACCTCTTTCGAATCTTTACCGAGGAGCGCTACGCCGACTTCACGGCGTTCTGGCTCTTGGCCCACGAGACGCGCTTCGGCCGCGCCGATCAGCCCCCGAACGAGTGCGCCCTCGAAACCTGGCGCGACGCCGGGCGGGAGGAAGGAACCCGCGCACGGGAGCACCTGAGGCGAGGCGTGGAAGAGGCGATCAAGGCTCTCGGCCAAGGCTTCCTCGCCCACGCGGAGAACACCACGCTCCGCGCAGCGCTTCAGGACGGCTCGCTCTCGCCGACCGCTTGCTTCCAGGAACTCCTGCGCCTGGTCTATCGCGTGATCTTCTTGCTCACGGTCGAAGAGCGTGGCCTGCTCCATACCGAGGGCGCGTCGGAGCCGGCGCGGCGCCTCTACGCCGAAGGCTACAGTCTGCGCCGCCTACGCGAGCGGTCGATCCGTCGTAGCGCGCACGACCAATTCTCGGACCTCTGGGAGGCGACGAAGATCGTCTTCCGCGGGGTGGCCATGGGCGAGCTCCGGCTTGCGCTCCCGGCGCTCGCCGGCATCTTCGCGCCAACGCAGTGCCCGACGCTCGACGCCGCCAAGCTGGAAAACTGCGCCCTGCTGCTCGCCGTGTTCCGACTCTCCTGGCTGCGCGAAACCTCAGGCCTTGTGCGCGTGAACTGGCGCGACATGGGGCCCGAGGAGCTAGGGAGCGTCTACGAGAGCTTGCTGGAGTTGGTGCCCCAGGTGACGCAGGGGGGCCGGGTCTTCGCCTTCGCAACCGGCGGCGAAACGAAGGGCAACGCGCGCAAGACCAGCGGCAGCTATTACACGCCCGACAGCCTGGTGCAGGTGCTTCTGGAGAGTGCGCTCGAACCGGTCGTCGCCGACACTCTCGCTGCGAATCCCGAGCGGCCGGTCGAGGCGCTTCTCGAGCTGTCGATCGTCGATCCCGCCTGCGGCTCCGGACACTTCCTCCTGGCCGCCGCCCGTCGGCTTGCCGGCCATGTCGCACGCTTCCAGGCGAACGGCACGCCGTCGGCCGCTGAATATCGCCACGCCCTGCGCCAGGTAGTCGGTCGTTGCCTCTATGGCGTCGATTTGAACCCGATGGCGGTGGAGCTGTGCAAGGTGGGCCTGTGGATGGAGGCCGTCGAACCCGGGCTGCCGCTCACTTTCCTAGACGCCCACATCCGCCACGGCAATGCCCTTCTCGGCACAACGCCTGAGCTGATGGAGGGCGGTATTCCGGATGCCGCTTGGAACCCAATCGAGGGGGACGATCGTAAGGTGGCGAGCGGGCTCAAGAAGAGGAACAAGCGATCGGAAGGGGGTCAACGCGCGCTGGACACTCTCTGGACGAAGCCGAGGGAGAGCGAGACCGAGGTGGTGGCGCGAGCGGTCGCCGAGCTTGAGGCGGCACCGGATACAGACGTCGAAGCGCTAGCGCGGAAGGAGGAACGCTGGGAGGATCTCCTCGACTCCGAAGCCTACCGCCACCAGAAGCTCGTGGCCGACGCTTGGTGTGCCGCGTTCGTCTGGCCCAAGCAGCCCGGGCCGCTCCAGGACGCGGCCCCGACCAACGACGTGTGGATCCAGATCCGGGACCACCAGGGGTTGCCGAATCCGCTCACAGCGAAGACGACTGAGGAACTGGCGGAGCAGTACCGGTTCTTCCACTGGCATCTGGCGTTTCCGCAGGTGTTTGGGCGTAGGGGATTCGACGTGGTGCTGGGGAACCCTCCTTGGGAGCGAGTGAATGTCAATCAGAAAGAGTGGTTCTCTTCTCGCGACGCAGCCATCGCAGGCGCCTTGAACGTAGCTGCTCGCAGCACACAGATAGTAGACCTTGAAGCATCAAACCCGGGACTCTGGGCAGCCTGGAGCCAAATTTCGCGCGAAGCCGAGGCAGTTACACACTTTGTTAGGGAAAGTCAGCACTTTCCTTTGTGCGCGCACGGCGATATCAACTCGCATGGCTTGTTTGCTGAGCTGAATCGGTCGCTGATCGCTGCGACTGGAGCGGTCGGGTGTATTCTGCCCAGCGGAATCGCGACCGACACTTCTGTCCGCCAATTTTTCGCAACACTCATGGAGGAGCACACGCTCCTTAGCCTTCTGGAGTTCGAGAACGTGGGGTTCTTTTCGGCGGGCCGTGGTCACATTCTCCGCTTTGCGCTCGTATCCATCGGAGGCGCGGCTCGCCGCGTAGCAGAAGCTGATTTCTTTTTTCAAGGACAATCTATTCAGGAGTTGAGTGATCGAGACCGTCATTTCACGTTGACGATCGCTGACATTGAACTGATCAATCCGAACACCAAGACCTGTCCTATCTTCCGAACGAAAAGGGACGCCGAAGTTACGAAGGCCATTTTCCGCCGGGTCCCAATCCTACAGAGCGACGACGCCCTGGAGAGCGAGAACCCTTGGCTCGTCGGACTTGGCAGGACTTTCCACATGGGTGACGATGCCCCTCTTTTCCGCACACGCGGACAGATTGAAGTTGACAGATCAGTGTTGCATGGCAATATTTTTGAGTGCGATGGCCGCCGAATGCTGCCTCTTTACGAGGCTAAGATGATATACCAGCTGAACCATAGGCATGGCGACTTCAGCGACACACGTACCACGGAACGCGAGCATCAGCTCCCCACGATCGAGACCACTCGGCTCCAGGATCCTTACTTTGTGCCATTGCCCTACTACTGGGTGGCCGAAGCCGAGGTGGAGACTCGTCTTTTACGTCGCGAATGGACTCGCCAATGGCTCATGGGTTGGCGCGATGTTACTGATTCCCGTGCGAGTCTCAGAACCGTGATCGCAGCAGTATTTCCGCGTACCGGTACGAGTGACAAGTTGCCGCTGATTCTACCGAGGCAACGCTTTTCGGAATTGCTGGGTACGCTCTCCTCGTTCGTTCTCGACTACACAGCACGGCAAAAGCTTGGCGGGATTTCTCTGAAGCAGTTCCTGTTTAAGCAGTTGCCAGTTCTTCACCCCGATGCATTCGCCGTTCCGGCCTCCTGGCAGAGGGAATGGAACATCGGCGACTGGCTCCTTCCTCGCGTCCTCGAACTCACCTACACCGCCTGGGACCTCGAACCCTTTGCCCACGACGTCGGTTACGACGGCCCACCCTTCCGCTGGGATCCGGAACGCCGCTTCCTGCTGCGCGCAGAACTCGACGCCGCTTTCTTCCACCTCTATGGACTTTCGCGCGACGACACCGGATACATCCTCGACACCTTCCCGATTGTCCGTAAGAACGATGAGAAGGCGTATGGCGAGTACCGTACCCAACGCGTGATCCTCGAAATCTACGACGCCCTGGCGGAGGCCAGTCGTACCGGCCAGCCTTATGCCACCCGACTCGATCCGCCCCCCGCTGACCCGCGCGTCGCGCATCCTGCGCGCAGTTCGGAAATTCCGACCATGCCCAGCGTCATCCCGCCGCTGGCGCCTGGTGAGGATGCCGCAATCATCATCTTTGCATTGCTGCACGCTAACGGGGACACTATCCCGCGCACCGATCTTGCGCGAGCCTTTGTACTGCGAGCTCGGCCAGCTCTTCTGGCGCAGTTCGCGCCGACCGCTCTAGCGCAGATA
Organism: Thermoanaerobaculia bacterium; assembly: GCA_038248205.1. Classification (GTDB taxonomy): domain Bacteria; phylum Acidobacteriota; class Thermoanaerobaculia; order Multivoradales; family UBA5704; genus DASYKS01. The sequence goes on from JBBRUC010000012.1 coordinate 30,490, forward strand.
GTACATGACTGGGTGAGCAAAGTCGGGCAGAGGACCGTAGCACCTGGCTTGTTCGCCTCAGTACTCGGTGCATTGTCGGACCGAAGCGGCGTCAAGCTAACCACGGATGCGTCGTCGCGTTCGGTCGTGAGCCTTGGCCCGAATACCCCCTCAGACGATCTGATCGATCCCTTCCTCCGTTTCGAGGCTCGCCTCGCTCTCCATGTTCTTCGATCGCAGCCAGGGCATACCCTTGAAACGATCGATGCCGAGTTCACGGGCGAAGACCGAGCCTTGCTTGGACGGGCATCATGAGCCAGCTCAGATTGCCGGGCATTGACCCACCCCACCAGATTTGCACGAGCGATGACCGCAAGAGTCCGGCTTTCTGGGTACGGCGCCTTCGTGTACTTCGGGAGCTTAAACCGGGCGACGAGTACATCGTGCGCGACGTCGAGTTGCGGCGCGGCCTGAATATCGTCTGGGCGCCCCCCCACGCATCAGGAAACGGGAATGCACTGTTCCAAAACGGCGTGGCCGGACACACGGCAGGGAAGACGACGTTCTGCAGGCTCCTTCGGTACATTCTCGGAGAGCAGGGCTTGGGCACGGTACCGACGCGACGGCGAATTCGCGACCAGCTCTCGTCGGGCTGGGTTGTTGCGGAGGTCGTGGTCGACGACGAGTCATGGGTAGTGGCGCGACCCTTGGGCGTCGGCCCTCACCCTTTTTCTATTCGGGGAGGATTGATAGCACAGGCGACCGACGGTACCGATCGGGCCGACTACCATCTCTTCCTGGAAGCGATCGCCACCGTTACGGTTGGCAGGCTGTCGGCAGCTCGCTTTCCAGCGAATGACCAGCCTGTACGGTGGGATCATGTCCTGCCATGGTTCTCGCGAGATCAAGAGTGTCGGTTTGCAGACTTCTTGGAGTGGCGGCACAGCTCGAGCGACTCCGAGACTCCTTCGCTCAACGTTGACGACCGTCAGTTCGTCGTCCGATCCGTGCTAGGCCTGATCTCTGCCGAAGAGCGAGTAGAGCAGCAGCGAAACGCCCAATTGGTGATGCAGAAGAAGGAAGCTTCACAAAGAGAACCGCTGTTCTCGCATCAGGCTCGAATCGACCACTCACGCGTATCACGAGAACTGGGTCTGGACCTTGCACTGCCCTCGACTCCTCTGTTCGGATCCATAGCTCGTGCAGAGTTGGATCGCCAAAAAGTGGAGCTAGCGAAACGTAGCCAAGAGCTCGATAGCTTGGACCGGCGCAATGAACTGCGCTCGCTGCTGGAGCAAGCGGTTGCGACGGAAACGAACAAACGCCGTAGCCTAGAAGAGACCGAAAAGCGCTTAACTTGCGAGTTAGCGGTACTGGAGCAGCTCACCGGAACTAGTCAAACCTCTCTTCTGGCCTCACTCCCACCTGCAAGGGAATACTGCAATGTGCGCATGAGTGTGGCGCGTGACCAGAACTGTCCGCTCGCGGTCTCTCGTCCAGTCGACCTGGAAACTCGACGAAGCCAGCACACGGCAGAGAGGGAACTAGATATTCAACGACGATTGATTCAGGCCCTTGAGGACGCTGTGGATCGAGATCGATCCGCGCTAGACGCAGCGAGGACGGCGACGGATTCGGCACGCCGAGCCTATTTGTCAGCATCCACCAACTTCGAAGCGCAAAGGCGGGAGTTCATAGAGAAGTCGGCTCGACTAATGCAAATTGAGCGGCTGGTTCGTGACGCTGAAGAGGCCTGGGATCAGGCATCGGAATACTCGGAAACGGTCAGCAGGTTGGCACGAGAGATCGACCAATCCTATCTACAGCAAGAGCAATTGCGCCGTGCAGAGCGTGGCGCAATCGAACGGTTCTCAACGACTTTTGATTACGTCGTCCGCGCGATCCTCGGAAATGAGGTTACCGGGCGCGTCGACACGGCAGGACGGTCTCTGAATCTGGTGGTGGAAGAGCACGGAGAACGAGATAGCGCCGCGATCGCGACTGTGAAGCTGCTGGCATTCGACCTTGCCGCGTTGGTTTCCAGTGTTGAAGGTCACGGCACGTCTCCACGGTTCCTGATCCACGACGGTCCACGCGAGGCCGACATGGCATCGGACATCTACGAGAGGCTTTTCCTTTTCGCGCGCGAGCTGGAGAAGTGCTTCTCCGAGGAGCCAGGATTCCAGTACATCCTGACAACGACCACGCGCCCTCCCGACGAATTCGTGACCGCGCCGTGGCTTAGGCTCCAGCTCGCAGGTGTGCCCGCCGAAGAACGTTTCCTTAGATGCGACCTATGACGAATCGGCTGTTTCAAATCGACCTCTGATATCCGAACCGCGGGCACAAAAGGAAGGCGCCTCATGACCGAGCGGCTCTTCGTCAGTAGCGTGCAAAAGGAGCTGGCCGCGGAGCGCCGGGCGTTGCATGACTTCATCCAGGGTGACGCCCTGCTGCGGCGCTTCTTTGACGTTTTCCTCTTCGAGGATCTACCCGCCTCCGACCGGCGCGCCGATAACGTCTACCTCGAGGAAGTGGCCCGCTCAGGTCTCTATCTGGGCCTCTTCGGCAACGAGTATGGATCGGTCGACGCTGCGGGGGTTTCACCCACCGAGCGCGAATTCGACGAGGCGACCCGGCTCGGTATCGCGCGTTTGATCTTTGTACGCGGTGCCGACGACGGGCGGCGCGACCCGCGCATGCTGGCGCTGATCCGCAAGGCGGGCGGCCAATTGATCCGGAAGCGCATCACCGATGTCGCCGACCTGACCAGTGCCGTCTACGCGAGCCTCGTGGAGCACCTTGAGCGCACGGGACGCTTGCGTACACGACCGTTCGACGCGGCGGCCTGCCCGGGCGCTACCGTCGACGACCTCTCACCCGACCTGCTCGACCTCTTCTTGTCTCGCGCCCAGTCGCAACGCGGATACGCCCTCGGACCCGGTACGCCAATGCCCACGGCGCTTGCACACCTCGACCTCCTCGACGGCTCAGTGCCCAGCCATGCGGCCGTGTTGCTCTTCGGCACGAAGCCCCAGCGCTTCCTCCCCAGCTCCGAGGTCAAGTGCATGCACTTCCACGGCAAGGAAGTACGCAAGCCCATCCCTTCCTACCAGATCTTCAAAGGCACCGTGTTCGAGCTCGTCGATCGAGCCGTCGACTTCGTCCTCTCCAAGCTCGCCGCGAGGGTCGGTACCCGCGCAAGAAGTAATGAGGCGCCGCTGACTTACGAGATCCCCCGCGAAGCGGTCTCCGAAGCGATCGTCAACGCGGTAGCCCACCGCGACTACGCAAGCAACGCCAGCGTGCAGGTCATGCTCTTCGCCGACCGGCTCGAAGTGTGGAACCCCGGCAGGCTACCCGCCACCCTCAGCTTCGAGCAGCTCACGCGGCCCCACGCCTCCATCCCGCGCAACCCGCTTCTGGCGGAACCAATGTTCCTCGCCCGATACATCGAGAAGGCAGGGAGCGGAATTCTCGACATGATCGCACTCTGCCGCGAGGCCGGGCTTCCGGCACCGGGGTTCCGGCAGGAGGGCGGCGAGTTTGTCCAGACGCTATGGCGGCCCGAGCCGGCGGAAGCCTCGAACGAGGGGACCGGACAAGTCACCGAGCAAGATACCGAGCAAGATACCGAGCAAGTCGAACACGCGGAAGAAGAACTCTCGGCGAATGTTCAGCGCCTCCTGCACGTGATGACGGGCGAAATGGCGGGCCGCGACATTCGGAGGAAACTTGGCCTCAAGCAGAGAGAGCATTTCCGAGCTTCCTACCTGGCACCCGCGCTCGCGGCCGGTCTGATCGAGAGGACCGCCCCGGACAATCCGACGACTCGACACCAGCGTTACCGGCTCACCGAAAAGGGTCGAGGATGGCGGGCGGCCCGCGAACGGCGCGAGGGACCGTGAACGGGAAGGCACCCAGGAACCGAGAGAGGCACCGATGACCTTTGGCCCCTCCGCCGCCACGCTCACCCTGCTCGAGAAGCTGGCGGTCGACAACGGCTTCGACCGCGAGCTGCCGCGCGAGGGCGACTGGCTCGCGTTCGCGAGCACCCAGAGCCCCCTGCGCATCTGGCTCTCGGCACCCGAAGAGGCGCTGTTCGTCGTCGCGCTCTCCCAGAGCAACGTAACCGCGGCATTGGACCTTGGCACCATAGCCACGTCTCCCCTCCCCGTCGGCGCGCTTGCGGCGCGAGCGGTTAGCGACATCCCATCGCTCCACCGCCTCTTCCGCCGCGCCTTCCAGCTCTCGAAGACCCTGCCCCACGAGCTGCTCCACACCTTCGAGAGACAGACCATGGCCCTGTCACGCTCAACCGAGGCCGAGCGCCTCGTCCTTCAGCGCGTGGGCCAGAACGTCTTTCGCGCCGGGCTCCTGGAATACTGGGAAGGCCGCTGCGCCATCACCGGCCTTGCCATTCCCGAGCTCCTGCGCGCGAGCCATATCAAGCCTTGGGCGGATTGCGGAAGCGATGCCGAACGACTCGACGTGTTCAACGGTCTCCTGTTGGCCCCGCATCTGGACGCCGCCTTCGACGGCGGTTTCATTACGGTGGCCGACGACGGAGAGGTGCAGGTGTGGGATGGACTCGGCGAGAGCGCACGAAACGTCTTGGCCCTGACCACCCCTCAGGCCGTCAGGGGTCTCACCCCCGGACACCGCGCCTACCTGATCTGGCACCGGGACAGGATCTTCGGTAGGAGTCGGTTCCAATCCCTTTAGAGGCGAAAACGATTTGGTATCCCCAACGGTTCCCAGTTCGAACCCGTTGGTCGCCTTCCTCCATGACTTCCGGCTCCTCCAACAGGCATTCGCCGCAGCGTGAAGGACGGCGGCAAGAGCACACAAGTCCGGCTCGACGAACGCGAGCCGGACCTTCCGGACTCCATCCGCCAGGAGTCGCCTAGCCCGCGGTGGCGAGCCAAAGCCGCCCCGATCAAGCGCCTCGTTCAATCGAAGGCGCTCTTGCTCTGCCCTCTTCCCTACTCCCCCACCTCGACCCGATGCGTCACCCGGACCGCCCGAATCGGCCGGACCGCTCGGCTCACTGTCACGCTCACCGCCCTCGACGACCGCCTCCCCCTCCCCTTCGGCGCCGATCGAACCCTCCTCGCCTGGATTCAGACCCTCGCGTTCTCTTCCGGCTTCGCCGCATTCGACGCGGTGGTCGAGTACCTCAACGCCTTCGGCCTTGGCTCGGGAGGGCGCGACTATCGCGTCTTCCGCGACCGCCTCGCCCGGCTGGAGAACCTCGCTGTCCGGGTTCAACTCGAGACTCCCGACGAGGTCGCCACCATTCGCCTTCATCCCCTGAAAGGTTCCTTCCTACCAAGGAACCGACGCTCGGGAACCCAGACCCTCGCCGCCGCGGGTGCCTTGCCCAGCCAGCTACTCCTCCGGAACGGCTACGGCTTGGCGCTCGATCCGGACTTCTGGGTCTACCTCAGAGATCAGCCGGTGGCGCTCCCTTTCGAGCAACTCCTCCCATTTTCCAACCGCCCAAAGGCTTGGGACTTCGCGAGCTTCGTCCTCTACCGCTCGTTCGCAGCCCGGCAGCCGGCGACGATCCCTTGGACCGAGCTGGTGGCTCAACTGGCGTCGGTCGACCGGTCTCCTCGGAGGCTGCGGGCGACCCTGGGGCGAGTACTAGCGGAGATCCGAACTGGGATGCCGGGATTCCCGGCACAGTTGCGGCCAGGGGCAGAGGGGCTCTGTATCGAACCGTGGCAGGGGTGACGCCAGGCTGATCGCCCAGCGCAGTGGGTGAACAACCTTGAAGAGTAAACCGCCCGGCACGAACCCGGCCTCCGGTGGTCTGCGCGGAAGAAGCAGATCGGCAGAACGGGTATGTGAGGCGGCGAGGTCATATAGATTGCCTATAGTCAGGATATCACTGCACATCGCATAGATGCATTTGAGGCGCATGGACCTGCGGGAGAGTCCGTGGGCCACACTTCGCAGTCTCCTCCGCCCGATCCGAGCTACCTTGCCGGTACAGGTGTGGAGGAATCTCAACGTAGAAAGTTGAGACTGCTGGACCTGCTGGACCTGCAATGGTTTATCGGCGCGTGGGTCTTAATAGATAGAGCAAAGCCCAGTAGCCGAGAACGGCAGGAGCCTAGCGGCATGAATAATTGGGAAGATGGGAGGAATTTGGAGGAGCTTCCGATTCAGGGGGGCGAGTTCGCCGACGACGCCCTCCGGTCGGCTGAGATTCCGATTCGCCTCGAGATGCTCCCAACCGGGGATGAGGCCTTGGTCGTCGGCGAGCCCGAGCGCTACGGCGAGCTAAATCACCTCCAGGGCGACAACCCGTTCGGCTTCACAGGCACTTGCGGTCTCGTCTCCTGCGAAGACGTCCTCAAGCAGTTCGGAGTCCAAACCTCCGAAGCAGAGGTAGTGCAACACGCCATCGAGCACGGTCTCTGCTGCACCGGCGGCGATGAAGCCTCAGAGATGGGCGGCACGACGATGCGGGATCAGGCGCAAATCCTGACCGACTTTGGTGTGCCCGCCTCGGAAGCCAGCGGCCGCTCCCTGGACGACCTGGCCCTTACCATCGAGTCCGGTCGCGGTGTCATCATCGAAGTCAACGCCGGTGTACTTTGGAACGACCCTGACTGCTATGCCTTCGGAGATGCCAATCACGCCGTCACGGTCACCGGCGTTGCCCGCGATCCCGAGACGGGTACCGTCCTCGGCGCGTTCGTGAACGATAGCGGGCGCGGCTTCCCCGAAGACTCCGGTCGGTTCATCGATGCCGCCACGCTGAAGACCGCCTGGGTCCAAGCCGGGGGCAATTGTGTCGTCACCGACATCGTCACTCTCTAGGAGCTCGCCATCATGTCCAATCTCCCTATCCTGCCCTACTCCGAGATCCGAGAGCGGATGCGGGCTCATCCGCTGCGCCAGGTGGAAATCCCCGTCGAGCATGCGGTCTCGCTCGCCATGCCGACCCGGCGTTTCGGGGCTCCCGGCTATGCCTATTTTGCCAGCCCGACGACTCGCCGCGTCGGCGAGCCGGTGCGCCAGAGCCCACCGGACCGCTGGTGGGTGCTGTCGGCACAGACTGGCCGTCTCTTGATCTACGCGCTCTGGGAGGTGCAGCCGTTTGCCGAGCAGGAGTGGGCCGCCTGCCAGCTGCCCCCCGTCCTCCTTTCGGTCGCCGATCTGAGGCAAGCCCTCGAGAACATCGAGCAGCTCCTCGACCAGGTCGTCCCGGACTTCTTCGCGGGCCGCGCAGGAGATCGCGCAAACCTCCGCGCGCTCTCGGACCTCCTCGCCGTCCATCTCCCTGCGCCGATGCTGCCGCAATACAAGGCCCTCACGGCCGATTTTTTCGCCTGGCTCAGTGCTGGCGAGGGAGCTCCCCGATGAATGCTCAACTGAGAGAGATTGCCGACGAGCTTCTGCCGCTCGCCCGCCAGCAGGAGGCAAATGGGACCGCCGTCGCGATCTGCACCCAGATCGCCACGGGCTCGTTCGACGAGATCGTCGTCGCGGCAGCGCGCAGGGAGACCGCCGAGGCGGCTCGCGAACGGATCGGCCGCCCCGCGACGATCACGACGTTCGACCAGCTGAGCGAGATGCCGCTCGCAACCTGCAAAGCGAGCCTCCTGATCGGGGCTTTCGAATGCGGAGAGCTGATTGAGGCCGAGGACCTCGAGACGATCGAGCAGCTTTTTCTCACCCGCCCGGTCGGAACCTATGGCTTCCTATTCGTCGGAACGGAAAAGCTCGCCGACGATGAGGATCGAGAGCGCGCGGAGCGAGCCGCCTGGCGCCTGCTGGTTCCCGAGCCCAAGATGCGCTGGGGCCAACAGGACCTCGCCGAGCACAACATCTTCTTCTCTCGCGGCGACGCGGTCGCAAGCGGCTCACCGTCCCAGGAGCACGGAAGAGGGCTGACCGACCTGGCGTCCGTGCCGCCGCAGGCAGTCAAGGAGATGGCGGCGCTAGCCCTCCAGCGGGTGATCGATGAGCTGGAGGAGAAGCTCGGCCGTTCCAGCGAGCCTGCCGCCGAAGCGGCCCCGCCGAGCGCGATCGAAGCCGTTCAGGAAGAGATCACGACACTCCGACTGCGGATGCGCCGTAAGATCGAAAGCGCGGCCAACGAGATCCAACGAGGCATGGAGACCTCGGTGCTCCGCCTGCGCCAGGACCTGCTCAACGGCCTCGACGCGGCCCTGCGGGGAAGCGGCAGCCACAGCGACCGATCCGACCTGCGGCGCAACTTCCAACGCTTCCTCTCGAGCGCCGTCGAGAGCTGGTCGCAAGGCACGGAGCCGGAGTTCCGACAGCGATTGAACGAGATCGCCGACGAGGCGAGCGCCGCGGCATCTTCGGTCGACTGGGAGCAGGTCAATCTCGCGGCCAGGCGCGCCCACCTCCCTGCCATCTACCCGGCCGCTTTTCACGACGCGCTCCACGGCGCCCATCTCACGAGCGGCTGGCCGCAGAGCCTCCCGTTCGCGAGCCAGCCCGCGGGCGAGCCCGCCGCCACCGACGGCAAGCTTGCCATCCTCGGCGGCGGAGGGTTGATCTACGCCCTCTACACCCTAGCGGGCCCGCTGTCGGCGGTCCTCGGCGCTCTCTTGCTGGGGACGAGCGGCTGGGCAATCTATCGCTCCGAAGGGATACGCCGCTACCGCGAGTACGGCCGCAACACGATCATCGCCGTCACCGAGCAGGTGCTCGCTCAGGTCGAGATGGTGATCTCCGATGCCGTCCAAGAGCTCCGGCGGCGTCTCAAGTCAGAGTTGCAGGAGATCGAACAGATCCTGTCCATAGCGGCGGAACAGTCCGCCGTCGACACCCATCGCACCGCTTTGCCGGCGCCGCATCTCGCGACCCTCCGCCAACTGCGGCAACGGCTCGAAAACGCTCACTGAAACCATTCCGTCTCGAAACGGGAGAGACCGAGGTAGTCCATGCCCATCGACCTCAGCGCGAGCAACGCAATCAAGAAGACGGCGACGACCTCCATCGAGAGCGTCGCCACTGTGGCTCAGCAGCTCGAAATGAAGGAGAGCGATAAGGACTTGCGGACCCAGTCCCGCCAGCTCATGGAGGACTCGTTCCGCATCATGGTTGCCGGGCGATTCAAGAACGGCAAATCGACTCTCCTCAACGCCCTTCTCGGCAAGCCCGCGGTGCCGGTCCCTGGCATGCTCGACGATCAGGGTCCGATGCCCGTCCGCGACCTCCCGGCGACGGCGGTCCTCACTTCGGTTTCCTACGCGGAGAAGGCCTTCGTTCGCAAGTGGACCTTCGACGGCAAGTGCGAAGAGTGGACGATGGAGCGCTACCTCCGCGAGGCCCGGGTCAAGCCCGACCAGGAGGAGACGGAGAAGTTCTTCGCCAATATCCGCGAGTTCCAGATGGGGTTCCCGGCCGAGATCTGCCGCCAGGGCGTCACGATCATCGACTCGCCCGGGACGGACGACGTGCCGCAACGCACCACCATCACCCAGGACGCAGCCAGGACATGCGACGCCGCCATCGTCGTGTTCCGCAGCGACGTGCTGGCCGGAGGCAGCGAACGGGAGTTCGTCGACAACGTGCTCGCCATCGACGGGACGCACAATTTCGTCGTCGTCAACCTGATGCATGGCAAGAAGATCGACGAAGAGTTCATGCAATTCACTTGGAATCGTCTCGTGAAGCTCATGCGTGGGGGGCCCCGCTACATGGGCCAGGACTTCGCATCCCAGGACATCTATTTCGTCGACGCCAAGATGGCCGAGCAGGGGAAGCTCACGGGCGACGCCACCATGGTCAAGGCCTCGGGACTCGATCTCCTCGAAGGGAACCTCGGCCGCTACTTGACCACCGAGCGCCACCGGCAGCACATCGAGAAGTTCGTCAAGGGGGCCATCCGTCTCACCCAGCCGGTCGAGGATCAGATCCGCCGACGGTCGGCAGCTCTCCACGCCGAACAGGAGATCCTTGAGAAGGGGTACGCGGAGGTCCAACAGCAGCTCGAGCGGATCGACGAGCCGAGGAAGAAAATCCCGGCGATCTTCGAGAAATGCCGGGCTCGGGCGCTGCGGGAGGTCACCGCCAGCCTGGAGCGGGAGATTATCCATCTCGAGCGGGAGCTACCCGCTCTGCTCGACGCCTACCCGCTTCCCTCGGCAGGCTGGAAGTCCCTGATCCAACAGAAGAAAATGATGCAGGAAGCGGCCGATTTCTGCCAACGGACGATTTCCGAGCGCCTCGCCCAGTGGTCTTCTGCGAACAATGGCGGAGCCAAGAAGGCCCTCTACCCAATCATCGAAGAGCTGCTGGAGGACGTGCAGCACGAGATCAAGCAGACCGAGAAAGCCTACCGCAACTTCTATCTCAAGATTCTCGGCCCCGAGTTCGGCGAGGCGAGCCAGGATCCCATGAGTTGGTACGAGCGTGCCGGCTGGGTCGCCGCCGGGCTGTTCTTCCACGATGTCGGTCTCGCCGTCGGCGGTGGTGCGCTCGGCTGGCGCGGAGCCGTTACCACCATCGGCAGCTACGTCGCCGCCGGGCTCGCCAGCGCGCTGCTGGGCTTGTCCTTAACCGTCGCGCTGCCGCTGGCGATCTTGACCGCGCTGGCGGCTCAGATCTTTACGGGAAAGCAGTACTTGGAAGGGGCCGTCAAGAAAAAGGCGCTGCAGGAAATCCTCAACGGCAATCTCAGCGCGAATCCGCCTCGGCCGCCGCTCTCGGCGCTGTCCCAGAGCGCGGCCCCCGCTCTCGAAGCCTCTCTGACCGAGCAGCTCGGCAACATGGAGCAGGCCCTCATGACGAGTATCGCCACGATCATCGCCGAGGAGCAGCGTAACCTCAAGGCGATCATCGAGAACAGCCAGCGTAGCGCGGCGGAGAAAGAGCAGCGGCTGGCGGAGCTCGCTGGCTTGGCCCAGCAGACGGCCGAATCCAAGAAGCGATTGGAAGGGATTCTCGCCGAGGCGAAGCAGGTTCTCGCTTGAGACGGTTCTCATCGAAAGGGTGATCAGCGTGGAAAGAAAAGACTCCTCGACCGTCTCGTCGCCGCCTGTCGCCGAACAGGCGACCTTGGATATCGCCGCCGCCTCGCGCCGCCTTCTCGACAGTTGCAGCGCGGAAGAGTCGTCGCCGCTGCGTGCGCTGCGCCGCGCGGTCGCCACCGTCGAGAGGTCGACGGTGAAGATCGCCTTCGGAGGTCACTTCAAAGCCGGAAAGTCGTCGCTGATCAATGCTCTCCTGGACCGTGCGATCCTGCCGGTCAAGGACCGTCCCGAGACCGGTGTCGCCTGCCACATCCGGTCCGGCGAAGCGGACCGCTGCTCAGCGGAGAGTGTGGACGGCATCGTCGAAATTCCCTGTACGACCGCGGGGATCGCCTCGGTCTCCACTCTGCTCGACGAGCGCGGCGAAGCGCGGAAGAACCTCGCTACGATCCGGCGAATCCAACTGGTGCTGGAGAACGCCCCCCTGGAGCCCAACGTCATCTGGATCGATCCGCCCGGTCTCAACGATATCCCGGAGATGGACGATCGCCTGCGCGAAGTGGCCGAAGAGGCGGACCTTCTCGTCTGGGTACTGAACTCGCAACAACTTCTCTCGGAGGTGGAACAGGCTTTCCTTGCCAGATACGTGGCTACGCACGGCGCGAGCGCGCTGGCCTTCATCATCCATGTCTTCCTGCAGCAGAACCCCGAAGCCGAGTGGAATCGCTTCCTTAGCCAGAGCTCGACGCAGCTGCTCAACAAGATTCACAGCTTCGTCCGCGAGGTTGGTAGCCGGAAGAGCCAAGAAACGCCGACCTTCCTCGCCAGCGCGGTGGGTATGCAGCTGGATTTCGGCCACTATGGTGGTACCGCCCTCCATGAGCTTCTCGGCGGCGGTTCCAACGATCTCCGCGAGCTGGTGCACAAGGCCCGCCACGAGCGCCTGAGCCTGGCCATCCGAGAATCCTTCGACCTCGTCGAAGAGCGGGCCGGCGCCGAGCGCGTACGTCTCGCCACGGCGAGAGCCGAGAGCGAGCGAGCGCGGGCGGCCGCCGCAGGTCGTATCAGCGATTACCGCGCCGCGGTGCAGAGCCTGCTCCGGGGCTTCGTCAGCCTTTTCACGGTGGAGGTGCAGCGGATCTCCGGCACCATGACGAGCAATGCCAAGCCCGGGATCCTCAAGCCCGACGGCGCCTACGGCAGGGATCTCACGAATGACCTGCGGACCTTGGCCGCCCAGCTCTTGGCCTCGCTGGACAAGGACCTCCGGGCCGCAGCCAGAAGTGCGGAGGTCCTCCCACCCTCCGCCTCCGTTATGCAGGCCGTAAACGCCCAGTTCGCGATTCCCGATCTCCTGGCGCCGGTTCCACCGCTCGCCCAGACCGAGAAAATGGCAATGGCGAAAACGATCACTTTCATTGGGCTGATCCTCATTCTCGTTGGGGTGGGCTGTGTCATTTTTCCCATCGGTTTGGTGATGCTGGTTCTCGCAGGCCTGGACACCAACCAGAAGCGCAAGGTCGAGAACGATCAGCTGCAGGCGACCTGCAAGGGAATCACCGCGGCCGCCGAATGGATGATCGGCACCTTCGGCTCCCGCGAGGAGGTGGCGCTGAACCTCCTCGTCGAAGCGGCCCGGGAGACCGTTCCCGAGCCGGCCGTCGATCCACGGGTGCAGCGCCTACTCGAGATCAGCGATACCCTTGCCGCGCTGCGCACCGCATCGGAGCCGCGAGCTATTCCGACATGAACGCCTTCGGCATCGATCACCAGTCGACCTACACGGCGATCTCGCTCCGGGAAGAGGCGCCAGAGGCGATCACCCGCCGGATCGGCGACGGACGCCAGCTCTTGATCCCGAACCTCGTCGCGGAGTCGAGCCTTTGGGGCGCGGCAGCGACCGCTGGAGTCAACCCGCGGCCGTTGTATTCGCAGGGCTCGGCCAATGCCGCGGCGCAGGACCATTTCTGGGGCGGTCTCACCGCACATCTCACCGCTTATCTGGGCCGGCTGGCGCCCGTGCAAGAGAACGGCTACCGGGTCGTCTTGAGCATCGGCGATGGTCTCGATGCCGGAGCCGTCACCTCCGCCGCCCGTAGGGCCGGGCTGCACGATCTCGACGTTATCACACCGGTCGAGGCTCTGCGCTGCCGCTGGCTGATCGCCCAGGGCGAGCGGCCGGCCCGGCCGCAGACCGTCGTCGCGATCAGCTGCGGCGACCTTACGACGACCATCGAAGCCAGCGTGATCGATCTCGCGTCGCCGGGGCCGCCGGTGATCCTCGCCCGCTCGGCCGGCACCCGGATCGAGGCCGCCGGATACGCGATCTGGGGAGAACGGCTGATCGACAGGCTGCAGGAGAGCGCCATCGAGCCGCTGGGCCCGGACTATGTCTGGAATCCCGCCGTTCGGCTGTCGATCCGGCGTCTCGTCTCGCGCTTCGCGCGCGAGCGGGGGACGATCGAGTGGGACGGGGGCCTCCCTCGGCGTCTGTTCGCGCCGGTCCGGATCAGCTTCGAGGATTGCCAGGGTTGGCCGGAGGTGGTCGCCGCCACTCTGCGCCTCCGAGTGGCGGTTGACGACGAGCTCCGCAGCCTCTCCACATCGCGAGCCGACGCGCTCCTCGTCGGCGGCATCGGATCCATCTGGCCATTCATCGCCGACGCGGCGCGGAATCTCGGCGATGTCTGGACGAGCAGCGATCCTAGCGAAGACCTGGCTTCGGGAGCGGCCGCCTGGCACCAAGTCCGGGCTCGGAGCGAGATGCCGGCCACGCCGAGAGCGAGGAGCCTCTCGGCCCCCACCAAGCACTTGGCGGAGGGCGAGCCCGTGGCGATCGCAGAGGAGCCGGTCGCGGACGAGAGCGACAAGCCTCTGCGCCCCCCCTGGATCGAACGGCGCGAAAATCTCGCGTATGAGGACTGAACCGCACTCCTCCAACTGGACATGGAAACGCATCCCATCCCTCTTCGCCCGCCGCTCGAGCTGACCCAGGTCGAGTTCACCGAAGGGCTACCTCAGGCCTTGATCGCCATCCTGGAGCGGCGCTATCTCGCGAGTTTCGACGCCGACGACTGGGAGGTGACGGTCCGTGATCGCGACAGGGGAAAGCCACTTTTGCGCGAGGTCCTGTCCCTCGGGCGGCCGGCGAATTCGCCGCACGGCTGGCCCGTGGCCATGCCCAGCGTCCTCGCGGCCTGCCACGATCCCGGGCAGGCGCTGGTGACCCTTCTCCATGCCCGCGACGGAGCGAACCGCCTCTACTTCGGGGCGCGGCGCGTGGTAGGCGTCGGCGCGTATTCAACGGCGGATCACCTCTCCGCGCAGGAGAGTGCGCTCAAGGCCACCTTCCCCGGCATCGAGCTGGGACCGGTCCGGAGCCTCGAAGACGAAGAGATGGGAGAGCTATCGACTCTCCTCGCCGCGACCCCCTGGCTCGCGGTGATGACCGGCGTCCCATCGCGACGGGCCAACGTCGCGACGAGCCAGAGCATCGACCGCGTCGTCGCCGCCGTCGGCCCCGGGCGCTATGCCCTGATGGTCGTCGCCGAGCCGCTGCCGGAATCGGACATCAATGCGGCCATCGATCACTGTCGGCGCCTCAAGAGCGAGATCCACTCCTACGTCCGTCTGACCATCCAGCGTAGCCGAGGCGAGAGCCGTAGCGAGACCAGCAACTCCACCGACGAGTCCACAGCCTGGAAAACCGGACTCCCCACTACGCTGTACATGCTAGCCAGCTTCTGTTCCCAGTTTCCTGCCGGACGGGTGATCCGCGGCGCCGTTCTGGGAGCAGCGATGATCGGCTCGGGCGCCGCGGCGCAGCAGTCGCGCTCGGCGACGACGGGAGAAAGCTGGTCCCAGTCGGGGGGCGTCGAGCTCCTCGATGCGAACGCACAGGCCTGCGAACGCATCCTTGACCGCCAGATCGAGCGGCTGCAACGGGCGCGCGCCGGCGGCTGGTGGAAGACCGCCATCTACATCGCCGCGGAAACCGAGGCCTGCTTGCGCAAAGTCGGCGGCGCGCTGCGTACCCTTATCGCCGGCGACGACGGCGAGACCGATCCGGTGCGGATGGTCCAGCCGCCCGACGAGATCCTGCGTGAGAGCATTCTCCGCGGCCGTTTGATGCGCCTCCGGCCCCGGCGTGCCGATCGCGGCCATCCGCTCGGCGAAGCGTTCGATGCGCTCGCGACCTGCTTGACCTCCGACGAGCTTGCGGTGCTTACCGCGCCTCCGCAGGAGGAGATCGCCGGCATTCCGATGCGCGCGCGCGCCACGTTCGCGCTCACGCTCCCCGCGGAGGAAGGCACGATCGAGCTCGCCTCGCTCGAGGATGGCGGCGGCCATCTCCTGGCCCCAGTTCGCCTGACGGCGGCGCAGCTGAATCGTCACGTCCTCATCGCCGGAGTTTCGGGGTCAGGGAAAAGCAACACATGCATGCGCCTGCTCCTCGCGGCTCACCGAGCCGGCAACACGCCATTCCTCGTGATCGAACCGGTCAAGCGGGAGTATCGGACTCTGGCTACCCTGCCGGAGTTGCGCGGCCGCCTGCGGGTCTACGCGGCGGGAAGCACAAGCGGGCTGCCACTGCGCCTCAATCCCCTCCTGCCGGTGGCGGGGATCTCGATCGGCCGCCACGTCGACATGCTCAAGGCGGTCTTCAACGCCTCCTTCCCGATGCATGCCGGCATGCCCTACGTCCTTGAGGAGGCTCTGATCGATGTCTACGTCGAGCGCGGTTGGAGCCTCACGGACGTTTACAACTCCCATCTTCCGGACGACGCGGACATCGACCTGCGTAGCGCGCTCGTGCCGGACCTGCGCGACCTCCACGACAAGGTGGACGAGGTGCTGGCGCGCAAGCATTACTCCCAGGAAATCCAGCTGAACCTCGGAGCCGCCCTGCGCTCACGCCTCAACAGTCTGCTCGTCGGCAGCAAAGGCGCCCTCCTCGACACTCGCCGTTCGACCCCGGTGGAAGACCTCTTCGCTGGGCCGGCGGTCATCGAGCTTCAAGATCTCTCCGACGAAAACGAGAAGGCGTTCGTGATGGCGCTGCTGCTGGCGCTGCTCTACGAGCACACCGAGATTCGCCAGCACAGCGCCCCCGATCGGTACGACCAGCTGCAGCACCTGACGCTCATCGAAGAGGCGCACCGGTTGCTTTCCACCTCCCAGGGGCCTCGGACCTCCGAAGTCGGCGATGCGCGCGGGAAAGCCGTCTCGATGTTCACCGACATGCTGGCCGAGATGCGTGCCTACGGCGAAGGGTTTCTGATCGCCGACCAGGTCCCGACGCAGCTGGCACCCCAAATTGTCAAGAACACCGGTCTCAAGATCCTCCATCGCATCACGGCCCCCGATGACCGCCAGCTCTGCGGCAGTTGCATCAACCTTTCGGAAGAGCAGACCCGTGCCCTCAACAATCTCCGGACCGGTCAGGCGGTGGTCCACGACGAACAGATCGGCGAAGCCGTGCTGGTGCGGGTGGCCGCCACCAAGCCACCCCATGCGGAGGGAGATAGCGCGGGCCCCGGTCTCGTGGACGGTGCATTCGTGCGGCGCACGTTGCAGCGCAACGCCGGTTGCCGCTCCTGTCCAGCCCCGTGCGATTTCTACCTGCGCCTCCGGGAGAAGGGCGCCATCGAGCCCGGCCAGGATCTCGTGGCCTTCCTGGAAGCCCTCCTCTTCACCGAGGGCTCGGATCCCTGGCAGGCCTGGGGACTCTGGCGTGCGCGGTGGGTCGCTCGGGCCGAAGGCTATTTCGGCCGCGTCGCCGACCGTGACCAGGCCGCGTACTGCGCGGTGACCCAAGGCGCCCATGCCTGGCTGGGGAAATATCTGGCCACACGCAGGAAGGGCCTCCTCACCCCTCAGGACCATTTCGCTCGCGAAACCGCCGCCGCCGCCATCGGTGAGCTCGCCACGGCCTGGCTCGGCGCCCGTGAGCTCGATGCCAGCGGTTGCCTTGCCCTTCGCGTCGCCCAAACGAACTTGCGTTCCGTGCTTTCCACCCATCCGCCGGTCGAACTCGCGGGCTGCGCCCTCTGTCCTTGCCGCTGCCAGATGCTCCCGTTCGTCAACCCGCAGCTCGACGGCGTGAGAAAGCAGATTGGGGTCGCCAGCGGCATGGCGTCACGATCGCTCGCGGCCCTCGAGCGCACGCTCGACCCGGTCTGGAAGCGAGCACAGGCGAGCGGGCTGAGCGGAGCGCGGCGCCGGTCGTGGATGTACTGCGTCGTCGCCCACCTCGACCTGCCGCAGAATGACTCGCTGCTCCTGGCCCTTCGCGAACCGATCCCGGTCGCGGAGCGCCAAGAGCTGAGCGACGTCTTCGGAGGCGAGGCTGTACCGGATGATTGAGCGCTTGGACTTCGACACCGCCTGGCAGCGCTCGGCTCCCCAGCTCTACGCGATCTGTCTGCGCTCCACCGGCGATCGATCTCAGACGGACGAGATCCTGCAGCGCGTCGCCATCCGCGCTTGGCGCGCGTTCCCGACCTTTCGCTGGGATTGTCCGGTCGTGAGCTGGCTGATCAAGATCCTGTATGGAGAAATTGCGCGCGAGATAGCACGCCGCCAGCGCGATCGAGCCCGGGAAACCACCCTCGATGCCGTACCGCCACACTTGGCAGCAAGGCCGGATCTGGAGAGCGACGCCGCCGCCGAGCCGGACCTGCGCAAGGCTATCTCCGACGCCGTGCGTACCGGATTTCTCAGCGAGCAGGAAGAGCGCGTGGTGACTGCCCGCCTTTGTTATCCTGACGAATCCTGGCCGGTACTTGGCGATCGGCTCGGAATGGCCGGGACCACATGCGCGAGCCTTCACTGCCGAGCCGTGCCAAAGCTCCGAACCTACCTTTTCCAAGCTTGCCCAGAGTTGCTGGGAGGGAAAGCCACCATCCGGCGAGCGTTCGACACCGCGTGCAAGACCGAAGGCAGGCTGAGCACAGCGGAGATCGCCGCCTTTCGGCGAGTCATCCTTGAAGGTGCGCCCGCCTTTGCCGTGGGAGCTCGCGGCGCTCTCCGTTCGGCCTGCGCTACGGTGGTGAACTTCCTGGATGGTCCGAGGGTGAATCGCCATGAATGAGATCGAACACTCGAGCGATCAGCATCCGGATAGAGACCGACATTTAGTCGCCGAGTTCTGGGAGGTCGTCAGCCGCTCGCTTGAGCTTCGTCCCACCCTGTCGCAGCTGTGCGAAATTCTCGGTCCAACAGCCCGGCTCGCCCGAGGGCACGCCGACGAGGACATCGCACTCGCCGTGGAGGCCGGTTCGGTAGTTCTTGCCACCATCAATTATGGCGCCCTTCATGGCGATGCTTCCAGCTTCGGCGCGGGCGAGTTCGATGACATCGTCTGGGTCTATAGCTTAGAAAGAGACCAGAAAACCGAGGAGATCCTTGCCTTTTTGATTGGTGATTCATCGGCCATTGTAGAGAAAACCGTACCTGCCGAACTCTTCCTCGCTGCCTGGCTCGGGTCGGGTGGAGGTTATATAGAGCTGCCGGAATAGCGGCACTCCGTAGTGCTCCGCGTGGCCAGTCATCTCCCCTCGAATCGCATCGGCGGTTTGGGCCTCGGAAGGGCAGTGACACATTGGCCTTCCAGGACTCGACGGTAGATCTGATGGATCACCTTCTGGGCCAAGGGGATAGCTTGGGATAGCTATCTATTTAATTTTTTCGAAACCGACCTGGTATCCCCAACGGGACTCGAACCCGTGTTACCGCCTTGAAAGGGCGATGTCCTAACCTCTAGACGATGGGGACAGATCAGCCGGGCTGGTGGAAAAGCGCCGCCAGCGGCTGTTGGATGGTACCACAAGGGGGAGCTGCGGCGTCCCCTCTTTGAGTTCGCGGGCACTCCTCCTTATAGAGAGCCCCCGAAGCGGTTCGGGCGGGCTCCGGAAAGGCGTTCCCATGATTCGCCGGCTCGTTCGCGGTTTCATCGCGGCTCTGTTCGGTTTCGGCCTTGCCGTCGGTGCGCTCCAGGCGCAGACGGTCATCGCGTCCACCACGACCGCGATCGGTCCGTTGCGCCAGACCGATTCGGTGGTTGTGGTCGGCCCTTCGGCGATCGACAAGTTCGAGATGCACCGGTTGCGCCGCGCTCACGGGGCGGTGAAGGGTGCCCTGCTGCTGCTTGCGCCTCTGGGCAACGGATTCTCATTCTTCACCGCGGACGAAAGCGGCGATCCGCTGCGGTCGTTCGCCGCGTATTTCGCCCTGCGCGGCTGGGAGGTCTGGGGGCTTTCGCCGCGCGCCACGGGCCTGATTGCCGGCTCGTGCGAGTCGGGCGCAGTCGATTGCTCGGCGATGGCCGATTGGGGACTTCAAGCGACGGTCGACGACGCCGCGTTCGTGCGCTCGCGAATCGCGGCGGCGCTGCCCGCCCATCGTCCGGTGCTGGTCGGCGGCTATTCGCTCGGCGGCATGACGACGATCGCTACGATCAACGCGCACCCGCACGACTATGACGGCGCGTTCCCTCTCGAAGGAGGGCTCTATGCCGAGAATCCCGACGTCCTCGCGCTCAATCAGGGGTTCTGCGCGGGGCTCGAAGCGCAGTTGGCGGCGGGCCAGATCTACGACGGTCAGAACCTGCCGTTCATCCGCACCGCCGTCGGCCTCGCGGCCTCGAACCCGTCGTCTCCGTCGCCGTTCTTTCCCGGCCTCACCAACCACCAAGGGATGATCTTCCTGCTCGCGGTGCCCCAGGCCGGGCCGCTCTGGCCTACCGCGAACTTCATTCGCTGCGCGGGCGACGTGGGCCAGGATCGGTTCTTCTACAGCGCGGAATCGCGGGTGATCACCTTTTCCTCGTTCTTCGTCGACTACGTGGACAACCGGACGATCCGCGACATCTCCTGCTCGCTCGCCGGGGAGCGAACGTTCACCGGCAACCTGGGGGCGTTCACGAAGCCGATCTACCTGATGGGCGGCGGCCTCGGTTTCGCCGAGCAGAACCGCGACCTGGTACACATCCTCGGCTCGACGCGGGTCACCTTCAACGAGATCCCCGCGTTCGGCCATGCCGACCACTGGTTCACCAAGCACCACCAGCTGGTGCTGGAAAACGATCTCAATCGCTGGTTGAATCGCTGGTTCTAGGGGAAAGCCGACAACCCGAGGGAGAGCCGGAGTGCGGCGGCAGCGCGCTGCACTCCCCCTTCTGGCGCTACAGATACCCGAGCGACTTGAGCAGCGCCCTCGTTTTCTCGTCCATCTCGCGGCCGGCGAGGTCTTCGCAGTTCTTGGGGATCTGGGTGTCGGTTTCGGCGTCGAGATGCGGCGCCCGGTCCCAGGCCCAGAGTTCGCGGGTCAGGCGCTCCAGATCCTGCGGAAACTTGTCGGCGACGTTGGTCGTCTCGCCCGGGTCGTTTTCGAGATCGTAGAGGGTGAAGCGGACGCCTTCTCCGCCGATCCAGCGCTGCTCGGGCCGGGTCTGGGCGTAGATCAGCTTGAAGCGCCGGTCGCGCACCACCTTCTGCCATTTGTTGTCGGTCTCCCAACCCGACTCGGCGAACGCCACGCCGGGGGGCCGCAGCCAGGGGTCACCCTCTTGGGCCGGTTTGCGCTCCGGCGCTTCGATGCCCCGCAGGCGGGGCGTGAGCGAATGCCCCTGGAGCGGCACGGTGGCGGGAAGCGCCCCGCCCGCCGCTTCGAGCAGCGTGGGGGCGAGGTCGATCAGTTCCACCGGATCGGAATCGATCCGCGGCGCGATCACCCCGGGATAGTGGACGATCAGCGGTACCCGCAGGCAGGTCTGAAAGCTAAAGCGGCCGTGGTCGAAGTAGTAGCCATGGTCGCCGAGCGATTCGCCGTGGTCGGCGGTGAAGACGGTCAGGGTCTTATCCAACATCTGCCGCCGCTTCATCTCGTCGAGCAGGCGGCCGATCTGCGCGTCGCCGTAGGAGATCTCGGCGTCGTAGCGGGCGCGGTAAAACGCCAGATCGGTACGCCCTTCGAGCACCTGCTTCTGGCCGATGCCCATCATTTGTTGGTTCGGCTTGTCCGCCACCTCGATCTGGACCGAAGGGTCGAAGTGAGAATCGCCCTGGAACTTGCCGGCGTACTCCCCCGGCGGCGAGTAGGGCGCGTGGGGATCGAGGTAGTGAACCCAGAGGAACCAGGGTTTCCCGCCCTTGGCAGCCTGCTCCAGCTGGGCGAGCAGCCCTTCGGCGAGCTTGGTCACCGCTTCGGCGCCGTTCGGGTCTTTGGTCGGTCCGGCCGCGCCGCCCTCCTCGGAATGACCGAGCTTCCAGGTTTCGATATAGACGTCGAACCCCTGATCGAAATGAAACTCGCTGCCCAAGGCGCCGTTGGCCACCACCGCCGCGGTCGCATACCCCTGGCGCTGAAGATTTTCGGCCAGCGTCGTGAACTTGCACGAGAGCGGCACACCCACCCGCCGGACCATGCCGTTGTCCTTGGCGTAGGTCGAGGTGAACATCGAAGCGAACGACGGCGTCGTCTTCGGCCACTGAACGCTAGCCTGATCGAAACGCACCCCTTCGGAAGCCAGCTTGTCGAGGTTCGGCGAGGTCTGCCGCTCGTACCCCCAGGCGGAAAGGTGATCGGCGCGCAGCGTGTCGACGGTGATCAGGAGAATGTTGCTTCGGGCCGGCAGCGGCTCGATTTTGGGCGGCGCGGAGTGGCAACCGGTGGCGAGAACGAGCAGCGTCAAGAGCGCTAGCGCGGCGACCCTCAC
>JBBRUC010000013.1:0-51019 GCA_038248205.1 Thermoanaerobaculia bacterium
ACTTCCGCACCCGGAGCGCCGCGCAACTGATTCGTCACCTCGGCGGCTTGCCGGAACTGCTGGAGGTGCGCGAAGGCCCCAGCGTTTCGGTGATCGTGCGGACCAAAGACCGGCCGGAGCTGCTCGCCGAAGCGCTCACCTCGCTCGCCGGGCAAACCTATGGTCGGGCCGAGGTCGTGCTGGTCAACGACGGCGGCGCGGTACCGGAAGTTCCCGCCGGTTTTCCGTTGCCGGTCGTGCGCGTCGAACTGGCGGAGACTCGCGGTCGCGCCGCGGCGGCGCAAGCCGGAATCGAGGCGGCGACCGGCGCCTACGTGGCTTTTCTCGATGACGACGATCTCGCCGCGCCCGAGCATCTGGCGACGCTCGCCGAGATAGTGCAGGGCGCCGGGGTACGGGTCGCCTATACCGACACCGCCGTCGCGATCTACGAGCTGGGAGGCTCCGCGGGCTCTGCGGCCGGAGCCTCGGGCTGGAGCTGCCGCGAGCGCCGCTTGCCGTACAGCCGTGATTTCGATCCGGATCTTCTTCTGCTCGACAACTACATCCCGTTCAATACCGTCCTGATCGAGCGAGATCTGCTGCGTCTCGCCGGACCGCTCGACTCCTCCCTGCCGTTTTTTGAGGATTGGGATCTGTTGATCCGGCTCGCGGCGCTCACGCCGTTTCATCATCGTGCCCTGGTTACCTGTGAGTATCGCCACTTTCGCGGGGCGCCCCATCACATTTTCGGCGAGCGGCCGCGCGAGCGGGGCGATTTTCTGGCGGTCAAAGAAAGGGTGATCGGCAAACATGTCGCGCGCATCGCCCCCGACGTGCTCGCGCGGGCGATCGATACCCTGCGCCGCGAAGGGGTCGAGGCGCGCGAAGAGGCGGCGCGCCGGAAGGCCGAAGGGGAAGGTCTCAAAAGAGCGCTGGCCGAAGAGGTCGGCCGATTCGCCGAGTTGACCAGAGTACAGGGCGAGCTGGAAAAGGCGCACGGCGAGCTGTCGCGCGAGCGGTTCGCCTGGGAGGAGCGCTATCACGAGGCGAACGGCGCCCTAGGAGCCCTGCGCGACGAGCAGGCGCTGCAGGTGGCGGACCTTTCTCGCCTGTATCGAGACGAGCAGGCGCTCCGCGCGACGATCGACGATCAGACCGCCCACCTGGGCCGGACCTACGCCGAGATCGAGCGGCTGAACGGGCTGATTCGCGGCATGGAATTGACTCGCGCCTGGCGCCTCCACAAGATGCTCGCCCGCTGATTTTTCACACATTCGCCGATGCCGCCTACCCCTCGCGTTGCGATTCTGTCCAGCGAACCGATCCGTCCGCGGATGGCCGGGATCGGTATTCGCTACGCCGAGCTGGCGCGTCGGCTGCCCGGCCTCGGGGTCGAGGTCCGGCTGATCTCGCCCGCCGCCCCGGAGGAAATGCTCGCCGCGGTGCCGCTCGCCGCGAGCGAGGTCGCCCGCTTCGAGCGCGGCCGCCTGGGCGAGCTATGCGCCGGCTGTACCTCCATCCTGGCCCAGGGCCAGCTCGGCAACGACGCCGTGGTCGAACTCGGCTCGGCTTCCGGGGCGCCGGGGGCGCTTCCTGTGGCGATCGATCTCTACGACCCCTGGTTGATCGAGAACTTCGCCTATGTCGCAACGCTCGGACTCGATCCCTATCGCAACGATCATGCGACCTGGGTGCTCCAGATGTCGCGCGGCGATTTCTTTCTTTGCTCCTCAGAGGTGCAACGGACCTTCTATCTCGGCTTCCTGGCCGCGCTCGGGCGGGTGAACCCGGAGCGGCTTGGCGGCGATCCCGATCTCGCCGGCCTGATCGCCCCGGTGCCATTTGGGGTGCCGGACGAGCTGCCGCCGTACGTCCCCTACCTGCCGCCGCGCCGCCCGGGCGAAAAACTCCTGCTCTTCGGCGGGCTCTACGACTGGTACGATCCCTGGACGCTGCTCGATGCCCTGGATGCTCTCGATCGCCCTGACTGGACTCTGCTGCTGATCGCCAACCCCAATCCGGACAACACGCCGCAACGCCTGCTTGGCGAAGTCGAGGCGCGCTGCCGTCGCCGCGGCGTCTGGGGGTCGCGGGTCCGGCTGCTCGATTGGGTGCCGTCGCAACGGCGCTACGATCTCTTGCGCGACGTCGATCTGCTGGTGGCGCCGCATCGGCCGACGCTCGAAACCCGGCTTTCGCTGCGCACCCGGTTTCTCGACGCGCTCGCCGCCGGCTGCCCGGTGATCACCAGCGAAGGGGGGGCGATGAGCCAGATGCTGATCGAGCACCACGCCGGGCGGGTGGTCCCGGCGGGCGATTCGGCGGCGCTTCAGGCGGCGCTCGTGGCGGCGATTGAAGGGATCGATCGGGCAGGATATCGAGCCGGCGCGGTGACCCTGCTCGAAGAATTCCGTTGGGAGCGCGCGCTCGCGCCGCTCGTAGAGTTTTGTCGCGCGCCGCGGATCGATCCGACCAAGGCGCGGTTCGTCCGCCCGATCGGGACGGCAGCTCCCCCGGATTCGCTCGCTTTCCGGTTGCAACGACGCGCCAAGCGGATGTTCGGGATCCGATGAAGCCGACCAAAGTCTCCGTCGCCATCCTCTCTTGGAACGGCCGCCAGCACTTGGAAACTTGTCTCGCGGCGCTGAGCCTGCAGAACGACCCAGGGGTGCCTTGGGAGATCCTTGTGCTCGACAACGGTTCGACCGACGGCACGGCGGATTGGCTCCGGCGGGAGCGGCCCAAGGGGCTGCCGCCGTTACGACTGATCGAGAGCCCGGTCAATCTCGGTTTCTGTGCCGGCAACAACCGCCTGATAGCCGCAGCCGCGGGCGACGCGGTGGCGCTCCTGAACAACGACACCCGGCCGCGACCCGAATGGCTCGCGAGCCTGGTGGCCGCCTTGGCCGCCGCCCCCGAAGACGTGGCCGCGGTTTCGGGACAGATCGTCGATTGGCAAGGGGAGCGGCTCGACTTTGCGCGCGGCGCCATGACTTTTGACGGGCACGCGTTTCAGCTCGACTACCGCCGACCGCTCGACCTGGCGAAAGTGCCGGCCGAAGGGGAGGAACTGCTGTTCGCCTGCGGCGGCAATCTCTTGATCCGCAAGAGTTCATTTCTCGAAGCGGGCGGGTTCGACGACGCCTATTTCGCCTATCTGGAAGACGTCGATCTCGGCTGGCGCCTCTGGTCGGGCGGCGAGCGGGTGACGTTTGCACCGGGGGCGATCGTCCACCATCGGTCGAGCGCCACGAGCGACCTTCTCGGCCTGTTCAACCGGGGCTTTTTGTTCGAGCGCAACGCGTTCCTCACCGTCTATAAGAACTTCGAGGCGGGGATCTGGGAACGGTTGATGCCCGCGGTCCTGCTGACGTTTCTCTCGCGGTCGCAGGCGATGCTGGTCGAGAACAACCCGGGCGGCGCGGTTTTTTCAATCGACCCATACGCCGGCTGGATCGCCAATACCGCGCCCGGCGCGAAGGGGCCTCCCGCTCCCGCGCCACCCGACCCTCCGAGCGCCCCCCAATACGAGCCCTGGACGCCGAGCGGAATCCTGCGTCGGTTCCGCCGCCACGGCCCCCGCGAGTCGCTTCGCCGCCTGCTGGTGAAAGTCGCGCGTCGGCTAGGGAACGATCCGGCATCGGGGGGCGAGCCTGAGGCGCCGCGGGTGACCGACGAGCGAACCATCGCGCAGTTTCGCACGGTGGCCTACCTGCTGGGCCATCTCGACGAAGCGGCCGCCAAGCGGGCCGCGATCCAGGCGCGCAGGAAGCGCTCCGATTTCGAGATCTTCACCCGCTTCCCGCTCTATCTCGTGCCCACCTACCCCGGGGATTTTGAGCTGTTCGCGAGCGAGGGGTTCGCGCGCTGGCTGCCGGATGACCTGCCGCTGGTCCGGGCGAACCTCGCCGACCTGATGGAAGGATGACTAGCAGGCTGACCTCGGATTTGGCAGCCAGCAGAGGTAGGATCGTCTTCTCATGCTCGCTCTTCTTCTGCAAGACCTCGGTGTCGATCGGCCGCGGGTTGAAACGTTGATTTCCGAAGCCGCCGGGTTGAAGGCTCGATGGCTCCAGCTCGACAAGGCCGACGATCCGGCCGAGGTGGCCGCCTTGGTGACGATCAACCAGACGATTGACGAGGAGGTGCTCGAACGCTTCCCGAACCTTCGCGGCATCGCCGTCGCCTTTACCGGTTTCGACTGCGTGGACCTCGAAATTTGCGCCCGCCGGGGATTGAGCGTCCACAATGCCGCGGGGTACGCGACCGCGGCAACCGCCGAGCTGGCCGTGGGGCTCGCCCTCGCCCTGTTGCGCGAGATTCCCTGCGCCGAAGCGCAGCTGCGGTCGGGGGGCTGGGACTACGCGCCGGGGCGCGAGCTGGCGGGCAAGACCGTCGGGATCGTCGGGACCGGAGCGATCGGGCTCTCGGCGGCCGAACGCTTCGCGGCGTTTGGCACTCGTCTGGTAGGTGTTTCGCGGCGCGAAAAATCGCGCTTCCTGGCGCTCGGAGGGCGGTACCTGCCGCTCGACGATTTGCTGGCGAATTCGGACGTGGTCTCCCTGCACCTGCCGCTCAATGAAGAGACGAGGTTCCTGCTCGACGCGGCGCGGATTTCGCGGATCAAGCCGGGGGCGATCCTGATCAACACCGCGCGCGGTGGTCTGATCGACCCCGAAGCGCTCGCCCACGCGCTCGAATCCGGCGACCTCGCGGGTGCCGCGCTCGACGTATTCGAGACCGAGCCCCTGCCGGCGGACCACCCGCTGCGCCAGGCACCGCGTACGATTCTCACCCCGCACATCGCCTACAAGAGTCGAGAGGCGCTCGTGCGACGGGCCGCGATCACCGCGCGCAATCTCGCCGAAATCCTCTCCGGCGGCCGGGAGAATCGAGTCTTCCCGAGGAATGCGTGAGCGAAGGGCCGCGGCTCGAAGACGGCGACGTGGCGATCGCTCCGCGCGGAAAAGGGCGGTTTCGGCGAATCCTTCCGGCGCTTGGCGTCTTCGCGGTGCTCGCGATGGCCGCGGCGATGGCGATTTGGGTCGATCCGCTGGGGATCTGGCGCGGCATCGTCCGACTACGCCTGTCGTTGGATGGGCTCGATCATCGAACGATCCAGGGCCCGCGCGGCAGGCTCAGTTATTGGCAGGGTGGCGCCGCGTCCACTGCCGCTCCAACCCTCGTATTGGTGCACGGCCTGGGCAACGACGCGGGGATTTGGGCGCAAACAGTCCGGGAAATGAAAATCGACCATCGCCTGCTGTTGATCGACCTGCCCGGGCATGGCGGAAGCGCGCCGGAAAAAGGGCCGCTGTCGATTTCGGACGAGGTGGCGGGACTCGAAGCTCTGCTGTCGGCCCGGCCGTCCACCCCGCCGCCGATCCTGATCGGCAATTCGCTCGGCGGCTGGGTCTCGCTTCTCTACGCCGAGCGCCATCCGGATCGCGTCTCACGCTTGATCCTGATCGATACCGGCGGCCTGCTCTACGAACCGAAGGTGCGATTCCTGGTCCGCAACCGGGAGGAGGCGCGCGTGTTCACCGCCGCTCTCCTCGGTCCGCGGGTACCGCCGCTGCCGGGCTTCCTGCTCGACGACGTGGTCGACAAGATGCAAGAAGGTCCGGCGCCGCGAATCTTCGCCAGCTTTTCGCCCCGTGATTTTCTCGACGGCCGGCTCGCCCAGATCGCGACTCCGACCGACGTGATCTGGGGCGAGGCGGACGGGCTGTTTCCGCCCGACCTCGGCCGGCGCTACGCGCGCGAGCTGCCCCAAGCGCGGTTTCATCTGATCAAGGCCTGCGGGCATACTCCTCAGGCGGAATGCTCGAAGGAATTCCTGCCCCGCCTGCGCTGGATCTTGAACGAACCACCGCCCGTACCGATCCGCAACGTCCCGGTCGAGCCCTGGCGCGATCCGACTGAGCGATCTGCGGCTCACTGATCGGTTTCGGTTCGTTGGCCCCCCAGCGAACGGTCGCTGCCGAAGGCGAAACCCCTAGCCACCGGGCCGAAGTCGCACCCGAAGGCCGCTCTTCGGTTCGGGCGGGATCTTGCTCCAGTCGTACGAGAGATCCTGGCCCGCTGGAATCTCCCGCTGGTAGCCGCGAAGCATCCCGATCCCGAGCGCCGAAGTCTTACTGATCCGTGCGAGGCCCGAGCGGCCGAGCGAGAGAGAGCGAGGACGTGACTACTGCGCTGCCGGTGGACCAGGCATGGGGCCTCCCGATTCAGAGTCGTTTGTTTCGGAAGGTTTGGATGAGGAGGCGTGCGGCACTAGTTTCAGAACCTCCCGAACTGCGCGGCGCATTTCCTCGGGTTCTTCAGGGAGCGATTCAGCCCGCTTTCCCGCGGCAATCTCTGCGGAAAGCCGGAACGGTCGGAGCGCTTCCAAGTGCGAGGCGGGGAGAAACTCTTCAAGAGTAGGCAGCGTACCGAGGAGGGCTCTAGAGTCGAGACTTCTCAGAGTCTCTGCGGCAAGTGAGTACATTGCTTCTCTTGCGGCCTCGCTGTTGCCAATAGCAGAGGTCAGCTGAAATCTCATGTCTTTGGCCAGATCTGAAAGTTGCTCGCCTAGGCGGCGATAGGTCAGGTTCAACTCTTCAGTAGCGCGGTTCAATCGAACCACAACGTCTGATGCCCATTTCTGTTCGATTTGGCGGAACTCGTCAAGGGCCCTGCTGAGGGAGAGGTAGTAGTTCTGGATGGTCTCATTGGGTTGCTTCGATGAGTTGACCATTTCTTCTTGCAGATGGCCCAGGTCTGCTGCGAGCCGTGAAAATTGGGAATTCGCAGCAGCGGAATAATCGAATCGCAAGTGCGCAAGGACCTCCCTGGATCGGATTTGTGTCTCGAAAAAAACACTCATTCGGAACAGGTGGTGTGTCTGCGGGGCTGGATTGGCTGCTTGACTAAGACTGAGAGCAAGGGGCTCCAGTGGCGAGGGATTGTCAGGTCTCTCTTCATTCGTCGGCAGGCGCTCCAACGCCGCCTTCAGGACTCGTCTCCGCAGGTCCGTCCCTTCAACTTCTGGCAGCAATGCCAGATCTTCTCGGACCTCTGCTTCCTCGTAAACGGTTGCCACCAGCTCCGTTAGGGCAACAATCTGCTCTCGCTGGCTCCGACCCAGTCTGAATCTCCGCCACACGCGAAACAATGGCTCCGCTATGTCGTAGCGGATGTTCTTCCGCTCAGTCCCGGAAAAACGTACGAGCCCACGTTCTCGAAGGCGTTTCAGGTAGGTGGCGACCGCGTTCGATGAGAACCCGCGGAGGTCTTGTGCGATCTCTTGTTGAGTCAGCGGACTTGATGAGGATGCAAGGAGATCGAGTACTTGGAGTTCCGCTTCGGGGACCAGTCGCGGATCGAGGCGGCTCTGAAAGTAGGGGGTCTGCTCGTCGAGGAAACGGGCCAGCGTGTCCACGACCGTATCAAGCTCGCTCCGAGTCACTAGGTCGAATAGGAGATGTGCGAATCGGGGAAGCCCACCGGTTAGCGCGAGCAACCCGCGAAGCTTCGGCTTCCGCGCCTCGAAAGTCGCAGCCAGGCCATCGAGCCGCGCGCGAAGCGCTGGGTCGGACGTGGTGGTCTCCCTTTCGAGCGCGAGGCGACGTTCGATCAGCTCGATCATCTCATCGGGTGGAAGCTCATCGAGCTGATGCAACCGAAAGAAGTCGTAGAAGGGTGCCCGCGAATCGCTGACTCCGCCGAACAGGCTCGGTGCCGCGGCGAGCAAGAGCAACCCGCGAGCGTGAAGCAGCGCCTTTCGAAACGTCCATTGGGATGAGGAGGTACCGGCACGCGAGAGTCCCGGGCCTGCGTAAAGCAGCGAGTCGAGGTTCTCGACTACCGCCACCAGCAGGCGACCCAGTGTGGCGGCGAGGCGTTCGAGTCCATCGAGACCGATTGCAAGCGCACGATCGTCATCATTCTCCGAGAAGTACTCTCGAAGACTCGCCCGCGCAGCTTGAAGAGCGCCGACCGAACCCTCGACCGGCTCCTGTTCGAGCTGTTCGATTGCCGCCTCGAGAAGCTTGCCTAGGAGGTCGGCTGGGTGGCTGGCTGTGATCTCTTCCGCAAGGGAAAGAGGAAGCACACGCCGTCCTAGCTCCGGATCCTCACTAAGACGGTGCGCGACGAGGGTAAGAACGTGGGTTTTGCCGCTGCCGCGCGGGCCGATCAGCAGGTGGTGCTGGTGGCTTTCCCGGCCGATCTCGCAAGTTACAGCGCGGACGAGAGCTTCTATCAGCCGGGTGCGTGAGGCGCCGACGGTCAGGCGCTCAAGTGCTGCGACATCGGCGCGAGAGGGTGAGTAGGGAAGGATCTGCACGAATCAGTGCCCCCTTGTGAGCCAGGGCTCGCGAAGCGCCCAGCGGTCCCGGAGCACCTTGGAA
This sequence comes from Thermoanaerobaculia bacterium, assembly GCA_038248205.1. Lineage (GTDB taxonomy): Bacteria > Acidobacteriota > Thermoanaerobaculia > Multivoradales > UBA5704 > DASYKS01. The sequence goes on from JBBRUC010000013.1 coordinate 8,376, forward strand.
CGGAGACGCCAAAGGCCATTCTCCTCGGCGACGTCATAGTCCTCCTGCAAGCAAGCCAGGAGGGTCTCAAGGCTCGCGCCCTCTAAGGAGCTGATGCCTAAAGTCTCGCTGGCGAAGAAATCGCGAAGCACTCCGATTTCGAGACCGGCGCCAGTGCGCGAAAATTCTCGCAGAAGGCGAGCGGCGGCCGGAAGCAACTCGCGAGGGTAGGGGCGTTCGCGCAATCGGAAATCTGAGAAGAGACCATTGCCGAGTGGTCCAAGTACCCGTTCGGCGTAGGCGCGTGCGACGAGGCCCGGATCCTCAAGGAGAGCCCGTGCCGGGCTTTCCTCGGCCACTGCGTTAACCACAGCGTGGAGAAAATAGGGGATCGGCTCACCGACCGTCTCCAGAATGGCATTGATGACCGCAGGAGACGGCACCAGCTCTTCGCCATAGAGGAGTTCCTCAACCAGCATGCGAGCCAGGGACAGCGAGAGGGGAGGGAGGTCGAGAGGGACGAGGTCCGCGAAACTCTCGGTGAGCCCGCGGAACTTCATGAAACTTGTCAGGCCGGTGCTCCCCGCGAGAACTTGACGCACCGGCGTGCTGCCGGTGCGGGCTCGGGCGAGGATCTCGGCCAGTCGGCGCGCTTCCTCAGGTTGGCTCTGGTGCGCTTCGCGCAGAAAAACGCTGAACTCGTCGAGCAGAAGCACAGCTGCGGCTTGGCCGAGTGTCTCAAGAAGGCGGTTGCCGAAGCTGGCCGGATTGCTGGCGATCCGCTCTTCGAGAGCCTCGGCGGCAGCGCCTTTATCTGGAGCGCTCGCCTCAGGTGGCGGCCAAGTAGCGAGTTCTTCGAGCGTTAAGAGCGGTCCGCGTGCCGCGGGTACGTCCATTGCCGCCTGGGCGAGCGTGACCCAGAACAGAGGGGAGGACTCTCCCCCCGAGACATCGACGAAGATCGCGATTTTGCCCGCGGCTGTGAGGGTCTTCTCCAGCTGGCGGAGCAGGCTTGTCTTGCCGTAGCGGCGGGGAGCTCGCAGATGGCAAGAGTCGTTTGTTAGAAGGACTTCGAGGCGAGCCAATCGATCCTCGCGGCCAACGAGGTCGAGTCCATCCACCCGCCCCCCGGGCCGCAGCGCGAAGCGGTGAACTTGCCCCTGGACCTGAAGCATGTCGAGGTGCCGTCCTAGTCGCCCGGAGTTGACGCCGCCACCGGCGAATAAATAATCGGCGATTCTTGCGCGGTGACAACTCGCGCCAGGGCCGGTTCCGAGGTCGGAGCGAACAAATCGATCCGACTCCTGTTGGCTCCATTGATCGGTCGCGGCGTGGAGCTCGCGGAGCCAATCCGCGGCCGGGAGATCGAAGCGTTCGTCCGAGAGGAGAATTGAGATTCCACTCGGACCCTTCGAACCCTCGAACTGATATGTGGCATAGAGCGGTTGGCTCATTTGGGAATCTTTCTGCGTCGAAGTGCGAGAAACTCACGCCAGTGGCGGTCTGCTTGCTCATCGACCAGGTGGAGAGTCTCGGCCAGCGCCACATCGCGAAGCGTCAGCGGCATGGGAAGTAGTCCGCCATCGCGGCTCCACTCGTAGAGCGGATGGTTTCGTTGGTCCCAGACCTGCTGAAGCAATGTCATCAGCTGGACTTCGACCTGGATCTCCGAACCATCGGCTGGGGTAAGCACCGAAAACTGGAGGGCGCGATGTCCGCGAGCCGGATGGCGGAGCGCAAGGTCGGAGGCGTAGTCCTTAAAATTTCTTACGGCGAATCGATTGAGCAGCAGCCGTTTGTGACGCCCCAGCAGCACTCGGCGGACTCTTTGGACATCGGATGAGAAATCACATTCGATGCGGAACCGCCCGAGGTCAGGAAACTCAAGAAGTTTGCGTTCGACTTGGTCGAGCGATAGCCGGCCGGCCCATGGTTTGCTCTTCTCGCTCTCCTTGAGCGAGCGGGCCAACTTCGAGCGTACACTCTCGGCAGACTTAAGGAGTGAGACCGCATCTGCGCCGCTCATTTGCCAGGCCCTCCGCACGGATCCCTCTTCCGCCCCAAGGAGTTTTCGCTCATCTTCGAGTACCGCCGTGACTTCTCTATGTAGGTTGAGGACAGCGATCGTGACCTTTCGTCTAAGGGGCTCAAACCAGCGATCGAATCGTTCGGGCTCTTCGATTTCCACGGGAAGACGCTCCCGCAGGATGTCTTCGTGGGAGAGGAAGGAGCGCGTCGTGGTTTTCCGAGGGCTCATCGGTGGTCTCTCGCGTTCACGATTCTGCTCGCCGACAGATCTGTTGTCAACAGATTTGTCGTGGATCTGTTGCGTAAGGGCGGATTCTGGTGCCTGCCCCTTCGGCTACCATAGGTCGACGCGATTCTCCCAAACCGAAAGGACAATCCATCCCATGACGGATACGCGGATCGAGAAGGACAGCCTGGGCGAGATCGAAGTGCCGGCCCGGGCGTATTACGGAGCGCAGACGGAACGGGCGTTCCGCAATTTTCCGGTGTCGGGTCTGCGCTTTCCGCGCCGATTCATCGCGGCGCTCGGCAGCATCAAGCGGGAGGCCGCCACGGTCAACGAAGGGCTCGGCCTGGTGCCGGGAGACATCGCTGCGGCGATCCGGGCGGCGGCGGACGAGGTCGCGACGGGCCAGCTCGACGAGCACTTCCCGCTCGACATCTTTCAGACCGGCTCGGGAACCTCGACCAACATGAACGCCAACGAGGTGATCTCGAATCGGGCGATCGAAACGATGGGCGGAAAGATCGGCTCGAAGGTGCCGGTCCATCCGAACGACCACGTCAACAACGGCCAGTCGAGCAACGACGTCATTCCAACCGCCATCCACGTCTCCGCCTATGCGGCAATCGCCGAAGATTTGGAACCGGCCCTGGTCCAGCTCGCCGCTGCGCTCGAAGCGAAGGCGCGCGAGATGGACGACGTGGTGAAGATTGGCCGCACCCATCTTCAGGATGCGGTGCCGGTCCGGCTGGGCCAGGATTTCTCGGGGTACGCGCAGCAGGTGCGTTACGGGATCGACCGGCTCGCGGCGGCCAAGCCGCGCTTGGCGGAACTCGCCCTCGGCGGCACGGCGGTGGGTACTGGATTGAACGCCCACCCCGATTTTGCCCGCCAGGTGATCGCCCGGCTCGCCGCGGCGACCGGCCACCCGTTCGTGTCGGCGCCGAACAAGTTCGAGGCGATGGGTGGCAAGGATGCCGCGGTGGAGACCTCCGGAGCGCTCAAGACGATCGCCGCATCTCTCGCGAAGATCGCCAACGACCTGCGTTGGCTCGCTTCCGGGCCTCGCTGCGGAATCGGAGAGATCTCTCTGCCGAGTCTCCAGCCGGGTAGCTCGATCATGCCGGGCAAGGTTAATCCGGTGATTCCCGAGATGGTCTTGATGGTCGCTGCCCAGGTGATCGGCAACGACGCGACGATCACGATCGGCGGCATGGGCGGCAACTTTGAGCTGAACGTGATGATGCCGGTGATCGCTTACAACCTGCTCCAGTCGATCGAGATCCTGGCCAACGCATCGAATCTCCTGGCTGAACGTTGCGTCTCCGGGATCGTCGCGAACCGCGAGCGGTGCGAGGAGCTGGTGGAAAAATCGCTCGCCATGGTCACCTCCCTGGTGCCCAAGATCGGTTACGACGCCGCGGCCGAAATCGCCAAAGAGTCGGTGAAAACCGGCAAGACCGTGCGCGAAATCTGTCGCGAGAAGGGTGTCCTCCCCGAGGACGAGCTGCGCGAAGCGCTCGATCCGCGCGGCCAGACGGAAGGTGGCATTCACGCTGGAGGTGGCGCAGGAGGTTGAGGTCGTGTTGAAACAGGGCGTGATTGCGGCGTAAAGTCGGTGGGGCGTCCGGCTCGGTTCGGGCGCCATCGGTCCACCGCCTGTGACAAACCTCGAAACCGCCTCTCGCCGCATCCTCCATTGCGACCTCGACTGCTTCTATGCCGCGGTCCACATGCGCGACGACCCGTCGTTGCGCGGCAAACCGGTGATCGTGGGCGGGCGCCCGGAGTCGCGCGGGGTGGTCGCTGCGGCCTCCTACGAGGTGCGGGCGTTCGGCGTTCACTCCGCCATGCCGTCGTCGCGCGCCATCAGGCTCTGCCCGCAGGCGATCTTTCTGCTCCCCGACTTCCGGCGCTACCGCAAGGAATCGGAGAAGATCTTTGCGATCTATCGGGAGATCACACCGATTCTCCAGCCGGTGTCGATCGACGAGGCCTACCTGGACGTCACCGAGCATTTGGGGGAATGGGGCACGGCGACCGCCGTCGCCAAGGAGATTCGCCGCCGGGTGCGCGAAGAGCGGGGGCTCACGGTTTCGGTCGGCGTGGGGCCGAGTCGGCTGATCGCAAAAATTGCCTCCGATTTCGACAAGCCCGATGGCCTTACCGTAGTGCCGCCCCGGAAAGTACTGGACTTCCTCGCGCCGCTGCCGGTGCGGCGCCTGCACGGCGTTGGCCCGGCCACCGAGCGGGTGCTGGGCGAGATGGGGATTTCGACCGTCGCCGATCTTCGCACCCGCGAGCCCGAGGAGCTGAGCGCACGATTCGGCCGCCATGGACGGGTGCTGTGGGATTTTGCCCACGGCATCGACCTTCGGCCGGTGGAAACTCACCAGGAAAGGAAAAGCCTGGGCACCGAAAACACCTACTCTGAGGATCTCCGCGGCCTGGCGCCGATGGAGCGCGAACTGGAGCGGATGGCGGCCGAGGTTGCGGCTTCTCTGGAGAAGCGAGGCCTCGCGGGGTGCACCGTGACGCTTAAGGTTCGCTACTCGGATTTCACGACGGTCACCCGATCGCGCACGCTCGCTTGGCCGACGTGCGACGCACGAACGATCCTGCGGGCGGTGCGCGGCCTGCTGCGCTACACGACCGAAGCCGAAAAGCGCCCCATTCGCCTGTTGGGAGTGACGCTCTCCAGCCTGGTCCAGGGAGCCGGCCTGGAGCAGCTGGAACTGTTCGAGGACGAAGGGGAGATCTGAGGCGTGGTTCGAACTGTCCGAATTCGATCGAGCCCGGAAGGAAAACGCTGCTAAAGTCTCACGACGTGCCTTCCATCCTACCCGACCCTCCGCCAAACCCTACTCCCGACCTGCCGGACGAAAAATTGCGCGGCCCGCTCGCGCGCGTTTTCGGTGTGCGCAGTGGTCCGCTCACCGGTCTGTTCCTGCTCGCCTCGCTCTACACCCTCTATGTGGCGCGGACCTTTCTGTTGCCTGTGGTTCTCGCGGCCCTGCTCACGCTGCTGCTCGAACCGTTGGTCCGAGCGCTCAAGCGGCATTTGCGCATCCCGGCTCCGCTGGGGGCGGGAATCGTCCTGCTCGTCCTTCTGGGAGGCCTCGGTTTTGCGGTCTATCAGCTCGCCCAACCGGCCTACGATTGGGTTGAAAAGGCGCCCTCCAGCCTGCGGCGGGTGGAACGACGCCTGCGCGATCTGAAGAAGCCGGTTCAGACGCTGGGAAAAGCGACCGAGCAGGTGGAGAAGATCACACAGGTCGGTTCGACGAGCCGACCGCAGAGCGTCACCGTGGAGCAGCCGTCTCTCGGCCTGCGATTGGCCAACCGCGCGACCTCGATCGCGGCGGGGGCCGCGGTGATGTTCATCCTGGTCTTCTTCCTGCTCGCGTCCGGGGATCTCTTCCTGCGCAAGTTGATCAAGGTGCTGCCGACCCAAGAGAGCAAACGCAAAGGTGCCGAGATCGCGCGCGCCTTACAGGGTGAAGTCTCGCGCTATCTGACGACCGTCACGTTCATCAACCTTGGACTGGGGGCGAGCACAGGCCTGGCCATGTGGTGGATCGGCTTGCCGAACCCCGTGCTCTGGGGGGCGCTGGTCGCGGTGGTCAATTACATTCCCTACCTGGGTGCCGGTTTTTGTTACGTAGTGTTCAGCCTGCTCGGCTTCTTGACTTTCGTCCCGCTCGGCCAGGCGCTCCTGCCGGTCGGGGCGTTCCTGGTGCTCAATGTCACCGAGGCTTACATCGTCTCACCGCTGGTCTTGGGGCGTCGCCTGACCCTCAACCCGGTCATCATCTTTCTGAGCTTGACGTTTTGGACTTGGCTCTGGGGGGTGTCAGGGGCGATCCTCGCCGTGCCGATCACCGCCGTATTCAAGATCCTGTGCGATCGGATCGCACCGCTCGCGTCGATCGGCGAGTTTTTGGGCGAGTAAGTCGGTCGGCTGAGGCAATCGACGGCGATCGTCGTCAGGCGCGTCCGGAGGTCGTGCGGGGGTGGGTCGCGAGGGCGAGAATCCGGCTGGCGACTCGCGTTCTCTGATCGAACGAGCCGCCGTGACGACGAAGGAAATGCTCGACGTTGATGAAATTGGGGCGCCGTCGGTTGATCAGGCGGGGACCGCTGCCGTCGTCTCCCTGCTGAAGTCGGTCCATCAACCTGGGTGCCGAAGCGATACGGGGAAAGTCGGTAGCTGAACCGGGCCGTTCCATGGTGGATCCTCCGAGGCAAAAACTAGCCGATGCCTGCGGAGAATAGACTGGTGTCTAGGTTATGTCAATATTTTTGTCCAGATTTGAAGAGCGGATTTCGGCGAGGGTACGGCGAAATTCAGGGAGGTCCGAGACCTGCCGGGCTCCGATCTCGGCGAGGACCGTTTGGTAGTGTTCCGCGGAGCGCCCGCCAACGATGACCTCGATCCGCGCGTCGAGAATTCGGCGCAAGCGCCGCAGGTCTTCGGCGAGGCGCGCGTCGTCGGGCGGACAGGTGATGCTGAGCGCGATCGCCCGAACCGCCCGTTGATGGGCGGCGGCGGCGATCTCTTCGGGCGGTAGGTCGGGGCCAAGGTAGAGGACGTTCCAGCCTTCGGAAGCGGCGGTCGCGGCGGCGATCAGGGCGCCCAGCTCGTGGTGTTGCCGGGCCGGAGTGGTAACCACCAGGTACGGCGCCTGACTCGGCGGGTGATACGCGGTGCGCATCCCGCCAAGAAATGTGCGGACCACGGCCGTGGCCATGTGCTCGTGGGCCGGGCGAAGATCCCCTTGCTGCCAGAGGCCGCCGACCGACTGCATCAATGGCACCAAGACCCGCTCCAGGAGATGAATTTGGGAAAGCGCTACGGCGGCCTGCTCGAGCTGGAGTTCGAGCTCCGTCACGTCCAGGCGCTCCACCGCCGACAGACAGGCGGTGAGGATGGTTTGGGGCGTCGCCTTTAAGTCCGACGCCTCGGCCGGCTCGAGGCGCGCCGCGACCGATGCGGATTGATCGTCGCGGATCAGGTCGCGCAGTTGCTCGTTGGTTAAAGAGGCGACGTGGCTGATGCTGTGGCCGGCCTGGACCGCCTGGCGCAGAAGGTTCAGACGCTCGATGTCGGCGTCGCGGTACAGCCGACGCCGGGTCGCGGAGCGGGATGGCTCGATGGCGCCGTAGCGGCGCTCCCAAGCGCGAATCAGGTCGGGCTTGAGCCCGGTGCGGCGGACCACGACGCCGATGGGATGTCTGGCCAGCTCCGAGAGGGCATCCGCCATGGTCGAAGATCGTAGACTGCCGTCCAGTTTCGGTCAAGAGAAATCCGGTTTGATCTGGGACAGAATCTTGACGCCGTCAGTCTTCGCCCCCCTCCCAGCGCTCGATGTCTCGACGGTCTCTCTTGGTGGGCCGGCCGGCACCGGATTCGCGCAGCGCCGGAGGGCGGCGCATCAGGCGGCGGATCGGGTCGGCTTCGAGCTCCGGCCGCGGCGGGCTCTGATCTTCGAACAGCGCGGCGGCGTCGGCTTTCGCCACCGGCCGGTCGGCGAGCACCTGGACGATCAAGATCCGTTGCCACTCTCCCTGGTGGAGCGAGATCCGGTCGCCGATCGCCACATGCCGATGCGCCTTGGCGTCCAAGCCGTTGACCTGGACGCGGCCGAGTTCGCAGGCATGGGTCGCCTGGGAGCGGGTCTTGAACATCCGGGCAACCTGGAGCCATTTGTCGAGACGGACGCTCATGCGGGGGAGTCTACACGCCACCCGGGCAACGGCGGGGCCGTCGCGCAGGGTAGGCCTGGAGGCGTTCGGAGAGGGTGCCTTTCCCGGCCTTGAAAACGCTCGAAGTCGTTGAGTTCATGCAATTTCTGGGGGTCGTGCCCGCGAAGATTGCATCTTCCTATGAGGCTCCGGCTGTGGCATGATTCGGCTATGCCCAAACCAGCGAAAGCGGTGGCCAAGCGCCCCATTGCATCCGTGAAGCCTAAAATTGCCAAGCCGGCCGCCGTCGTGCCGGTTGATTTCGCCGAAGTCATCCGCAAGCTCTCTGGACAGGGGCGGACGGACAAATCGTCGCTGAACGTTGCCGAGCGCCGGGAACAGGCGCGTCGTGCGGCGCGCGAAGCGGCCCGGGCCGCCAAGTAACGAGTCGCCTGTAGGTCCAACGAAGAGACCGGCGCGATCCACCCTTGAAGAAGGAGAGATCGAGCCGGTCGAAGTTGTTCCAGCTTGATCGAGCGACTTTCGGAGAAGCGCCGTCTTCTTCGTCCTCGGCGGATGCTACATTCTTGGTTGCGAAGCGCAGTCAAGCCATCTTTCCCTCTTCGCGCAACTTATGCCACGAATCACCAAGGTCTATACCCGGACCGGCGACGATGGGACGACCGCCCTGGGCGGGGGGCAGCGGGTCGAGAAAGATTCGGCGCGCATCGCCGCCTATGGCACGGTCGACGAGCTGAGTTCGCAGATCGGCGTCGCCGTCGCCTGCGGCCTCGACGCGGGACTCGCGGCGGAGTTGACGCGGATTCAAAACGAGCTGTTTCACCTCGGTTCCGACCTCTGCATCCTCGAAGAGGACAAAGCGCGGTTTCCCGTGCCGACGATCGAAGAGCGCCACGTTCTGGCGCTTGAAGCCCTGATGGATCGGTTGAGCGAAGAGGTGGGGCCGCTTCAGAACTTCATCCTGCCCGGCGGCGCGATCGGCGCCGCGCAACTCCACGTCGGCCGGACCGTTTGCCGACGGGCCGAACGAGAACTCGTCGCCCTCGGGCGCGCCGAGCGGATCGGCCCGTGGACGATCCGCTACCTGAACCGTCTGTCGGATGCCCTGTTCGTCATCGCCCGCGCCGAGAACCATCGGCGGGGGATCGCCGACGTGCTGTGGGACAGCCGGGCCTGAAGCTCGCGAACCTCAGGCGACCGTTTCGCGCAGGACTTCTTCGACCGTGGTCATGCCGTCGCGGATCTTCTGCATGCCGCTGTCGCGCAGGGTCAACATGCCGAGTTGGATCGCCTTGGCCCTCAGCTCGTAGGAGCTGGCGCCGGAGAGGATCAACTCGCGGATCTCGTCGCCCACCTCCAGCACCTCATAGAGGCCGACTCGGCCCTTGTAGCCGGTCGCGCTGCAGCGCTCACAACCGCGCCCCTTGAACAGCTTGAGGGTGCGCGATTCGGCCTCGGAAAAGCCGGCGTTGATCAGCGCCGTGGGCGGCAGCTCGGCCGGCTCCTTGCAGAACGAGCAGACCCTACGCACCAGCCGCTGGGCAACGATCATGTGAACGGAGGTCGCGACCAGGAACGGCTCGATCCCCATGTTCATCAAGCGGTGAACGGACGAAGGGGCGTCGTTGGTATGCAGGGTCGAGAGCACGAGGTGGCCGGTCATCGCGGCTTTGATCGCGACTTCGGCGGTCTCGAAGTCGCGGATCTCGCCGACCAGGATGATGTTCGGATCCTGGCGCAAGAACGAGCGCAGGGTGGCCGCGAAGTTGAGGCCGATTTGCTCGCGCATTTGGACCTGGTTGATGCCCGGCAGGTTGAACTCGACCGGATCCTCGGCGGTGAGGATGTTGACCTCCGGCGTGTTGATCCGCGACAGCGCCGAATAGAGGGTGTTGGTCTTGCCCGAGCCGGTCGGTCCGGTGACCAGCACCATGCCGTAGGGTTTGAGAATCGCGTGCTCGAACCGGCGCAGAGCGTCGCCCTCGAAGCCGAGCTTGCTCATGTCGAGCATCAGCTTGTCTTTGTCGAGCAACCGCATGACGATTTTTTCGCCGAACAGCGTGGGCAGCACCGAAACCCGGAAGTCGAGATCTTTGGTTCGGCCGGAGATCTTGGTCTTGATCTTGATCCGGCCGTCTTGCGGCATCCTCTTCTCGGCGATGTCGAGCTTCGCCATGATCTTGATCCGGCTGGTGATCGCTTCTTTGAGTTTGATCGGCGGGTGCATCATCTCGTAGAGGATGCCGTCGATCCGGTAGCGGACGCGAAACTCTTTCTCGTACGGCTCGACGTGGATGTCGGAGGCGCCGCGCTTGATCGCATCGGAGAGCACGATGTTGACCAGCTTGACGACCGGCGCCTGCTCGGACTCTTCTTCGAGCGTCGCGAGGTCGAGATCCTCCTCCTCGTCGAGCACTTCGAGGTCGCTGTTGGCTTCTTCCGAAAGCCCCTCCATCACCTTCTTGAGCTCGATCGCGTGGGTCGAGCCGTAGACCCGGTCGATCGTGCCGCGGATGCTGGTTTCCGAAGCGACCACCGGCTCGACCTTGTAGCCGGTCATGAACTTGACGTCGTCCATCGCGAAGACGTTGGTCGGATCGATCATCGCGACCGTGACCGTCGCCCCCGCCTTGGACACCGGGAGGATGGTGTATTTCCGCGCGATGTCCGCGGGGATGATCTTGAGAACGTTCTCGTCGATCTCCATCGAATTGAGATCGACCGCCGGAACGCCGAAGTGCTGGGAGAGCGACTCGACCAACGCTTTTTCGGTGACGTAACCGAGCTTGACCAGGTTCGTGCCCAGGCGTCCGCCCTGGTCCTTCTGGAGGGTGAGCGCCTCCTGGAGCTGCATCTCGTTGATCTTGCCCGCGCGGATCAACATTTCGCCGAACTTCGCGGAGCTGGCGGCGTTGGCCGATTGAGCCGAAGAACCGGACGGCCGGGGGCGCGGGTCGGGCGGAGCGGGAGTCTTACCGAAAGCCATGTCAAATCCTCGAGGGATGGGGGCAGCGAGACGGTCGGGAAGCGTTGTATTCGGGATTCAGCATAACAGTCGCCGGAACCGAGGGTCAATCTCGCGAATCGGCCTAACTGCTTGAGAAATCGTCAGATCGGAGGATCTCTCCGGCGCGTTCCGCGACTTCGCGGGGGGCGATCTCCAACAGGCAGACCTTGACCTCGGCGAAGCGGCGGTGGCAGAAGCTGCACGGGAGCTTCTTGGCGAGCGCTAGGTGGGGGGCGCCATACGGACCGTGGAGGACCGGATCGGTTGGCCCCATCAGCATCAGTACCGGCCGGCCGAGCGCGTGGGCGAGGTGGGTGGGACCGGAATCGCCGCCGAGGACGATCTCTGCCCGTCGGGCGAGCGCCGCGAAGGCGGGGATCTCAGCGGGAAGCGAGTGCGCCGCGCCGCCGCTCGCCGCGACGATTTCGGCGGCGAGGCGCTCGTCTCCTGGTCCTACGGCGACGAGGCTCGGCAGGCCGGTTTCGGTGGCGAGATCCTTGAGCGCCCGGCCCCACCTGGCGGCCGGGTATTTTTTGTTGGCCCAGCCCGCGCCGGGGTGGAGCAGGGCGAACCTTGAGGGCAGGCCGGCCTGCTCGGAGAACTCGGCGGTCGATCCCGGCAGAATCTTTTTCGGCTGAAACTCCGCGGGCTCGTTCGGTAGGCCCAACCCGTCGAGCACCGCGAGCATCCGATCGACCGCGTGCCCGGCGTGGCCGTCGGGCAGAGCCACCCGCTCGTTGATCCAGATCGCGCTCGACGGCTCGCGGCGGAATTCGCGGGCGAGGCCGAGCCGGCGATCGGCGAACGACAGGGCCGCGAGCAGGCCCGCCTTGTGATTGCCCATCAGATCGAGCGCGACGTCGGGACCGAACGTGGCGATCCGGCGGCGGACCTCTCCCACCTCGTGCCGAGTCTCGCGGGCGAACGGACGTTTGCGCCAGGCGCCCAAGCGGACCGGAATCACCTCGTCGAGGTCCGGATGCCCGGCGAGCAGTGGCGCGATCCACTCCTCGACGACCCAGGCGATCCGGGCCTTCGGCAGGTGGCGCCGCAGGGCGCCGAGCACCGGCAGGGCGTGGACGACGTCGCCGAGCGCGCTGGTTTTGACGATCAGGATGCGCAACGGAGGGGGTCTCGGAGCGACCCGATGCCAATCATTCGGGCAACGCCCGAACTTTCGAGATCAGATCGCTCGTCGCATGGTCCTTCGGGTCGCCGACCAGCGCGGTACGCCCGCCGTAGGCGCGCACGGTCTCAAACTCGGGCACCCGTTCGGGGGTGCCGTAATCGGTCCCCTTGCAATGAACGTCCGGGCGCAGTGCGTCGAGCAGCGGGGCGGGGGAGTCGCCCGAAAAGACGACGACGAAATCGACCGGGGTGAGCGCCGCGAGCAGCTCCGCCCGCTCCGCCGCCGGCACGATCGGCCGTCCCGCCCCTTTCAGCCGCGCGACCGAGTCGTCGTCGTTGATCGCCACGATCAGCACGTCCCCTTCCGCCTTCGCCGCCGCGAGATAGCGCAGATGGCCGACGTGGATCAGATCGAAATGACCGTTGGCCAACGCGATCGTCCGCCCCGCTGTGCGGAGAGCCGGCAGGGCCGCTTGGAGTTCGGTGGCCGTAGTCACCCGACCCATTGGAGCCCCTCGATCGGTTGCGGATCGGCGCGCACGGCAGAGGCCAACTCGTCGCGAGAGAGGGTCGCTGTCCCCATCTTCATCACCACGATTCCCCCTGCGTAGTTGGCGAGGAGGGCCGCTTCGAGCGGCGAGGCCCCGGCGGCGAGGGCGAGGGCGAAGGTGCCGATCACGGTGTCCCCCGCGCCGGTCACGTCGGCCACCTGGTCCGTGCCGTGGACCGGCAGGTGCATGCCCCCGCGCTCTTCGAACAGGCTCATGCCCCGGCTGCCGCGCGTCACCAGGAGAAACCCGGCACCGAGTCGGTCGCGCAAGGTTCTGCCGGCCCGGGCGAGCGGCTCGACGGCGTCCTCGATCGGCTGGCCGAGGAGCGCCTCGGCCTCTTCCTCGTTGGGTGTCGCGCCATCCAGGCCGCGGAATTCTCCCAAGCGATACCGGCTGTCGCACAGCAGAGTCGCCTCGGGGCCGAGCGCAGCGCGTAGAACCGGGAGGACCGCGGGCTCGACGGTGCCGTAACCGTAATCGGACAGGATCGCGGTCGCCCGGTCGCCGAGCCCGTAGTCGGTGCGCCATTCCGCGAGGCGGGCGGCGAAGCCGAGCCGATCCGCTTCGGTAAGAACCAGGTTGTCTTCGATGTCGTAGCGGACGATCTGCTGCTTGATCGAATGCTTGCCGCCGCCCAAAATTCTCACCTTGGTGGGCGTCCGGTAGTCGGAGCGGACGAGCACCCCGGCGGTATCGATGCCGCGCCCCGCGAGGTCCGCGAGCAGGTCGTCGCCGTTCGCGTCGTCGCCCACGGCCCCCAACAGCAACGGCCGGCCGCCGAGCGCCACGACGTTGGCCGCCGCGTTCGCCCCGCCGCCCGGGGCGATCCGTTCCCCTTCGTAGGAGAGGATCAAGACCGGCGCTTCGCGGCTGATCCGTTTCGGCGTTCCGGTCAGGAATCGGTCGACCACCAGATCGGCGACCAGCACGACCGGCCGATCGGCCATCGCGTCGATCAGTTCGAGCAGCCGTTCGGGGCTGGGCACACTCGATGAGGCGCCGTGGGTGTCGCTCGGGGGAAGGGGGCTCATGCGGAGGGGGATTGTAGCGTGAGAGGTGGGGGCGGCCTTCACCCGGCCGCCCCGGGGTGTTCCGATGGGGATTGGGGCTCAGTAAACGTTGCAGCCGGAGGTCTCAACCGGCGGCGGGCAGGTGTCGCTCTGGGGCGGGCAGCCCTGCGAGCACCAGCAGTAGGTCTCGCCCGAATCGAACGTCTCGTGGACCATCCGAACGCCGGCCAGTACGCGCACGGCATCGCGGAAATCCAACTTGACCAGCGTCTCGCGGTGGAGCAGCAGCCTCTTCTTCATCGCACTTCCTCCTACGGCAGGGGTTAGAAAACAAATGCTACCAGGCTCGCGTGCGCATCGACCTGCTCAGGTCGCCCGGACATCCCTGCGGCAGATCCCATCAGATCCCATAGAGTCCGCAGCTATGTCGTCTCCCGCCGATCGCCTTCGGGCGCGTATCCGCTCCGGCGGGCCGATCCCTTTTGCCGCGTTCATGGAGGAGGCTCTGTACGGTCCGGGCGGCTACTACAACCGGGCCGAGCTGCCGATTGGTCCCGAAGGGGACTTCATAACCGGCGCGTCGCTCTCGCCGCTGTTCGGCCGGGTTACCGCCCGGCTGCTCGGCCGGCTCGATGAAGCCCTCGGTGAGCCGGCCGAACTGTTCGAAGCCGGCTACGGCACGGGAGTCCATCTCGGGGCTACCCTGGCCGCCTTTCCCCCGGGGAGCCCCAAGCGCTGGCTCCGGGCCTGGGACCGGGTGCCGCGCCCGCTGCCGCCGGGAGTGGAAGCGGTCGAGCGGCTCGACCTCGTGCCGGCCCGCTCGATCCGCGGCCTGATCTTCTCCTACGAATTGTTCGACGCTCTACCGGTGCACCGCCTGGTCGGTCGCGAAGGGGGGCACGTGGGCGAGCTGTGGGTGGGCCTCGACGACCACGACGCCTTCGCCTGGCGTCATGGCGATCTGTCCGATCGTGCCCTGGTCGAGCTGCTCGACGGTCCGCACGTCGACCTCGCCCCCGGCCAGATCGCCGATCTCGCCCCCGGCTGGCGACCGCTCTACAGCGACCTGGCCCGACGCCTCGATCGCGGCCTTCTGGTCACCTGCGACTACGGCTTCAAGAAACCCCAACTGGTGGATGGCCGCATCCGCTTTCACGGCACCCTCGGTTGCTTTTCCCATCATCGGGTCCACCGCGATCCGTTCCGCGAAGTAGGCCGCCAGGATCTCACCGCCCACGTCGACTTTTCGGCCCTGATCGGAGCCGGCGAACAAGAGGGGCTCACCACCGTAGCCCTCGGCCGGCAGGCTCTCTGGCTCACCGCCTGCGGCCTGTTCGACGAACTCCGCGGAGCCGACGCCACCACCCGCCGCCAGGCGATGGACCTGCTCGACGGCGAAGGGATGGGCGAGGAGATCCGCGTTCTCATCCAATCGCGAGGGCTCGAAGCCGCCGAGGTGGTGGATTTAGCGGCGTTGGGCGGGTAGACATTCCGAGCGATCTCTGTTCAGCTCCGGGCTCTTTGGAAGGAGCCTTCGATCATGAGGTGGCAGTCCGCTAGGGTTCTGAGAAGCTGGTATCCGCCGATCGTTTTAGCGTGGGGGCTGATGTCGTCCGTGGCGTTGCGGGCCGACGAGGTTCGAACGGTTAGGTCTCTCGCCGAACCGGCCGGCCCCCCCCTATTCGTTTCCGCCGGTGTGGCCGGCAGGGCTGACGGCTCGATGGACTGGCAACTTCTCGGCTCCAAGGCAGAGCGAATCTTTCAGTCGGTCGCTGAAGCTCCCAAGCTGCCGGCGCCGGCGATTCGCCCGGGGGAGCCGTCTCTTTTAGGCGCTCCGGACCCCTACTATTCGAGGCCTCTTGCCGACTGTCTCTACTACGCGCCCGGCAGCCTCGAAAACCCCGGAAGAGCGCCGGAGCAAACCCTTCGCTCGGCGGCGAGCGGTGCCCGCGGCATTTTTCAGGGGCGGGTGGTTTCGGTCACCGAGGGTTTCTTCGGAGGCGACATCGGTTCGCTGATCGATCTCGAAGTGGAAGAGACGATCAAGACATTCGCCGAGGTTAAATCCAGCCGAACCTTGCGGCTTTACTATCCGGCGGCTTCCTTTCGAGCCGGTTCCACAAGCTTCTGTAAGTTCGATCCGGGTTTTCCACCGCGGCCGGAGATCGGCGACGACCTTCTGGTTTTCGTTCGTAGGCCGCCGCTCGACGAAGAGCGGCGCATCCTCCTGCCGGAACTCGATGGCGTCTTCATCCAGAAGTTGGACGGAAAGCTTTCTCTGCCTTCCTCGATTCAAAAAGACCCATCCGTGGTTGCTCTGAAAGGCATGTCTTCCCTCACTGCATCGGTCGCGGCGTACTTTGCGGGAAGTCCCGGTGAGAAGCGGTGATCCTCAGGGTAGTCGTTCTCGGTGACCGGCTCGGTGAACTGACGCTTCCGAGCGCGTTGAAACCAAAGCCCGATTGGCGGCAAACTCTTCGGTAGGGCTGGGAAGATTTCCTTCCCGATTCATCGACGAGACTCGCGCGAGCCACCGAGGTGGGGCGCGAACAACCGCTTGCTCCCAGGAGAACCACACATGCGTCACCGTTTCCTCTTCGCCCTGCTCGGAGTTTTCGCCCTTTCCTTCGTCCTCGCCGGTCCGGTCCTCGGCGGCCAGTCGATTGAGAAGAACAAAGCGGGGCTCGCCCTGGAAGGGTGGGACACCGTGAGCTATTTCGAGGGCAAGCCCGTTGCGGGCAAGGCTGAGTTCTCGACCGACTGGCATGGCGCCACCTGGCGTTTCGCGACGGCCGCGCATCGCGACGCCTTCGTGGCGAACCCGGAAAAGTATGCGCCGCAGTACGGCGGTCATTGTGCGTACGGCCTGGCCAAGGGACATCTGGTGACCGCCGATCCGACGGTCTGGAAGGTTTTGGACGGCAAGCTCTACGTCAACTACGACAAGGGCGTCCAGAAGTCGTGGGAGAAGGATCAGGCGAAGTTCATCGTTGACGCCGACAAGGAATGGCAGGCCCTGGCGGGCAAGAAGTAGGCTTCGACTTCGCTCAGCCCGAGGCCCGGCGGGCGATCTCCGCGAACCCCCGGGCCTGTGCCTCTTGGGCGACGGTGGTGCGCCGGGCGGCTCCCCTGGGGGACCGGTCGAGATTGGCGAGCGCGAGGCTCGCTTCGAGCCGGACCTCCACCAGTCCGACCTTGGCGGCTTCGGCGAGGACCGTCTCCAGCTCTCGGGCCGCCTCGGCGGGAGGAAGAGTTCGCGCCGTCTTGAGCGCCACCGAAAGGCGCGTCTTGACGTCCTCTCGGGCGCCGGTTTGGGCGATCAAATTTCGCGCCCGGTTCATTGCGTCTCGGGCCGGGGCGGCGTGCCCCAGGCCGACGGCGGCTTCGCCGGCCACGGCGAGCGCCAGGGCCTGGTCACCCAGTGCCTCTTGCCTGCCCAGCTCCTCGGCGGCGGCGCGGGCTTCCTGCTCCGCCCGGAGGAGGGTCGTCGGGTCTCCGGTCTCCAGCAGCGTCGTAGCGAGGGCTAGGCGGCTTGCCGCCTCCTGGCTTTTTTCTCCCAGGTCCGTGCGTAGTTGGAGCGCCTCTTCGTGGGCGGCACGCGCGCCCGCAAGGTCGTCTTGCCGGGCGAGTACCTCGGCGAGCCCGAACTGGGCCGAGGCTTCGAGGCTTCGGTTGCCGAGCTTTTGGCAGATCGCGAGCGACGCCTCGAAATGTTGCCGCGCGGCGCCGAGGTCGCCCTGGTCCAGCAGGGTCAGACCGAGGCCGATCCGCGAGGCCGCTTCGCCGCTCTTCTGACCGATCTTCTGGCGCACCGAAAGCGATTCCTCCGCGCGCTGCCGGGCTCCGGCCAGATCGCCTTGGCGGCGCAGCACGGTGCCCAGGTTGTCGAGCGCCGAGCCGATTCCCGCCCGATCGTCCAGTTCCCGTCGCAGGGCGAGCGAACGTTCGATCAACTCGCGCGCCTTGGTCAGCTCGCCGCGACCGGTGGACAGCGTGCCCAGGTTGCCGAGGGTGCTCGCCTCGCCGTAGCGGTTGCCGGTCTCCCGAGCGAGGGCGAGCACCTGTTCGTAGAGTCCTACGGCCGCCGCCCCATCGCCCTGGCGGCGCAGCACCACGGCGAGGTTGTTGAGCACTCCCGCTTCGGCGCCCTTGTTGCCGAGCTTGCGGTAGGTGCCGAGCGCCTGCTCGAACAGCTGCCGCGCGCCGGGCAGGTCGCCGCGGTCGAAGCGCAGGTTGGCCGATTGGGTGAGCGCATCGGCGACTCCCGAGGGATCGCCCGCCTCGGCGTAGAGCGTTCGGCCGGCGTCGCAGGCGGCCTGGCCGGCGGCGCCTTGGCCTAGGTTGCGCAGCGCCCTGCACTCGGACAGCCGGGCCTGGGCGGTGAGCAACCGGGTACCCCGTTCTCCCGCCCGGGCCGCCGCCCGGGCCGCGCTCTGGCGTTGGCGGGGACAGTTGGCGAGCGCTTCGGCGGCCGTGGCTTCCGCCAGATCGATGCGCGGATCCTCGCGCGCCGGGGCGGGGAGCGCTTGGAGGGCGGCGACCGTCGAGAGCGCCCCTTGGGCCTGGCCGCCGGCGGTCTGCGCCGCGACCAGGCGCAGACCGTAATCGAGGTCGTCGGGAAAGACCCGGAAGAGCGAGCGGTAGATCTCGGTCGCCCGGGGCCAATCTTCGTTCGCTTCGGCGTAGCGTCCTTCGATCACCAGGCGCTGCTCCTGGGGGAGATCGTGCGCCAGATCGATCGCCTTCTTCGCCTCGTCCGCGGCCCGCGCGGCGTAGCCCAGGTTGGTCCAGGCCGAAGCGAGCGCCGAGTGGGCGAGCGGGTTGTTGGGATCGACCGCCACCGCCCGCGCCAGCAGATCGCGAGCGGCGAGCGGCTCGAACCGGCGCAGGCGTTCGAGCCCTTCGGCGTACAGCCGCGCCGCTTCCGGGTTCGCCGGCAAGGCCGCCCGCGCCGGGCCGTCGGCCGAAGCACCGCTACCCTGTCCCAGTCCGAGCGCCCCTCGAAGCCGCGCGCCGCTCCGGGCCACCAGATCGAACAGCGCGGCCTCCGTGCCGGTCTCGGCGATCGAGGTGGTCTCGGCGCTCTCGGTATTCTGGAGCCGCAGGTCGAGGCGGATCTTGCCGCCGGCCTCGGCGCCGAGTGTCGTGTAGGAGCCGAAGACGAGAAAATCGGCGCCGCTCGCCGTGCGCAGGCGGGCGAGCGTGTCGGGCGCCAGGCTTTCGAGATCGGAAAGGCCGAGGTCGCTCTTCATTCGGGCAACTTCCTCGCCCGCGATGATCCGTACCCCCTGCTCGACGGCCAGCTCCGTGCCGAGCATCTCGGCGAACGCCCCCGAAAGCCATTCGGACCCGCCGGTGGCCGAGCGGTCGCGGAATCCGAGCACCGCGATCGCCCGCCGCGCCGCGACCGGTTCGGCCGGCAGGGTGGCGTCGAGCATCTGCGCCTCCAGCCGCCGCTCGTTGCGCCAGGCGACGATCCGGTAGGCGACGAACGAGAACGACAACAGGATCACCGCGGCGAGCGCCACGAGGGTCCACCGTTTGGTCGCCGCGGGCTTTTGCGCCGGGGCTTGCTCGACCGCCGCCGGTATCGACACCGGGGGGGCAACGGTTGGATCGGTGCCCGGAGAGGCGTCCGAAAGAGCCGCAGTTTGGGCTGGGCGCGCGGGCGAGGCCCGCGGGTTTTCCAGCGCCGCGACCAGCTCGCGAGCCCGGGCGAAGCGATCCTCCGGCCGCCGCTCCAGGCAGCGCAGGATCGCGGCTTCCCAGCTGGCGTCGATCGCGGCGGAATGAAGCCGCGGCGAAGGCGCCGGGTGCTGCAATCGTTTGACCGCCGTGGCGAGCGCGGTCTCGCCGAGGAACGGCACCTTGCCCGTGAGCATCTCGAACATCACGACGCCCAAGGCGTAGATGTCGGTCGCGGCGGTCACCGCGCCCCCTTCGATCTGCTCGGGCGCCACGTAGGCGGGGGTGCCGATGAAGAAGCCCGCCGCCGTCATGGTCATCGACGCTTCGGCCGCCGCGCTGTTGGCGGTGTCGAATCGCGCCAGGCCGAAGTCGGTGACCACCGCGCGCACCGTGTCGTCCTTGGCGGGGGTCTGCCCGGGGACCAGCACCACGTTGGCCGGTTTCAGATCGCGGTGGACGATGCCCGCCTCGTGGGCCGCATCGAGCGCCGCGGCGATCTGGCGGACGATCGGCAGCGCCTCCTCCGTGGCCAGCGGCCCTTCGGCGATCCGCTGGGCGAGGGTCGGGCCGAGCAGGAGTTCCATGGTGAGGAAGATCGTGCCGGCGGCGCTCGCGTCGGGCCGGTGGTAGGCGACGTCGAACATCCGGCAGACGTTCGGGTGCGTGACCCGGCGGGCGAGCTGAATCTCGCGCCGAAACCGTTCGAGCGCGGTCGGGTCGGCGGCGACCTCGGCGCGCACGGTTTTGGCGGCGAGGCGACCGCCGAGTTCCAGGTCTTGGACCTCGAACACCTCGCCCATTCCCCCTTCGGCGAGAAACCGAATCACCCGGTAGCGCTCGGCGAGGACGTCTCCCGGAGCGAACGCCGGCCCGTGGCCGGCCCTGCCCCGCGCGCCGCCGCCGCCGCCGCCACCGCTGTCGCCGTGCCCGGAGCGGTGAACTTCGGTGACCTGCATCGTCGGCGCCGAAGGAGCAAAAGGCAGCGCGGTTGAAACGGTGGTCGAGACCGAGGCCTTGGCGACCGCCCCGGAACCCGGCCATTGCACGGCAAACCCCTTTTGGCATGTGCCGCAGGTAATGCGCAGCCGGACCGGGGCGTCGCCCGGCGAAGAAAAGCGCAGCCGTGTGCCGCAGTGAGGGCACGTAGTCGTCGCAGTCGAGGGCGGTGCCTGGGAGGTCATTGCCTTTTTCGAACGGAAAAACGTGTCGTCGGTGCGCCCTATGGGCGCGCTACGTCGGTTCTCCGTTACGGGATGCTCGGTTGAATCCGCCGATCTTAGCGCTGATCGAGGTTTTCGCGGTTCCGGGGGACCGGAAAGATCCGGCCGCCCGCGATCGGCAGGCGGGTTCGAGAGTCCCCGCCCCCCGCCCGGAGCCAAATCGTCCGTAGGGCGATCGCCGCATCGGTCACCGCATGGCTGAAGGCGAGAGAGGCGATCGCGAAGGCGCTCGACCGGTCGTCGAACAGCGCCCGCCCCGAACCGAAGCCGATCCGCCGATATTCGCGGCCGATCGTGGGGTAGAACCTGCGCGACCGGGTGAGAGCGTCGCGGACCAAAAGGCCGAGGTCCGACCGCTGTTCCCATCCGCGAGGAAGGCCGTAGAAGACCAGCGGCAGGCGCGCCTCCGAGCTTTCGGCATAGATCAGAAAGTCGGCGAAATAGCGCCCCTCTTCGGCGTCTTGGTTCGAGGTCGCGAGGGGGTTGTTGGCGTCCGCCACATAGTGGCTCACGCGGCCGAGCCGGCCGACGATCTCGGAAAACGGCCGATGGCCGCGGATCGCGCCGATCGCCGCCGTGGTCTCTTCAGCGATCGCCCGGTCGAGCGTCCCGGAGCCGTCCGGATTGAGGCTGTGGCGCCCGGGGTCGCGATCGGCAAACGGCGCGAGCGCTCCCTGCTCGTACTCCGGACGGTGCTTGTCGATCTGGCGATACAGGTCGCGAGGCGCCAGGCGCGCCGCCTCGGTGGCGATGAGGCGCTGCATTCCGGGGGTCCAGGCGCGGGCCGGAAGCACAATACCGAGCATCACGGCAACAGCCGCAGCCCCGGCGATCCTGCGCCGCGCCGGTCGAAAGCCGCGCCCACCCTGTTGTCTCGGCTCCATTCGCGGCTATTCTAGGGGTTAGGTCGCCGTAGCGCGCATCCCTACTTTGGAGGAGCCTCAACTTGGCCGACGCACCCCACCGTCTCGATTGCCGTGGTGCCCTCTGCCCTCTGCCCGTGCTGCTCTCGGTTCGCGAGATCCGCAAAGTGGCACCGGGCGAGTTGCTCGAAGTGTGGGGCGACGATCCGACGATGAACGAAGACATGCCGATCTGGTGCGAACGTTCCGGCCATCGCCTGATCGAAATCGGCGAAATTCGAGGCGTACCCGGATCCGTCCGCTGCCTGATCGAACGCGGCCAGCCGGATCGGCCTTGACTCGCGCACCCGCAGACTGCTACAAAGCGTCCCCTTGGGATCGCCCGATCCTTCCTGGCCAGGTAGCTCAGTTGGTAGAGCACGTGACTGAAAATCACGGTGTCGGCGGTTCAATTCCGTCCCTGGCCACCAACATTCCCCCTACAGGATAAAAGAGTCGCTTCGTTCGTCGCGAGAGGTCTTCGGCGACCGCTGAAGTGTGAACTCGGAAACCTAACCGCCGAGTCCCAGCTCCTCGATCGAACCGACCACCAAGATTCGATCGGCGATGGAGCCCAGCTCTTCAACCGAGTGGATCGCGGCCAGGCGCTTCCGTAGCGCTGCGGGCACCTTGCCGAAGCGCTGGGTCAGCTGCCGGACCACAGTGCTGCGTAGACGATCCGCGCCCGTCTCGAGGCCTTCTTTCCGGCCCTGCTGGCGGCCCTCACCCGGGAACCATCTCTTTGTCGCGAAACTCGACGTCCGCCCCGGGAGCGAGCCGCGCGGCAAGGTTGGGGTCAACCAGGAGCAGCAGATCCCGGAAGAGTTCCCGAGTCGCGCGCAACAGGGAATCAAGATTCGATGAGGAATTTGAGCCAGGCGAATCTGCGCCAGATTCCGCTTCCACTGCCGCCCGAGGGCGAAGTTGTTCGCTTGGCGGAGGGACTCGACCGGCAGTTGGCTGTAGCTGAATCTTCCCGGGATACTCTTTGCGCTGATCTCACCCGCATCGCCCGCCTCCGCCAATCGATCCTCAAGTGGGCCTTCGAGGGTAGACTCGTCGATCAGGACCCGACCGACGAGCCGGCCGCTGAGCTGCTGGCGCGGATTCGGGGCCAGCGGGCGGCGGTGGCCACGAAGCCCAAGTGGTCGGAGCGGGCGGTACGGCAAAAGCGTGCCTGATTACCGAGCTGAGATGGGGTAACCCGGTGGTATTTAAGTCGAGCGCACCACTGATCTGGACGAGATCACCACTGGTCGGGACGAGATCACCGCTGATCTAGGCCAGATCACCGCTGGTCTGGGCCAGATCACCACTGATCTAGGCCAGATCACTACTGGTCTAGGCCAGATCACTGCTGGTCTGGACGGGATCACTACTGATCTGGGCTAGATCACCACTGGTCTGGGTCAGATCACTACTGGTCTGGACGGGATCACTACTGATCTGGGCTAGATCATCGCTGGTCTAGGCCAGATCACTACTGGTCTAGGCCAGCTCACCACTGGCCTGGACGGAATCACCACTGATCTGGGCCGTCTCACCAACGCAGGAACTTCCCTCCGCGGTAAGCTCCCGCCTTCACCCCGCGGCCCCTGGTTCTCACTTCAGCCGAGGCCTAGCTCGTCGATCGAACCGACCACGAAGATTCGATCGGCGATCGCGCCCAGCTCATCGACCGATCGGATCGCTTTCAGTCGTTTCCGCAGTGGTGAGGGTATTTTCCCGAAGCGCTGAGTAAGCTGCCGGACCACCGTGCTGCGCAGGCGGTCCGCGCCCGCTTGGAGTCCCTCTTCGCGCCCCTTCAAAACACCCATCGCTTCGATTTGGTCGGCCCAGGTCAATTGCATCGTTTTGATCTCCGGAGATTTTTGGGCGCTGCTGAGAGTAGCGTACTCCTCTGCCTCGCGGCCGTTCAAGGGTAAGTAGGTTTCGACACAGTTCACCAGCAGGAGACGATGATGCTCGCGGATCTTGGCTTTGGCGATCTTCCGGAGCGCTTCGAGTTTGAGCCGCGGGCGGCCGAGCTTTCCGGGTTTGGCGAGCGCGGCGAGGCCCCAGGCGAGGGGCCGAGCGATCCCTCTGGAGGGAAGCGTTTTCCCGTCCAAAAGGCTGCCGGCGCCGGACACCCCGGTTTGAGCGCTCCGCGGTAAGCTCCCGCTCCCCATGGCTGAAAACTCCGATCGTCTGGTCCAGAAACTCTGGAGCTATTGCAACGTCCTGCGCGACGACGGCCTGTCGTACCAGGACTATCTGGAGCAGCTTACCTTCCTCCTCTTCCTCAAAATGGCCGACGAGCGCGAGAAGCTCGACGGATCGCAGCCGGTGCCGGAGGGCTACCGCTGGTCCGACCTCGCCGCGCCGCGGATGGAGGGCGCCAAGCTCGAAGCGCACTACCGCAAGACCCTCGCGGAACTCGGGCGCCAGGGGGGCATGCTCGGCCTGATCTTCCGGAAAGCCCAGAACAAGATCCAGGACCCGGCCAAACTGCGCAAACTGATCGTCGACCTGATCGGCCAGGAGAACTGGCTCTCCCTTTCCGCCGACATCAAAGGCGACGCCTACGAAGGGCTGCTCGAAAGAAACGCCCAGGACGTCAAAGGGGGCGCCGGCCAGTACTTCACCCCGCGGCCCCTGATCCAGGCGATCGTCGATTGCGTCGCCCCGCAGCCGGGCGAAGTGATCGCCGATCCGGCCTGCGGCACCGGCGGCTTCCTGCTCGCCGCCCACGACTACCTCGCCGACCCGAGCCGCTTTCAGCTCGACAAGGCGCAGAAGCGCCACCTGCGCTACGACGCCCTGCGCGGGGTCGAGCTGGTCGACGGCGTCGCTCGCCTGTGCGCCATGAACCTGCTGCTCCACGGCATCGGTCCCGCCGACGACGAGCGCGAGCCGCCGATCGTGATCGAAGACGCCTTGAGGAATGAGCCCCACGTCCACGCCGACGTGGTGCTCACCAACCCGCCGTTCGGCAAGAAGTCGAGCATCACCGTGGTCAACGAGGAGGGGGACTCCGACCGCCAGACCCTTACCTACAACCGGCCGGACTTCTGGACCACCACCGCCAACAAGCAGCTCAACTTCGTCCAGCACGTCAAGTCGCTGCTCAAGATCCACGGTCGGGCCGCCGTCGTCGTTCCCGACAACGTCCTGTTCGAAGGCGGAGCGGGGGAGACCGTGCGCCGCGAACCTTCCCGACCCGCACCTCCTCGCCGGAGAGATCGCCGACGACTTGCGGGCCGCCTTGGAGCAGATCGAAGACGTGCTCGGCGACCTGAGGGCGCGGGCGTAAGCTATCCGCCGTGACCCAGCTCCCCTTCGAGGATCCATAGCGATGGAGCCAGCCTTCTATCCTGACCCGTTCGCGGCAACCTTGCGCGGAATCCTCGGGCCGATTTCCTTGATCGGCGTGTTTGCGGCGCCCGTGGGATGGCTACTCGCCGGGTTCGCGATTTGGCTTCGGCTCCCGCACATTTTCGCCATCCTCTCCCGCTGGTTCGTCGCGATCCACGCGGCGGCGGGTGCCCTTCTTCTCTATGGGCTGGTCGCTGCCGTCGCTGTGGGGCAGCCGCTTCGAGAGAACGGCTGGGGCGTCGGGTTTCTCGCGGCGAGCGTCTCCGGGCTGGTTTCGTGGATCTACATCGGCCGCCGAAGCCGGCGTGAGGTGCCCCCGCCGTCGTTGCTCTAAGGGGGCTATGGAGCCGCGCTCTTTTAGCGCCGTCGCTGCTGCAGCTCAAAATGCCGAATCGCCTCGTTGATTTCGCGGTTCGCGATGGGATGGAAGACAACGCGGCTCAACGGAAGAGCGCTCGCGCCTGCCGGATGACCTCTTCGAGCGGGATTCCTTCCACTTCTCCTCGCTCCATCTCACGGTCACGACGTTCCGCCTCGTCGGCCCAGGCGTCGGCGATTTCCGGGAGAATCGGATTCTCCGCATCCGTTTCCCGGACGAGCCGACCGATCAGCAGGCTGCGCTCGTCGGAGGAGAGTTGGCGGGCTTCGGTTTCGATCTCGGCGAGGGAAAGGCTCATCGGGTTCTCCGGGTCGCCATGAATTCTACTCCCAGCCGGGAACCTTGTACGCCTTCCTGCTTTGAGTAGGGTTGAGTAGGTGAGCCGCCTTCCTGCGAGAATCTGAAGGAAGCCACTATTCTTTACTTGGAAGAGTTCCCGCTAGCCAGCAGGCCGGCGTTTCAATCGAAGAGTTCCTTGCTGAGCTGAACCGCAGCTGAAAGGCTTGAGCGCGAGGTACGGTCTCAGGCTTCGCTCACCGTTCCCCGATCGCCGCCCGGATCGATTCCGCACTCCGCTGCGGGTAGGTGAGGTGCTCGTCGTCCGTGGCGAGAACTCGGGCGCTGATCGTTTCTGCAAGCGCCCGGATTCGTCCGAGCGAGGTCACGCGATCGTTGCGTCCTTGGATGAAGGTCACTTTCGGTCCGACTTCCGCGAGCGGTGCGGCGATCGGCCGGCGCAGCAGGATGTTCAAGCTGCCGCGGAACGACCGCCAGGTGTGCTTCATCGCTTCGCTCGCGACCTCCGGCGGAGTGTCGGGCATGGATGCCGAGACCAGCCGGGCGAGAGTGGGGGAGGCGAGCGCCTCGTGGAGCTTGCACGCCTCTCGGGCGAGCAAGGGATTGAGCACGAACAACCCCGACATGGAAGACATTTCGCGGATGTGAGCCCGCGCTTCGGCTTCGTCGTCAAAGACCGGCGTACCGAGAAGGAACAGCCGGTCGATCTCGGCGGGAAAGCGCGCCGCGTAGTAGGCCATGAGCACCGTGCCGAACGAGTGGCCGACGAGGGTCACGTGCCGGGTGGCGCCCGCCGCTACGAGCGTTCGCCGCAAGGCGCCGAGCTGGTCGTCGAGGGTGTAGTCCACATTCGGGAACGGGGAGCGCCCAAAACCGAGAGCGTCGACGAAAATCAGCCGATGATCCGCGGTGAGTGGATCGAAAGCCCCCTGCCAGAACCGCGTGGTCGCGGGCAGCCCGGCCACGAAGACCACTGGGTCGCCCGCGCCGCGGGTCTCGGTGAACAACCGGTCGCCCAAATCCGACCGCTCGTCTCGCATGCGGTGGACCCGGATCGCGGCGACCAGCTCCAGCAATCCTGCCGCCCCGGCCACCGAAAGCGCCGCGATGCCGATCCTGCGGCCGATTTTGAGGAAGGTGGAGGCCATGAGGGCAAGAGTATCGGTTTCTCCCCTCGCTACGACGCCGGAGCCTCTTCGTCCTCCGGCACATCCACCATGTGCGGACCGAGCAGTTGGTCCCAGGAGCGCGACATCTTCTGGTACTCCTCGGGGCAGCGCTCGGCGCGCTCTTCCGGGAGTTGCCAGTCTTCGAGCTGGTCGGCGAAATATTCCGGATCGCTGCCATAGGTCCAGCAGACGAGGTTGTAGTAGCGCTGCTCGTCCAGGGCGTGCTCGTCGGCCATGTCGGGTTCGTCTTCGCTCTCGGCTGCTGAAGAATCGAACCACTCAGCGCTCGCGGTCATCGCGAGCTCGCTGTCTTCACCATCCCAGGTTTCGAGCAGCATCACGGTCGCCAGCTGGTCGACGGCGTCTTCTTCGCGGCCGGTGACGGGGAGGTCGTAGATGTCGATCATGGCATGGCCCAGCTCGTGGTAGAAGGTGAAGACCAGGGCGGCGATCGCCTTACCGGCGGCAGCCTCGGCGCCCTCGTCGGTCTCGGCGTCCTCGGTGGTGAAGATTTGGAGGAAGTGCTCGAACAGCTCGTAGCAGAGGTGGACTGCGCCATCCTCGGGATCGTAGAAAGCATTGACCTCGCCGCCGCACTCCTGGAGCCGCACATCCAGGTTTCGGGGCAGGACCAAGGTGCGGTCGAGATCTTCCACCACCTCTTCGAAAAAGCGCTCGTCGTGGAAAATCTTCTTGATCTCGCGATAGTCGGGGTTGGTGACCTTGCCGTAGGTAAAGCGCAGATGCCCGCGGTTCTCGCTAGCCCGTCCGGAGCGGGAAATGTGGCGCCGTGGGCCTTTGGACGATCCGGCGGACCCGCCCTCAGAGGCGGCCGCGATCGAGTCCGCTCCTTGGGATGCTGGCTCCGCCCCCCCGCTTCCGCAGGCCAGGGAGCCGACCAAGACGACGGACAGGGACAAGAGTGCAAGCCAACGGCCGAGCGCCCGAAGGCGAAAAAAGCGCGATTCAATGGTAGGCATGGTGGCGCGCTTTCTATCAGCTCTCCGACCGGGAAGCGAGGCCTCCTTTCGGCCGGGAGCCGGTGGGATCAACAGGGCAATCTGGATGCCGCGTCGAATAGAATCCTCCCCCGATGCCCTCCCTTCCCTCCTGCCGGCTTCTGGTCGCCGCCGAATGGTCCGACTACGCCCTGCTCGACAGCGGCTCCGGGCGAAAGCTCGAACGCTACGGCGCGTTCCGGGTGATTCGGCCCGAGCCGCAGGCGATGTGGCGGCCCTCGCTCGGAGCGGGCGAGTGGCTCGCTGCGGACGCGATCTTCGAGGCCGGAAGCGCGGAAGACTCAGGGAATTGGCGCCATCCGAAACCGCTGCCCGAGAGCTGGCCGATTTCGTATCCGGGCCGCGCGGGCCAGGTCACTCTCGCGGCGCGCCTTACGCCCTTTCGCCACCTGGGCCTCTTTCCCGAGCAGGCGAGCCATTGGGATTGGGCGGCAGAGAGAATCGCCGCCGCCCGGGCGACCGGCCGCGCGCCGCGCGTGCTCAATCTGTTCGCCTACACCGGAGCGGCGTCGATCGCCGCGGCGCTCGCCGGGGCGGAGGTCACCCACGTCGACGCGTCGAAGAAGGCGATCGCCTGGGCGAAAGAGAACCAGGCGCTCTCAGGCCTCGGCGAGCGGTCGATCCGCTGGATCGCCGAAGACGCGGTCGCGTTCCTCCGCCGAGAGGTCCGACGCTTCAAGAGCTACGACGGCATCTTCCTCGATCCGCCGAAATTCGGTCGCGGCGATCAGGGGCAGGTCTGGAAGCTGTTCGACGACCTCCCTGAGGTTCTTTCGCTGTGCCGGCAACTGCTTTCGCCCGAGGCGCTCTTCCTGGTGCTCACCACCTACGCCATCCGCGCCTCGTTCGCGAGCCTGCACTATCTGCTCGAAGAGACGCTCGGAGGACTGGGAGGAACCATCGAGAGCGGCGAGATCTGCCTGGCGGAACTGGCGACCGGCCGGGTTCTGCCGACGGCTCTCTATGGCCGTTGGGGGGAGGGCTGAGCGCGGCCTCCATTGAGAGATTGGCTCAAATCTCCGACGGATCGATCAGGCGCAGCTCCGAGAAGTACTCGCGGAAGAATCCACGATCCCGGCTAAGCAGTGCGTCGGCTTGCAGCCGGGCAGGCGCGCCGATGAAAAAATCGGCTACGACTCGCGTGCGGTCGCGGCGTCGAGTGGCCAGGCAATACTTTCTCCACAGGTCGCCAGCCAATTCCGCCGACTCTTGGTTGAGCGGATCATAGATAAATCCTAGGTCGTCGAAGGTGCCGTGGAATTGTGCAGCGTCTGAGAAGTGAGCGCGTACCTCTCCCCAGACGACATCACATGCGACGAGAGTTCCCGTGTCGTAGGCGCGGCGCAAGGCTTCCGAAGATGTCGAGCCAAAGACCGGGTCACCCGTAAGCACATCCAGGATTACCGAGGAATCGACCGCGATCCTCACGCATTCCTCGGCCTGGGGCCGCGCATCTCGTCGAGGATCTGGTCGACTGGCCGCTCGAAGGGCAGCGTCGCCCATACCTTGTCGACCGGATGGACCTTCGGGTTGTCGTCCTTACGGAGGAGGATACCTTCCTCCCGGACCTCAAAGGAAACCGGCGTTCCGGGAACGAGCCCGAACCGTTCCAGCACCTCGGAAGGCACGGTGACTTCGCCTTTGGGTGAAATGGTTCCGTGCATGGGCTTGAGCGTACGCTGCCGCGGCAAGCGGGTCAATCACGCAGGGTCGCCCAACGCGCCTGCCGCGAAGCGTTCTTGAAGACCCCCTTCCCCTTCCGGCCGCAATGCGCTATCTTGCGCCTCACCGCCGAACTGGTTCCCGTCCGGCTGCTAGAACCGTCTCTTGACGGGTCTGGCACCTTCGGGTAAGGTACGCGGGTTTCCCAGCCGCCGAGGGTCCCTCCCGGGACCGGGGCGGAGTCTTCTCCGCGGGGATTTCCCCGCGAGAGTAAAGACAAGTTCCCGAGCCGCAGTTCCCCGCTCGGGACATCGTGAGGAGCGGTTCCTCAGGGCCTCGCTGCCAGCTTTTGGCGGCTGATGGCCCGTCTCGCTCTGTAACGGCCATAGGGAATTTTGGAACAGGACAAACGACGGAGATTGGAACGGTATGCCTACGATTCACCAGTTGGTGCGCAAGGGGCGCGAGAAAGTCGTCTACAAGACGAAGGCTCCGGCCCTTCAGGGGGCCCCTCAGAAGCGGGGCGTCTGTGTCCGCGTCTACACCCAGACCCCGAAGAAGCCGAACTCGGCGTTGCGCAAGGTGGCGCGCGTACGCTTGACCAACGGCATCGAGGTGACCACCTACATTCCGGGCGTCGGCCACAACCTGCAGGAGCACTCGATCGTGCTGATTCGCGGCGGCCGCGTGAAGGATCTCCCGGGTGTGCGCTATCACGTCGTGCGCGGCACGCTGGATGCCGTCGGCGTCAACGGCCGCAAGCAGAGTCGTTCGAAATACGGCACCAAGCGGCCGAAGTCGTAACTTCTCCGATCTAGAGCTAGAGAACACGGCCAGAGGAACACGAAACAATGCCGAGGCGCAGAGAAGTACCCAAGCGAGAGATCCTGCCGGATCCTTTGTACAACTCGCAGCTGGTGACCAAGTTCGTCAACGTTGTCATGCGCGACGGTAAGAAGACCACCGCCGAGCGCATTTTGTACGCCGCCCTGGACGCGATCCGGGAAAAGACCGGCGACGATCCGATGAAGGTCTTCAAGAAGGCGGTCGAGAACGTCAAGCCTTCGGTCGAGGTCAAGTCGCGTCGCGTGGGCGGTTCGACCTATCAGGTTCCCGTCGAGGTGCGGCCGGCTCGTCGTCTGGCGCTTTCGATGCGCTGGTTGATCGCCACGGCGCAAGCGCGCGGCGAAAAGACCATGCGGGCGCGCCTTGCGGCCGAGTTGATGGACGCGGCCGAGGGGCGCGGCACGGCGATCAAGAAGCGCGAAGACACGCACCGGATGGCCGAAGCGAACAAGGCTTTCGCCCACTACCGCTGGTAGTTCCGGCGATTTTGGCGACCGCAGCAGAACTCGATCGAAGCAACTGAACTGTAGAGACCGTAGAGAGAGCGCAGAGGCAGTCGAATCATGGCCAGGCAACTTCCCCTCAAAGACACGCGAAACATCGGCATCATGGCCCACATTGATGCCGGTAAGACGACCACCACCGAGCGGATCCTTTTCTACACGGGGGTCAACTACAAGATCGGTGAGGTTCATGAGGGAACGGCCACCATGGACTGGATGGTTCAGGAGCAGGAGCGCGGCATCACGATCACGTCCGCCGCGACGACCTGCTTCTGGAAGAACCATCGGATCAACATCATCGATACGCCAGGTCACGTCGACTTTACGGCCGAGGTGGAGCGTTCGCTTCGCGTGCTCGACGGTGCGGTCGCCGTGTTCGACGCGGTCGCCGGTGTCGAGCCGCAGTCCGAGACGGTTTGGCGCCAGGCGGATCGCTACAACGTGCCGCGCATCGCGTTCGTCAACAAGATGGATCGCGTCGGCGCCGACTTCGCCCGTTGCGTCTCGATGATGATCACGCGCCTCGGCGCCCACCCCGTGCCGATCCAACTGCCGTGGGGTAAAGAAGACAAGCTCAAGGGGATCATCGATCTCATCGAGTTGCGCGGCATCCTTTATAAGGACGAGACCATGGGTGCCGACTACGAGGTCGTCGGCATCGACACGCTGGACGCCGAGGATCGCGACTTGGCGATTGAGGCGCGCGAAAAGATGGTTGAGGCGATCGCCGAGACCGACGATCTGCTGCTGGAGAAGTATCTCGGCGGCGAAGCGATCTCGGTCCCGGAACTGAAGACCGCGCTGCGCAGTGCGGTGCTGCTGGGCAAGCTTCATCCGGTGATCTGCGGCAGCGCGTTCAAGAACAAAGGCGTACAGCCGTTGCTCGACGCGGTGGTGGATCTCCTCCCCTCGCCGGTCGACGTGCCGGCGATCGAAGGCATCGATCCGGACAACGACCAGCCGACTTCCCGCCGGGCGGCCGATGACGAGCCGTTCGCGGGGTTGATCTTCAAAATCATGACCGATCCGTATGTCGGGCAGCTCACCTTCTTCCGGGTCTACTCCGGTCGCGTCGAGTCGGGAACGTCGGTGCTCAACGCCAAGAAGGGCACGAGCGATCGGATCGGCCGGCTGCTCAAGATGCACGCCAACAAGCGCGAGGAGATCTCCGAGGTTTGGGCGGGAGACATCGCGGCAGCGGTCGGTTTGAAGAACGTCACGACCGGCGACACGATTTGCGATCTGAAGCACCCCGTCGTCCTGGAGGCGATGAACTTTCCTGAGCCGGTCATCTCGGTCTCGATCGAGCCGAAGACGAAGGCCGACCAGGAAAAGATGGGCATGGCACTCGGCAAGTTGATGCAGGAAGACCCAACGTTCCGCGTCCACACCGATAAGGACACAGGGCAGACGCTCATCTCCGGCATGGGCGAGTTGCACTTGGAGATCATCATCGATCGCCTGGTGCGCGAGTTCAACGTCGGCGCCAACGTTGGCAAGCCGCAGGTCGCCTACAAAGAGACGATCACCGCCGAGTCAACCGGCGAGGCGCGCTTCATCCGCCAGACCGGTGGTCGCGGCCAGTACGGTCACGCGAAAATCACTATCCGTCCGGGCGAAAAGGATTACGTCTTCAACAACAAGATCGTCGGCGGTGTGATCCCGAGGGAATACATCAAGCCGGTCGATCAGGGCATTCACGAGGCGGCCGCGACCGGCCCGCTCGCTGGGTTCCCGCTGGTCGGTCTCGAAGTCGATCTGATCTTCGGTTCCTACCACGATGTCGACTCCTCCGAGATCGCGTTCAAGATCGCCGGATCGATGGCGCTCCAGGACGCCCTCAAGCGGGCGCGCCCGGTGCTGCTCGAGCCGGTGATGGCGGTCGAGGTGACGACGCCGGAAGACTACATGGGCGACGTGATCGGCGACATCACTTCGCGCCGCGGACGCATTCAGGCGATGGAAGCGCGCGGCAACGCCCAGGTGATCGAGGCAAAAGTACCCCTGTCCGAGATGTTCGGGTACGCGACCGATCTGCGGTCGCTATCGCAGGGGCGCGCCAATTACAGCATGCAGTTCTCAAGCTACGAGCAAGCGCCGAAGGCTGTCTCGGAAGAAGTCGTGGCGAAGGCGGCGGGCTAGAGCTTCGGGAACGAGTTTCGGATCAAGACTTACGATTTAAAGCGATAGAAGAGTCGAGAGAGGATCGGGCGCCATGGGCAAGGAAAAATTCTCGCGGGATAAGCCGCACGTAAACGTCGGTACGATCGGCCACGTCGACCACGGCAAGACGACCTTGACGGCCGCTTTGACGAAGGTCGCTTCGGACAAGGGCTGGGCGAAGTTCATCTCCTACGACCAGGTGGCGAAGGCGTCGGAATCGCAGGGGCGTCGCGACCCGACGAAAATCCTGACGATCGCGACCTCGCACGTCGAGTATTCGACGGCGAACCGTCACTACGCCCACGTCGATTGCCCGGGTCACGCCGACTACGTCAAGAACATGATCACCGGTGCGGCGCAGATGGACGGCGCGATCCTGGTGGTTTCGGCCGCGGACGGCCCGATGCCGCAGACGCGGGAGCACATTCTGCTCGCCCGTCAGGTCGGCGTGCCGTACATCGTGGTGTTCCTGAACAAGGTGGACGTGGTCGACGATCCGGAGCTTCTGGATCTGGTCGAACTCGAAGTGCGCGAGCTGCTCTCGTCCTACGATTTCCCGGGCGACGACGTGCCGGTGATCCGTGGCGCGGCGGTCAAGGCGCTGCACGGCGAGAAGAGCGAGATCGCCGACGAGGCGATCGTTCGGCTGTTCGACGCGCTGGACACCTACATTCCGGAGCCGGAGCGGGTGATCGACAAGCCGTTCCTGCTGCCGATCGAAGACATCTTCTCGATCTCGGGCCGCGGCACCGTGGTGACCGGCCGGATCGAGCGCGGCATCGTCAAGGTGGGCGATGAAGTGGAGATCGTGGGCATTCGCGACACGGCCAAGTCGATCGTCACCGGCGTCGAGATGTTCCGGAAACTTTTGGATCAGGGGCAGGCCGGCGACAACGTCGGTGTGCTTTTGCGCGGCACGAAGAAGGACGACGTGGAGCGGGGTCAGGTTCTGGCGAAGCCGGGATCGATCAAGCCGCACACGAAGTTCAAGGGCGAGGTGTACGTGTTGACCAAGGACGAAGGCGGCCGTCACACGCCGTTCTTCAACGGGTACCGTCCGCAGCTCTACTTCCGAACCACCGACGTGACCGGCGTGGCAACGCTGCCGGCGGGCACGGAGATGGTGATGCCGGGGGACAACATCAACCTGGAGATCACGCTGATCGCCCCGATCGCGATGGAAAAGGGTGTTCGGTTCGCGATCCGCGAAGGCGGTCGCACGGTCGGTGCCGGTACTGTCACCGAGATTCTGGCTTGAAATAACAAGGAAGTCAGGGGCGAAGGCCAGTAGCTCAAGCTGGTAGAGCACCGGTCTCCAAAACCGGGGGTTGGGGGTTCAAATCCCTCCTGGCCTGCCATTTTCCCGCTCGTGAGGGTGGAGTAGAAGAACGCCAATGACACCGACGATGGTTTGGACCGTAACGCTCGTAGTGCTCGCCGGCCTGGCTGCTCTCGGTTGGTGGCTGGTCAAGGTGGGTCACTGGGGCAGTTCGCTCGTGTTCTTGGGCGAAGTGCGCTCGGAGATGAAAAAAGTAACCTTCCCTCCGCGGGATGAGGTGGTGAATACGACGATCGTCGTAATTGTCGCGAGCGTCATTTTCGCCGTCTACCTGTGGATGGCCGATTTCGTAATCCTTCGGGGCTACGAAGGTCTCTTCAAGGCGCTGGCTTCATGACCGAAGCAGGGGTGATCGACAGGCAGTGGTACATCGTCCACACCTACTCAGGGTTCGAGGAGCGGGTCAAGGAGACCTTGCGCCAGCGGGCCGACGCGCTCGACATGGGCGAGGCCTTCGGCGACATCCGAATCCCGACGGAA
The DNA here is from genome assembly GCA_038248205.1 of Thermoanaerobaculia bacterium. Taxonomy (GTDB): domain Bacteria; phylum Acidobacteriota; class Thermoanaerobaculia; order Multivoradales; family UBA5704; genus DASYKS01. The sequence continues at coordinate 43,029 of JBBRUC010000013.1, forward strand.
ACGGTGGTCGAGTACAAGAACGGTAAGAAGAAGGAGACACAGCGGAAGTTTTTCCCGGGGTACATCCTGGTCGAGATGGCGATGTCCGACGCGGCGTGGCATGTGGTCAAGAACACGCCGAAGGTCACGGGCTTCGTCGGCATGGGCAAAAAGCCGACGCCGCTGTCCGAAGAAGAGGTCAATCAGATCCTCGAGCAGGTGGTGACCGCGAAGGAAAAGCCGAAGCCCAAGTATCTCTTCGAGAAGGGGGAGCAGGTTCGGATCACCGAAGGCCCCTTCAGTAATTTCACGGGCTCGGTGGACGAGGTGAACCTCGACCGGAACAGCCTGAAAGTCATGGTGACGATCTTTGGCCGGCAGACGCCGGTCGAACTGGACTTCTCGAAGGTGCAGAAAATTTGAATGACGGATTGCGAATCGAGAATCTCGAAAGCCGCTCTTCGACGTTCTGGATTCTAGGTTCGGCATCAGACATTCGGCATTCGAAATACGAGCGGAGCGCGAGCGATGGCTAAGAAAATCACGGGGATGGTCAAGTTGCAGATTCCGGCGGGGCAGGCCACGCCGGCGCCGCCTGTAGGTCCGGCCTTGGGTCAGGCGGGCGTCAACATCATGGATTTCGTGAAGAATTTCAACGCCCGCACGCAGGCCCAGATCGGCCTGATCATCCCGGTGGTGATCACCGTCTATTCGGATCGCAGCTACACCTTCATCACCAAGACGCCGCCGGCGGCGATCCTGCTCAAGAAAGCCGCGGGGATCGACAAGGGTTCGGGCGAGCCGAACCGCACCAAGAAGGGCTCGGTGACCGCTGCCCAGGTGGAGGAAATCGCGAAGACCAAGATGCCCGACTTGAATGCGGCGAGCCTCGAAGCCGCGGTGCGGATCATCGAAGGTACCGCGCGCTCGATGGGCGTCGAGATCGTCGGCTAGCCGATTACAAGTCAAACGGGAGAATTGCGTCGTGGCGAAGCACGGAAAGAAATTCACACAGTCAGCGCAGAAGGTGGACCAGCAGGCTCATCCTCTGGCTCAAGCGGTCCATATCGCGAAGGAAGTCGCGTTCGCCAAGTTCGACGAAACCTTAGAGATCGCCATGCGCCTGGGAGTCGATCCCAAGCATGCCGATCAGATGGTCCGCGGCACGGTCGTTCTGCCGCACGGGCTGGGCAAGACTTCGAAGGTGCTCGTGTTCGCGAGCGGCGAGAAGCTCCGCGAGGCCGAGGCCGCCGGAGCTGATTACGTCGGCGGCGAGGATCTCGCGAAGAAGATCGAGGGCGGGTGGCTCGATTTCGATGCGGTGGTCGCGACGCCGGACATGATGCGAGTCGTCGGTCGTTTGGGTAAGGTGCTCGGCCCCCGCGGCCTGATGCCCAACCCGAAAGCCGGCACCGTTTCGCTCGACGTGGCCAAGGCGGTGGAAGAGATCAAGGCCGGTAAGGTCGAATTCCGGGTCGAGAAGACCGGAATCATCCATGCGCCGCTCGGCAAGCTCTCCTTCAGCGAGGAGCAGCTCGGGGACAACGCCAGCGCCTTCATCGGCGCCGTGATCAAGGCGAAGCCCGCCGCTGCCAAGGGTAAGTACGTGAAGTCAGTGAGCCTTTCCTCGACCATGGGCCCTGGGATTCGCGTGGACGAAGCTGCCATGACGGGCGCTGCGGAAGCTTAGGAGAGGGAACGATGCCGCTGACACGTAATGTAAAAGAAGAGATGGTCCAAGACTATACGGATGGCTTGGCGGCGGCGCCGCACGCCTTCCTCCTGGGCTACAAAGGCATCAGCGTTCCGCAGGTGACGGAGCTGCGCGAGAAGATCCGCCAGAGCGGTGGCCACTATCTGGTGGTCAAGAACACCCTCGCCCTGCGCGCGATCGAAGGCGGGCAGCTGGCCGATCTGAAGGGCCACTTCATCGGTCCGACCGCGGTCGCCTACTGTTTGAAAGATCCGGTGGCGCTCGCCAAGGTGCTGACGGATTTCGCCAAGACCGCGCCTGCGATCGAGTTCAAGGCGGGCCTGGTGGAAGGTCGGCCGATTCCGGCCGAGCAGATCAAAGATATCGCCGAGCTGCCCAGCCGGGAAGCGCTGCTCTCGAAGCTCTTGTTCCTGCTCCAGTCGCCGATCGCACGGTTCGTGCGGACGCTTGCGGCGGTGCCCCAGAGCTTCGTCGTGGTGCTCGATCAGGTAGCCAAGAAAAAAGAAGAACAGGACGCCTGAGGCGGCCGGATCCCGGCCCCCGCGACCTCCCGACTCGATACGTTCTCAAGAGACTGAAAAGTCCTGGAAGGAGAAGAAAATGGCCATTGAAACCGCAGATTTCATCAAGCAGATCGACGATCTGACCGTCCTGGAGCTCAACAACCTGGTCAAGGCGCTGGAAGATCATTACGGCGTGTCCGCCGCGGCGGCGGCTCCGGCAGCTGCGGCCGGCCCGGCGGCGGCGGCGGCTCCGGTCGAGGAGCAGACCGAGTTCACCGTTATCTTGAAGGACTTCGGCGCCAACAAGATCAACGTCATCAAGGCCGTCCGCGAAGTGACGAGCCTTGGCCTCAAGGAAGCGAAGGATCTCGTCGAGGCCGCTCCTTCCAACATCAAGGAATCGGTTTCGAAGGAAGAGGCAGAGACGATCAAGAAGAAGTTCGAAGAGGCTGGAGCGAAGGTCGAGGTCAAGTAACTCGTCCGCCGCGAGCTTCCGAGAGGAAGCCCGCGAATTCGCTCATCTCGCGTTGCAACGGCAGCTTCACGACCGCCGGTAAGAGTAGTTCCCATCGAAGCCCGCCTTCGGTGTTTGCTTCCTTACCGCGGAAGGGCCTGAGGATCGATCTGGACAGACCTCCGTTGGAAACGAACTACACCATGCCCGCCGACCCATCGAGGAATTTCGATGGTGAGGGCATGGTGTCTTCTGCGTTCCGGGAATCGCCCGGAAGGTTCCTTCCGCTGTCGATGGCCCCCGTAGTGTTTTCGTTGCACAGACTCGCCACCGCACCTCACGCCGCGGACCAGCAGCTCGGACTACGGAGTTAGCAAGGACCAGCCATGGAACGATTCGCCCTCACTACCCACGCCCCTACGCGCCCCGGCTCCGAGAGCCTCGGCACGGAAGGTCATCGCAAAGATTTTTCGCGCATCGCGACGTCGCTGCCGATCCCCAATCTGATCGACGTACAGCGGCGCTCCTACGAGCGCTTCCTCCAGATGAACCTGCTCCCCGAGGAGCGGGCCAATCAGGGTTTGCAGGCGGTTTTCACCGGTATCTTTCCGTTCTCGGATTTCCGTGAGACCTGCTCGCTCGACTTCGTCAAGTATTCGATCGGCGATTGGCAGTGCAAGTGCGCGGAGCTGAAAGGTCTCGAATACCTCCGCATGACCTGCACCAACTGCGGCTCGAAGATCATGACGGATCACCCGCACGAAGAGACCGTCACCTGCACCTCGTGCGGCTTCGTCAACAAGAACCGCGTGACCAAGTGCGACATCTGCGGCAACCCGGTAGATCTGCAGCTCAAGTACTCGATCTCCGACTGCGGTGAGCGCGGCATGACGTTCGCGGTTCCGCTCAAGGTGACGTTCCGGCTCTTCGTCTACGACAAAGACCCGGAAACCGGCACCCGCATGATGCGCGACGCCAAAGAGGAAGAGGTCTATTTCGGCGACATCCCGCTGATGACGGACAACGGTACCTTCATCATCAACGGTACCGAGCGGGTCATCGTCTCGCAGCTGCACAGGAGCCCAGGCGTCTTCTTCACCAAGGAAGGCGCGCGCGCTTACCTGTCCAAGATCATCCCGTACCGCGGCTCCTGGGTCGAGTTCGAATACGACCAGAAGGACGTCCTGTCGGTGCGCATCGATCGCAAGCGGAAGTTCCACGGCACGGTGTTCCTGCGCGCCTTGGGGCTTGAAAACGACGAGTCGATCCTCCGTCAGTTCTACACCAGCATGGCCCTTGTGCCGCAGGGCGAGGGGAAGTTCACCCTCACGCTGCCGCCGAGGGTGCTCGAGTCGGAGCGCCTGAAGGATCGCCAGAGCCGCGGTCGGCGCGAGGTGTATCCGGTGTTCGCCGGTCTCACGCTCAAGAAGGAGCACCTCGCGAAGTTCGACGCCGGGGAATCGGTCGATTTCGAGGTCGACACCGAGGATCTGGAGCGCGCCTTCTTCCTGGCCGACATCGTCGACCTGGATACGGGCGAAGTGATCTTCGAAGCGAACGAGCTGGTGCCCGAAGCGATCACCGAACGGCTCGAAGGGCGCAACCACACGGCCGTAGAGGTGTTCTTCCCCGATTGGGAGCTGGTGGGGGCGACGCTGTCCAATACGCTTGCCAAAGACACGACGAAGAACGCCAAAGAAGCGTTGATCGAGATCTACCGCCGCATGCGGCCGGGCGATCCTCCGACGCTCGAAAGCGCCCGGTCGCTGTTCTACGGGATGTTCTTCGACGCCAAGCGCTACGACTTCTCGCGGGTAGGCCGGTTCAAGTTCAACATTAAGTTGGACACCGACGTGCCGGTCGAGCAGAAGACCATGTCGGCGGACGACTTCTTCCGCGTCATCGAATACCTCCTGCGTCTGCAAAAGGACGTCGGCCGGGTCGACGACATCGACAACCTCGGCAACCGCCGCGTCCGCGCGGTGGGCGAGCTGCTGGAGAACCAGTTCCGCATCGGCCTGGTCCGGATGGAGCGGGCGATCAAAGAGAAGATGTCGGTCCATCAGGACATCGACTCGGCGATGCCGCACGACCTGATCAACAGCAAGCCGGTCATCGCGGCGATCAAGGAGTTCTTCGGTTCGTCTCAGCTGTCGCAGTTCATGGACCAGACGAACCCGCTCTCCGAGGTCACGCACAAGCGGCGGCTCTCCGCCCTCGGACCGGGCGGTCTCTCCCGCGAACGGGCGGGCTTCGAAGTGCGCGACGTCCACGCCACGCACTACGGCCGGATCTGCCCGATCGAGACGCCGGAAGGCCCGAACATCGGCCTGATCTCGTCGCTCGCGACCTACGCCCGGATCAACGACTACGGGTTCATCGAGAGCCCGTACAAGAAGGTCGAAGGCGGTCGCCTGCTCAACCACTACCGGGTGATCAAGGTGGCGGACGGCCCGTTCAAGCTGGGTCAGATCGTCACCGGCGACGAACTCGACGAAGAAAACGAGAAGCTCAAGAAGGCCAGCAAGCGGTTGGTCGAGGTGGAAGCTCACGCCTTCTATCTGTCGGCCTGGGAAGAGGAGAAGTACATCATCGCCCAGGCCAATGCACCGTTCGACGAGCGCGGCTTCTTCACCGGTGACCGGGTCATCGCCCGCGCCGGAGGCGATTTCGTCACCGTCGAGCGCGACCGGATCGACTACATGGACATCAGCCCGAAGCAGTTGGTTTCGGTCGCCGCGGCGCTGATTCCGTTCCTCGAAAACGACGACGCGAACCGCGCCTTGATGGGTTCCAACATGCAACGCCAGGCGGTTCCGCTGCTCCGTAGCGACTCGCCGATCGTCGGCACCGGCCTCGAAGGAATCGTCGCTCAGGATTCCGGCGCGGTCGTCCTGTGCAAGCGGGGCGGCGTGGTCGACTCGGTTGACGCCGAGCGGATCATCGTTCGTGTCGAAGGGGAAGACCTCGATACCGGCGAGGCGAAGGAGTTCGGGGCCGACATCTACCAGCTGATCAAGTTCCGGCGCTCGAACCAGAACACCTGCATCAGTCAGAAGCCGATCGCCTACGAAGGGCAGCGGGTGAGGAAGGGCGACGTTCTGGCCGATGGACCGTGCACGGAGCTCGGCGAGCTGGCGCTTGGACGCAACGTCCTGGTCGCGTTCATGCCCTGGCGCGGTTACAACTTCGAGGACGCGATCCTGATCTCGGAAAAGCTGGTCCGCGAGGACTACTACACCTCGATCCACATTGAGGAGTTCGAGATCGAGGCGCGCGATACGAAGCTCGGGCCGGAAGAGATCACGCGCGACATTCCCAACGTTTCGGAATCCGCGCTCAAGGATCTCGACGACAGCGGCATCGTACGGATCGGCGCCACGGTGAAGGCGGGCGACATCCTGGTCGGCAAGGTGACGCCGAAGGGTGAGACCCAGCTGACGCCGGAAGAAAAGCTGCTGCGGGCGATCTTCGGCGAAAAGGCCGGCGACGTTCGCGACGCTTCGCTCAAGGTTCCGCCGGGCATCGAGGGGACGATCGTCGACATCAAGATCTTCTCGCGCAAGGGGGTCGAAAAGGACCAGCGCGCCAAGGAGATCGAGAACTACGAGATCAGCCGGCTCGAAAAGAACGTCAAGGACGAGGTGCGAATCCTCACCGAGGAGCGCAACAAGAAGATCAAGGAGCTGCTGGTCGGCCAGAAAGCCGGCTCGGCGGTCAAGACTCGCAGTGGCCAGGAGCTGCTCGCCGCCGGAGAGAAGATTACGGGAGAGGTCTTGGAGCGCCTGTCGCGCCAGGAGATCCTCCGTTTGCCGATCGCCGAAAAGCGCCTGCTCGACGGTGTCGAGATCGTCTATCGCAAGACCGACTCGCACATCGAAGTCCTGCACCGGGTCAACGACGAACGGATCGCTCTGCTCCAGAAGGGCGACGAGTTGCCGCCCGGAGTGATCAAGCTGGTCAAGGTCTACGTCGCCATGAAGCGCAAGCTTCAGGTCGGCGACAAGATGGCCGGTCGTCACGGCAACAAGGGTGTCATCTCCCGGATTCTGCCGGAAGAGGACATGCCCTACATGCCGGACGGCTCGCCGGTCGAGATCGTGCTCAACCCGCTCGGCGTACCCAGCCGAATGAACGTCGGGCAGATCTTGGAGACCCACCTCGGTTGGGCGGGCAAGGTCTTGGGCTTCAAGTTCGCGACGCCGGTCTTCGACGGCGCGCAGGAGTCCGACATCAAGGATCTGCTCGCGATGGCCAAGCTGCCGAGTTCGGGGAAAACCTCGCTCTACGACGGCATGACCGGCGAGACGTTCGAGCAGAAGGTCACCGTCGGCTACATCTACATCTTGAAGCTCTCTCACTTGGTCGACGACAAGATTCACGCCCGTTCGATCGGACCGTACTCGTTGATCACGCAGCAACCGCTGGGCGGCAAGGCGCAATTTGGTGGCCAACGCTTCGGCGAAATGGAAGTCTGGGCGCTCGAAGCCTATGGTGCCGCGTATACCCTCCAAGAGTTGCTCACGGTCAAGAGCGACGACGTGGAAGGGCGGAGCAAGGTTTACGAAGCGATCGTAAAGGGTGACGTTCCGGAGCCGCCGGGCCTGCCCGAATCGTTCAACGTTCTAGTGCGCGAGCTCCAGAGTCTCTGCCTCGACGTCGAACTCCTCAAGGCTTAAGGAAGGGAGGTCAACCAGTGCAACCCTTCAGCAGCATGGACAAGAACCAGGCCCCGAAGGATTTCAACGCGATCAAGATCTCGATCGCGTCTCCAGAGAAGATCCGCGCCTGGAGCCATGGTGAAGTCACCAAGCCCGAGACCATCAACTACCGGACGTTCAAGCCGGAGCGTGATGGCCTCTTCTGCGCCAAGATTTTCGGTCCGATCACCGACTGGGAATGCTTGTGCGGCAAATACAAGCGGATGAAGCACCGCGGCGTCGTCTGCGACAAGTGCGGCGTCGAGGTCACCCGTTCGCGCGTTCGGCGCGAGCGGATGGGGCACATCGAGCTGGCCTGCCCGGTTTCCCACGTCTGGTTCTTCAAGGGCCTGCCGTCGCGAATCGGGCATCTGCTCGACATCACGCTGCGCGATTTGGAGCGGATCCTCTACTTCGAGAGCTACGTGGTCATCGATCCGGGTGACACGGAGCTCAAGGAGAAGGAGCTGCTGTCCGAAGAGCGATTCCGCGAGTTGCGCGACAAGTACGAGGATGGCTCCTACGTCGCGAAGATGGGCGCCGAGGCGATCAAAGAGCTTCTCGCGCGGATCGAAGTGGACGAGCTTTCGGAAGAGCTGCGCATCGTCATGCGCACGGAGACCAGCCAGATCCGCCGGTTG
>JBBRUC010000014.1:0-49452 GCA_038248205.1 Thermoanaerobaculia bacterium
CTGATTGCAGTAGTTCGCGTTCGGCGCGTAGGTGAGGCCCGTACCGCCGCCGGTGATCACCACCGCGCCGTTGCCCGGTTGGGTCACCGAGGCGACGCTCTTCGGACCGCCGTCGATGTCGGTGTCGTTGGCCAGGACGTTGATCGCGTTGGCGCCCGAGTCCTCGACCACCGTCGCCGCGTCCGCCACCGCGATTGGCGCGTCGTCCACGCAGGTCACCGTCATCGTCACCGTGGTCGAAGAGCCGCCCGGGGCCAGGGTGTAGGTGAAAGTGTCGAGGGTCGTGCCCGGCGGCTGGTTGCAGTAGTTCGCGTTCGGCGCGTAGGTCAACCCTGTGCCGCCGCCCGTGATCACCACCGCGCCATTGGCCGGCTGCGTCACCGAGGCGACGCTTTTCGGGCCGGCGTCGATGTCGGTGTCGTTGGCCAGGACGTCGATTGCGTTGGCGCCCGAGTCTTCGAGCACCGTCGCCGCGTCCGCGACCGCTACAGGATCGTCGTCGACACAGGTGACGGTCATCGTCACCGTCGCCGAGGAGGTGCCGGGCGTCAACGTGTAGGTGAAGGTGTCGAGCGTCGTACCCGGCGGTTGGTTGCAGTAGTTCGCGTTCGGCGCATAGGTCAACCCAGTGCCACCGCCCGTGATCACCACCGTGCCGTTCGCCGGTTGCGTCACCGAAGCGATGCTGATCGGGCCGGCGTCGACGTCGGTGTCGTTGGCCAGGACGTTGACTGCGGCAGCGCCCGAGTCTTCGGCCACCGTCGCCGCGTCCGCCACCGCCACAGGGTCGTCGTCGACGCAGGTCACGGTCATCGTCACCGTCGCCGACGAGCTGCCGGGCGTCAAGGTGTAGGTGAAGGTGTCGAGCGTCGTACCCGGCGGTTGGTTGCAGTAGTCCGCGTTCGGCGCATAGGTCAACCCTGTGCCGCCGCCCGTGATCACCACCGTGCCGTTCGTCGGCTGGGTCACCGAGGCGACGCTGATCGGGCCGCCATCAATGTCGGTGTCGTTGGCCAGGACGTTGACCGGGTTGGCACCCGAGTCCTCCACCACGGTCGCCGCATCGGCGACCGCGCCCGGCGCGTCGTCGACACAGGTCACCGTCATCGACACCGTCGCCGAGGAGCTGCCGGGCGTCAAGGTGTAGGTGAAGGAGTCGAGGGTGGTTCCCGGCGGGTTGTTGCAGTAATTCGCGTTCGGCGCGTAGGTCAAACCCGTGCCGCCGCCGGTGATCACCACCGTGCCGTTCGCCGGTTGGGTCACCGACGCGATGCTGATCGGGCCGGCGTCGACGTCGGTATCGTTCGCCAGAACGTTCACCGCGTTAGCGCCCGAATCCTCATTGACTGTCGCCGCGTCGTCAACCGCGACCGGCGGGTCGTCAATTGGGTTGACCGTGATCGAGACCGTCCCCTGGTCAGTTCCTCCAACGCCGTCGGCAACCTGGAAGACGAAGCTGTCGGAACCGTTGAAGTCGGCATTCGGGGTGTAGGTGACGTTCACGCTGGTCGCCGTGGCGCCGGTGAGCGGACCAAGGGTGCCGCTCGTGGGTCCCGAAACGATCGAGAACGTCAATGGATCGGCGTTCGGATCGCTGCCCGTCAGGGTCAAGGGAAGGGCCGTGTCCTCGTTGGTCGAGGGGGCTTGATCGTCCGCGATCGGCGGGTCGTTGAAAATCAGCGTGCTGTCGAGGCGGAAGCAGAGGCTGCCGTTCTCGAATTTGGCGTAGAACGACCGCACGTCCGGGCCGCCGGCCGAGTCGCCCGCGTTGTCTTGGGCCACGCGGTCGCCGGCCGACCAGTCGGTGGTCAGACCGTCGAACAGGCAGATGGCCCACAGGGCGCCGGACGAGGCGAAGAGGAGCAGCGCGAGCGCCACCATGGCGCCGCGGCGGCGCAGCAGCCGGCTGGCCGCGAGAGTGAGCAGGAGAGCCAAGAGCAATAGGCCCCAGGTGCCCAAGGTGGGGATGTCGATGGTCGCGCCGAGAATCAGGACGATCGGCTGCTGGCCACCGGTCGCGGTGGTGGTGACGACGTCCAGACCGCCGGTGGCTCCCGTCGCGACTACGGCAAGACGCACCGTCGTGGGCAGAGTACCGGAGAACTTGAAGAAGGTTTCGACGACGTTGGTGCCGAAATCGCCGTTGCCGATGCCGACGTTCCACGGGGGGGTGGGCGGTCCGGGCACCGGGTCAGGGGTCGGATCGAGCGCACCGGCGAGGCAGGTCTGATGGACGACCGCCGTAACCGAAGCGGACGACGGCCCGGTCGTATCGACGATCGTAGTCAGAACCTCGTCGAAGCGGAACGGCACGGAAGGATCGGTGCAGCTAGTCGCTGCATTGTCGTTTCCGGCATCAATGTAGATCTTGAAGGTCGAGGTGACAGCGGCCGCAGGTTGGAGAGCGAACAGGCTCGCCGCGAGGAACGCGAAGAGCACGGGGAGGCGCTTGATCATCATGAAGAGGCCCTCGCGGACGAGAGAGAGGAACCGGGCTCCACCGACCCTCACTCCGCCTGCACAGCAAACTCCCTCGACGAGGAGGTCGAGCGGAGGTAAGTACACCTGGAGCAGAACCGAGCAAAGATTACCACACCAGGAGCCGCCGGCTGTAAAGGGCGGGCAAGACAACTATTGGCGCGATTTCGCGGGGAAGGAAGAGACGAGGGCCGGAACCTGCCGACCCTCGGGTGGTTCGATCAGGCCGCCGGGATCGAGGCGAACTTCCGGCTCCCGAGCATCGCTCCCGCGAGCTCGCGCCAGGCGAACGCCACGCCGTTGAAGACGTTGAGCGTCACCAGGCTGAGCAGGGCGCCGAAGACCGAGCAAAGCAGCGCGTCGCCGAGCGTATCGACCGTCCAGGAGTAGGCCCCAAAATTGAAGAACGGGCCGGGAGTCCAAGCGTAATAGAACGGCGCGAGCAGGAACGCGAGCGAGACCGAGGACAGGGTGACGAACATCACGAAGGTCACCAACCCGAGCGGGAACTTGATCGCCAGGTAGCCCATCCCCTTCCAGGTCGAAGGATTGGCGAGGAACGCCTTGACCCGCGCCCAGAATGTAACGGGAGCCGGAGTCGCCGGGTTCATCGGCGGTACCTCGGCCCCGAGCAGGTGGATCGCGAGCTGGCGCTCGAACAGGCTGAGTCCAAAGCTGCCGAGAAACACCGCGGCGAGAATCGGCAGGCCAATCCAGATGATGGTGAGCCCCAGGCCGACCGAAAGTCCGGTGACCAGGAAGACGAAGTAGGCGAGCCCGAGCGGAAACGCCAGGGCGAGGTAGACGGCGTTGGTATAGGACCGGGCGCGGATCGGCGCGGTCAGGAACCGGCCGAGCGGCGTGTCGCGAAACCTTTGGGCGCTTTCGTTCATGGCGGATCTCCTTCTACGTCGCTCTCTACGCTGAGTCGCCGCCCGTTGTTTCAAGCCTTTCTACAGACTCGGGCTATGATCGCCGGAAACCCCGCCTCGCCGTACGCGTACCAGGACTCCTATGACCGACCTTCTAGAACTCGACAGCGTCCGGAAGAGCTACGACGGCCACGTCGCCGTGGCGGACGTCACGTTCGCCGTGCCCTCGGGATCGATCTTTGGCCTGATCGGCCCGAATGGCGCGGGCAAGACGACGACGATTCGCATGATCCTCGACATCCTGGCGCCGGATTCCGGCTCGATCCGGATGTTCGGCCGCCCCCGGCAAGAAGCGGACCTCTCGCGCGTCGGCTACCTGCCGGAGGAGCGCGGGCTCTATCGAAAGATGACCGTGCTCGACCAGCTCCTGTTTCTGGCCGAGATCCGCGGCATCAAACGGCGCCCCGCGCTCGCCGAGATCGAGCCCTGGCTGGAACGGACCGATCTCGCACCGTGGGCGAAACGGCGGATCGAAGAGCTTTCCAAGGGCATGCAGCAGAAGGTGCAGCTGATCGGCACCGTGCTCCACAAGCCGGAGCTGTTGATCCTCGACGAGCCGTTTTCCGGCCTGGATCCCTTGAACCAAGAGTTGTTCCGCGAGCTGCTCACCGAGTACCGCGACAGCGGTCGCACGGTCGTCCTCTCGACCCATGGGATGGAGCTGGCGGAACGGATGTGCGATCGAATTTGCCTGATTTCGCGGGGTCGCGCGGTTCTCTCGGGCGAGCTGGCAACGGTCAAGGCGCGGTTCGGCGGCAATTCCTACCTGCTCACCGCCGACGGCGATCTCGACCGGCTGCGCGACGTTGCCGGCGTCCTCCAGGCGGCCGTGACCGGCCGGACCGCTCGCCTCTTGCTCGCGCCCGAGGTGGCCGGGGCCGATGTCCTAGCCCGCGCGGTCGAATTCCTGCGCGTCGCGGAATTCCGCTCCGAACAGCCCTCGCTCGAACAGATCTTCCTCCAGGTGGTGCGCGATGAGGCTTGACCACACCCTTTCGATCGCCAAGCGCGAGTACCTTTTGCGCGTCAAGGGCAAGGCTTTCTGGCTCTCCACCCTCGGCCTGCCGATCCTGCTTCTCGCGGCGATGGTCTTACCTTCGCTGCTGCTCGCCATGTCGCCAGCAAAAGAGCGCCTGGTCGTCATCGACCGGACGGCCAAGGTGGCGCCCGAGCTCACGCGCAAAGAGCCCGCCCCCGCGGACCCGGCGGCACAGAGCCCGAAAGCGAGAGACAAGAGCGAGATCGAATTCATCGTCGAGGCGCCGCAGGCAGACCTCGCCCGGCAGGAGAAAGATCTCGACCGGCGGGTTCTCGACCGCGAGATCTCGGCCTGGATCCTGATCGACGACGCGGCGCTAGAAAGCGGCACGGTCTCCTACCGGGCGCGCAGCACGTCGGGCTTCGTCACCCAGGCGGCGGTCGAGCGCCGGCTCTCCCACGCCGTGCAACGGGTGCGCCTCGCAGAAGCCGGCCTCGATCCCGAGCGCGCCGCCGAGTTGATGGACGATATCGACCTCGACACGGTGCGCGTCTCCGAAGAGGGGGGGCAGCGCGAAATCGGGATCGCCAGAGCGGCGCTCGCCTACATCGTCTTCATGATGCTGTTCGTCGCGATCCAGGTCTGGGGCCAGCAGGTGATGACCGGAATCCTCGACGAGAAGGGAAGTCGGATCGTCGAGGTGCTGGTCTCCGTCGTTCGGCCTTTCGAGCTGATGCTCGGCAAGCTGCTCGGTATCGGCTCGGTGGGGCTCACCCAGTTCGCGATCTGGATTTTGACCGCCGCCGTGATCACCTCCCCCGGAATCGGGATGGCCCTCGCTTTCCTGCCCAAGGACGTGACGCTGCCGCAGATCGGCATCGGCGTGGTGCTGCACCTGGCGATCTTCTTCGTCCTCGGATTCTTCGTTTTCTCCAGCTTCTACGCCGCGCTCGGCGCGGCGTTCAACAACATGCAGGAAGCGCAGCAGATGGCGGCGCCGTTGATCCTTCTGCTCACGGTGCCGGTTTTCCTGGCACCGAAGGTGATCAACGATCCGGACTCGACCCTCTCGGTCGTTTTGTCCATGGTGCCGATCTTTTCGCCGCTCCTGATGACGCTCCGCCTCGCGATCCGCATGCCGCCGCTCTGGCAGGTGCTGCTCTCCGAGGTGATCACCACGGGCTTCGTCTTTCTGATGGTCTGGGGCTGCGCGCGGGTCTACCGCGTGGGTATCTTGATGTACGGCAAGAAGCCGACGTTCGGCGAGCTGGCGCGCTGGATGCGCCGAGCCTGAGGGAGGCGATTCGGTAGGAAGCGCCGCCTAGGCGCGTTCGCCTGGCGCGGCGGTTACAATGCCCGGCGGAGGTTCTCTTTCCGCATGTACGCCCGCCAGCCCGGCCGTTTTACCCTTCCCGGTTTCGGTGGCCCCTCGGGGCCGCCGCCGCGCGACGTGATCGCGATCCTCGCGGTCCTGTTCGTCACCTTCTCTTGCCAGTTTTTCGCCTCGACCCAGGCGCTTCCGATTTTGATGTGGCTGTCACCTGCTGCTTGGCAGCGAGGCTTCTTGTGGCAACTGGTCACCTATCCGTTCGCGGGTATCGGCCAGGCGGGTATCGGCATCGTGTTGGAGCTGCTGATCCTGTTCTGGTTCTCTCGCGACGTATATCTCGACCTCGGCCGCAGGAGATTCTGGCGCTTGATCCTGCCCGCGGCCGTCGTCGCGGCGGTGGCGGCTCTGCTGGTTGATTTTCTCGCCGGAGCCCTAGGCGGGGTCATGCCCGCGGGATTCACCCTGATGCAGGGGCAGCGGGTGCTGCTCGCGATCGTGATCGCGTCGTTCGCTGCGCTCCATCGCGAAGCCACGATCTACCTGTTTTTCATTCTGCCGGTCCGCGCCGGCTGGTTTCCGGCGATCACGCTGCTGTTCGCGTTCCTCGCGTTTCTCCAGACCCGCGACCTTCCGGGACTGGTCGGCATCGCGACCGCCACCGCTTTTGCCTGGTACCGGCCGGCCGGCTGGGGGTATCGCGGCAACCGGGGCGGCAAAGGGGGCGGCGGCTTGCGCGAGCTACGCCTTCGGCTGCGCAAGCGGTACCTGGAATGGAAGCTCTCTCGCCTGGGCAAGAAGCGGCCTTTGCGCTCCGTGCCCGGTGGCCCGAACCCGTCCAAAGACGGCGGCTCGGGCGGCCAGGTCCGCAAGGGGCCGTGGGTTCACTAGCCGGAGTCGACGGCTTGGGGGAGAGATGGTGTTGCAGTAGGGAAGAGAAATGGTGCCGAAGACCGGACTCGAACCGGTATGGGTTGCCCCACACGCCCCTCAAACGTGCGCGTCTACCAATTTCGCCACTTCGGCACAAAGAACTCTCGTCTTGCGACGGTACACCAACAGCCTTTTTTGCAATCGAGCCGCGAGCGGCGGCTCCAAGGCTTTGCTTATTGCGGCGGCGGCGCCGGAGCCGCCGGAGCGGGGGCCGGAGCCGAGCTTGCCGGCGGAGTGGTGGCCGGAGTAGCCGGAGCCGGAATGGCGGGCTTGGCCGGGGCCGTCTTCGCGGCAACGCCCTTCATCACCGAGCTTGCCGACTCGCGGCGCTGGACCACGGCGATCGCGAGCGTGGTGAGGATGAAGATGACGAACGAGCTGACCGTCAGCTTGTGCAGCAGGGTGGTCGCCCCACGGGCGCCGAACACCGTCTGGGTGGCACCGCCGCCGAACACGGAAAGATCCGCACCCTTTCCCTGCTGGAGGAGCACCACCAGAATCAGGAAGATGCAGACGATGATGTGTACGGTATAGAAGAGATAGATCACGCGGTAAGCCTCCAAACCCCTCAGGTCGTTCGACCGAAGGGAGAGATGATACTCAAGAATCTGTCCAGGTCAAGGCTCGCACCCCCAACTAGGAAACCGTCGACCCCGTCGGCCGCCGCCAAATCGAACGCGTTTTCGGCCGTAACGGAGCCGCCGTAGACGATCGAAACCGGCTCGGCGGCCTCTTCGCCCACTCGGCGGGAGAGCTCGCGGCGGAGAAACAAATGGGCTTCGCTCACGGTGGCGGAGTCGGCCACCTTCCCCGTGCCGATCGCCCAGACCGGTTCGTAGGCGAGCGCAAACCGGGGCAGCGTTGGGATGTCCGGCAGACTCGCCCCAAGCGCGCCTTCAAGCTGCCGGGCGAGCACCTCGAAGGTCTGCCCCGCCTGGCGCTCCTCGGCGGTTTCGCCCACGCAGAGCAGCGGGGTGAGGCCGGAGATGAATGCCGAGCGCATCTTGCGGCCGACCAGGGCGTCGCTTTCGCCATGGTCGTGGCGCCGTTCGCTGTGACCGCACAGCACCCAGCCGGCTCCGGCGTCCACCAACTGCAGGCCGGCAACGTCGCCCGTATGGGCGCCTTTCGGCTCGGGATGGAGATCCTGACCACCGACGACGATGTCGCTGCCCAGAAGCTCGCTCGCGACGATCGGGATCAGCGGGAAGCTCGGAAAGATGGCGACCTGCGGCGCGTCCGCCGGCAACCGATCGAGCAGGCCGGAGCAGAACGCGACCGCTTCGGCGCGGAACAGGTTCATCTTCCAGTTCGCGGCCACCAACTGGCGCGATGCGGACTCTCTGGCAACCGCTTCCCACCCGGTCCAGGAGGTCGTTTCGGGACCCGGCTCGGCGAGGGCCATGGCGCTTACGCTTCCCTTTCCAGGACGGCCACGCCCGGTAGAACCTTGCCGGCCAAGAACTCCAGAGACGCGCCGCCGCCGGTCGAAACGTGGCCGATCCGGTCCGTAACGCCTGCCTGATGGACCGCGGCGACGGTCTCGCCGCCGCCGATCACCGAAAAGCCCTGGACCTTGGCGAGCGCCTGCGCCATCGCGCGGGTACCGGCGTCGAACGGGGGTTTTTCGAACACTCCCAGCGGACCGTTCCAGAACAGCGTCCGCGCCCGCTCGATCGCCGCGGCGTAAACCGACCGGGTGGCGGGGCCGATGTCGACTGCCTTGGTCCCCGCCGGGATCGCGCCGACCGAGACGGTTTCGATTCGGGTGCGCGCATCCAGGTCGTCGGTGACCACCAGGTCGGTCGGCAGGAGAACCTCCATGCCGCGCTCGGCGCCGCGGGCGAGGATCTCTTTGGCGAGGTCCAAACGATCCGGCTCGAAGAGCGAGGCGCCGAGATCGAAGCCCTGCGCCGCGAGAAAGGTGTTCGCCATCCCGCCGCCGAGCAGGAGAAGATCGAGCCGCGGCAGGAGGTTTAAGAGGGTGTCGATCTTCCCCTCGATCTTGGCGCCGCCCAAGATCGCGGCGAACGGCCGCTCCGGCTCGCCGAGCAGCCGGGAGAGCGCCACAACCTCGCGCACCATCAGCCGACCGGCCGCCCGGCGCGGCAGCCGCTCGGCGACCCCGACGACCGAGGCGTGGGCACGGTGGGCCGAGCCGAAGGCGTCGTCCACATAAACGTCGGCGAGCGCGGCGAGCGCGGCCGAAAAGTCCGGATCGTTCCGGATCTCGCCGGCATGAAACCGAAGATTTTCGAGCAGCAGCACGTCGCCCGCACCGAGTTCGGCCGCTTCCGCCTCGGCCGCCGCGCCGATCGAGTCGGAGGCGAAGCGGACCGGCCGGCCGAGCAACTCGGCGAGCTTCTTTGCCACCGGGCGCAAGGAGTAGTTCGGGTCCGGCCCATCTTTCGGCCGGCCGTGGTGCGAAGCGAGGATCAGCCTGGCCCCCACGCCGATCAACTCGCGAAGAGTCGGCAGCGCCTCTTCGAGGCGGGTCGCATCGCCCACTTCGCCCGCCGGAGTCATCGGCACGTTGAAATCCACTCGCACGAACACCCGGCGTCCCCTAAGGGAGCCCAGGTCGAGATCTTCGAGCGTTCCTAGCCGAGTTTTCTTCTCACCCGTCATGAGAGCCCCTCCGGAAGGTCGGTCCGTCTTGTAGGTCGGTGTCTTTCGCAACCGGCCAATTGTATGAGCAGGTCGGCCAGCCGGTGAGCGTAGCCCCATTCATTGTCGTACCAGGCGACGATTCGCGCGAGGCGGCGGTCCGCGACCTGCAAGAGCGGCAGATCGACCACCGCCGACCGGGAATCGCCGATGAAGTCGGAAGAGACCAGCTCCTCCGCCGTGACGCCGAGCAGGCCGTCGAGCGGGCCGGCCGCCGCCCTACGGTACGCGGTCGCGAGATCTTCGACCGAGGCGTCGCGGGAGAGTTCGACCGCGAGATCGAGCATCGCGACCGCGGCGGTGGGCACCCGGATCGCGAGCCCTTCGATCCGGCCTGCCAGAGCGGGCACCAGCTCGGCGAGCGCGCCGGGCGCCGTGGTCGGCGTTGGAATCACGTTCAGGCCCGCGGCCCGCGCCCGGCGCGGATCGGCATGCGGTCCGTCGAGCAGACGTTGGTTCTCGGTATAGGGGTGCACGGTGCTCATCAAGGCCCGGCGAATTCCGAATTCGGCGTCGAGCACCCGGGTCACGAGGGCCAGGCAGTTAGTGGTGCACGAGGCGTTGCTGATCACCACGTGGCGGAGCGGATCGAGCGTTTTCTCGTTCGTCCCGCGGCAGATCGTCACATCCGCCGGATCGGCCGGGTCGGCATTGGCCGACAAAACGACGTGACGAACTCCGGATTCGAGATGCCGCGCGGCCGACGAGCGACGAAGAAAGCGCCCCGTCGCCTCGACCACCACCTCCACTCCATACCGCCCCCACGGCGCCCCGCCGGGCTCCGGATTCGCCGAAACGGGAATCTCGCGTCCGTCGAGCCGCAGGCCGCCAGGAATCACCTCGGCCGTACCGGGATAGCGTCCGTGTACGCTGTCGCGGGCGATCAACCGGGCGAGCATTTCGGCCGGCACGAGGTCGTTGATCGCGGCCAATTCCAGTTCCGGCCGGTCGCGTGCCGCCCGAAGGAGGGCGCGCCCGACCCGACCGAGGCCATTGATGGCATAGCGGAGAGGCATGGAACGTACCTATGGCCCGTAGGGGTCGGAAAGATCGTTTCTAGGCGTCGTCTCAGGCGGCGGTCGTTGGAATCCAAAGGGCCGGCGAACGGGCCGCTGCGAAACAAAGTGTATCAGCGGTGTCCCGCCCTGCCCTTCCGACGGCACCGATTACAATGCGGCCGGACATGAGCCCGGCGGGGATCGGTGTCTCCCCGGAACTGTGCGTCGGGAGAGCGGCTTTCCGCTGCGGATCGACGAGCTGACGAAAAGCGCCTTACGGAGGAATCGAAGATGGCCGAAAAAGAGATGAGTGACTATTGCAAGGCCTATCTATTGAAGGACTTGCGCGCCTATCCGGGCTGGAGCGAGAAGCCTGAAAACGCCCGGAAGGAGAAGAAGGACGTGGACGGCAAAGAGGTCGAGACCCAGCTAACCCTGGACGAAGAGTCAATCGTCTACGTGCACGACAGCTACATCGTGACCCACGACATCTACAAGAACGAGAACCTCTTGTTCGATGCCGTGACCGACGAGTGGAAGGCGTTCCTGCACGACCTGCCCGAGCCGCTGCGCTTCGAGATCCCGGTCTACGAACCGATCGTGATCCCGCAAGCGGAGCCGGCTGCCGACGCTACGCCCGCCGCCGACGCTACGCCCGCCGCCGACGCCGCGCCCGCCGCGTCCTGAGCCCGCCGAGCCGATCAGGCTCCGAGACCTCGGCGCCCCGTTTCGGGGCGCCAGAGTGCTTTGCCTTGTCCGGCCGGTCCGGCTGGTAGAGTTCCGGCGTGCATGCCGCCCCGCTCGTCCTCGGTATCGAAACCTCGTGCGACGATACGGCTTGCGCCGTGCTCGACGGTGACGGTCGGGTGCTGGCCTCGGTGGTTTCGAGCCAGCTGGCGGCCCATCGCCCGTACGGCGGGGTCGTCCCCGAAATCGCCTCGCGCGCCCACCTGGAAAACTGGCCCGCGGTCGCCGCCGAAGCGCTCGAACGGGCGGGAAGCGATCTCTCCCGGATCGACGCCGTCGCCGCCACCCGCGGCCCGGGCCTGGTCGGTTCGCTGCTGGTCGGCCTGTCGCTCGGCAAGGCGCTCGCCTTCGGGCTCGATTTGCCCTTCTTTGCCGTCCACCATCTGGAAGGGCATCTGTTCTCGCCCTTCCTCGCTCTCACCGGCCCGGCCGATCCAGTGCCGGATCGCTTCGTCGGCCTGGTCGTCTCCGGCGGTCACAGCAATCTCTTCGCGGTGGCCGAGGGGCGGATCGACACTCTCGGCGAGGCGCGCGACGATGCGATGGGAGAGGTGTTCGACAAGGTCGGCCGGCGCCTCGGCCTGCCCTATCCCCAAGGTCCGAAGGTCGACGAGCTGGCCGAGGGAGGCGACGCCGCGCGGCACCGCTTCGCGATTCCCGACTGCGGCGACTCGCTCGATGTCTCGTTCTCCGGCCTCAAGAGCCAGGCCCTGGGAAGTATCGAGAAGCTGGAGCGTTCTTTGGGACCGATCGATCTGGGGCCGATCGACCTGGAACCCACCGAAGCCGCACCGATCCCCCCGAGCCCGGTCCTCGACCTGCTCGCCGGCTTTCGCGCCGCGGCGGTCGGCCAGGTGCTCGACCGGGTCGAACGTCTGCACCGGCGCGAGCCAATCCCCCTGCTCGCGGTCTCGGGCGGAGCCGCGGCCAACCGGCTTCTGCGCCGCGAGCTGACCGCCTGGGCCGCCACGAACGGCGTCGCCTTGCGCCTCGTGCCGCTCGGCTTTTCGGGCGACAATGCGGCGATGATCGCCCACGCCGCCCTGCTGCGCCTGCGCCGCGGCGAGTCGGACAACCCGTTCACGGCCGAGGCAGAAAGCCGGATCGCGATCCAAACCAATACCGAGGAATCCTCCCGTGGCTGACCGCCGGTATCGCCTGCTGCTGATCCTCTCCCTCACCGCCGTCTACACGATCTGGGGTTCAACGTATCTCGCGATCCGCTTCGCGATCGAGACGCTGCCGCCGTTCACCATGGCCGGCGTACGCTTCATGACCGCGGGCGCGATCCTCTATGTGATCGCCCGGCTGCGCGGGGAGGGCAATCCGGAACCCCGCCACTGGGCCTCCGCCGCACTGGTGGGCACTCTCCTGCTCGTGGGCGGCAACGGCGGCGTGGTCTGGGCGGAAACGCGGATCGACTCCGGTCTCGCCGCGCTCCTGCTCACCACCCAGCCGTTTTGGATCGTCCTGATGGCCTGGATGATGAAGGGCGGCACCCGGCCGTCGATCCGCACGGTCGGCGGCATGGCGCTCGGCTTTGCCGGAGTCTGTCTACTGATCGCCCCGGGAGCCGGCGGCGCCATGCACGTCGATCCACTCGGCGCCCTGGTGGTCACGCTGGCCGCGATCTCCTGGGCGGGCGGATCGATTCTTTCCTTGAAGTTCCCGCTGCCCGCGACCCCGATCCTCTCGACCGCGACCCAGATGCTCACCGGCGGAGCGGTTCTCTCGCTGGTCGCCGTCGCCACCGGTGAGCCCGCGCGATTTGACCCGTCGAAGATCTCCCTTCACTCGCTGTTCGCCCTCGCCTACCTGATCCTGTTCGGCGCCATCGTCGCCTACACCGCCTTCGTCTGGCTGATCCAAAACGCATCGCCCGCCCTCGTCTCGACCTACTCGTACGTGAACCCCCTGGTAGCGGTCTTCTTAGGCTGGGCGCTCGGCGGAGAGATGGTCTCCTCCCGCATCGTCCTGGCGGCAACGGTGATCGTGGCAGGCGTGGCGATGGTGACGCTGGCGGCGAGGAAAAGAAAAACGGGGCCGGCGGTCGAGGCGGTAGCTGCGGTCTGCGACAAGCCGGCTACGGCTTGAGGGCGGGCGGGGCGGGGGACGGCCGGGCGGCCTGACGAGGTCCCAAGCCCTAACCAAAGAGAGACCTTTAGGGATATCATTGGGACGAGACGACCGGATCGATGGTGAGAGGTCGTCAAGTCTGGAGTTCGTCGCTATGAACCCGGGAAAGCAGAAGATGCTCGACAACATCGCCACGTTTGGGTGCCAAGTCACGCACGTATTCGACCCGAAAGATGAAGAGCCGCCGTTCTCGTACTCCGTCGGAATCGAACAGTCGTGCGGCGCGCCAGAACTTGTGGTTATCGGATTGAAACAACAAATTTCTCACTCGATTGTCAACCGCTACAACAGCCTGGTGCGCAATGGTACGCGCTTTGTCGACGAAGAAATGGTATCCGGATTTATCGAGGGGTTTGACTCTCAGATTCGCCGAGTAGACCCTTCCCACTACGATGAGTACTTCGGCCAAGCTCAATGGCTTTACAAAGGCAACGCGTTTTCAGTGCTGCAGTTGGTGTATCCCACGGTTGAGGGCGTGTGGCCGTGGGACTCCGAAGCTAGCCCCTGGTTTGTTGCGCGCCAGCCCCTGCTGTACAAGCCTGCTGGTCAGGTTTAATCGGCGGCTCGCTGTCACGCTTTTGTCCTTGCCCGCTCACTCTAACTAACCGGCAGGCCCGCGAGGTAGTGAAGCGATACCCCCGCCTCAACGGAGTGACGACCGGTGTCTGTGTAGGAGGCGCCGCCGCCGAGGGTCCACCCAACCATCGGGCGCCAGCATCTCCGCTTCTTGGCTGATGTCCATCCCTAAAACCTCCCTCTCGGTCGGGAGGGGGGATTTTTAAGTGATCCCACGGGGGGAATTTAGGGTGATCGGTGACACCCCATAGGCGATCCGGGCCGCCTCGAACTGGCGATTGGACTTTTAGTTCGCAGGGCGGCCCAACGCGGCGATCGTCTCTTCAATCTGGGATTCGGATCGGCCCCTTGCGGCGAGCAAGCCGCGGGTGTTTGCGAGAAACCCCTCCCGCCCGGTGTACGTGCATCCGTTGCTGCGCTCGAATTCGAACATGATCTGGAGCGAACGAAGCATCGGCGGCTCCGCCTCCACGAGGCGGTTCGTTGAGAGAAGTAGGGAAGCCAGATTGTTAAGGCGGAGCGCGACGTTGGGATGCCCTGTCCCGAGGCTGGCTTCGTCGATCGCGATAGCGCGGCGCATCAGCGGCTCCGCCTCCTTCGCACGGTTCGTGGCAAGGAGTAGGGTGGCTAGATTGCTGAGGTCGATCGCGACCTTGAAGTGGTCCGCTCCTAAGATGGATTCGTCGATCGCGAGCGCGCGGCTCATCAGCGGTTCCGCCTCCGCCAAGCGGTTCGTGGTCTGGAGCAAGTGGGCCAAGGTGCCGAGGCAGCTCGCGACATTCCGATGCACAGGCCCGAACTTTGCCTCGTTGATGGCGAGCGCGCGGCGAATCGGAGGCTCCGCCTCGGCCAGGCGATTCGTGGTCTGGAGCAAGCCGGCCAAGTTGTTAAGATCGCGTGCGACGTTGGGGTGCTCCGCTCCCAGGATCGCCTCGTCAACTGCGAGCGCGCGGCGCATGAGCGGCTCCGCTTCCGCCAAACGGTTCATGGCCTCGAGTAGCTGGGCCAGATCGCTGAGGTCGCGTGCGACGCCGGGGTGCTCGGTCCCGAAGTTGGCCTCGTCGATTGCGAGCGCGCGACGGAGCAGTGGCTCGGCTTCCGCTAGGCGGTTTGTGTCTTGCAGCAGGAGGGCCAGACCGTTGAGGCTGTTCGCGACATCGGGATGGTCGGGCCCAACATCGGCCTCGGTGATTGCGAGCGCGCGGCGCAGCGGTGCCTCCGCTTCCGCCAGGCGGTTCGTGTCCTCAAGGATCTGGGCCAGTTTCTTGAGGTCGCCTGCTACGGTTGGATGATCCGGCCCCAGACTGGCTTCATGGATCGCGAGCATTCGGCGAATCAGGGGTTCGGCTTCCGCCGGGCGATTCGTGGCCTGGAGCAGCTCGGTGAGGTTGGTGAGGTCGGGCAACAGCTCGGCGTGGTCCCTCCCGTAGCTCACCTCGTCAATGGCGAGCGTGCGGCGAAAAAGCGGCTCCGCTTCCGCGAAGCGATCCCTTTGCCGGAGCATGGTGGCCAGGTTGTTGAGGCGGATCGCGACCGTGGGATGGGTCGGCCCCAAGCTCGCCTCGGCCAGTTCGAGCGCGCGGCGCATCATGGGCTCCGCCTCGGCCAGACGGTCCGTGGCTTGAAGCAGACTTGCCAGAATGGAGAGCTTGCGCGCTACATCGGGATGCTCTGCTCCGAGGCTCGCCTCATTGATCGCGAGCGCACGGCGCAGCAGCGGCTCCGCATCAGCCAGGCGATTCATGGATCGGAGCAATAGGGCCAGGTTTTCGAGGTCGTTTGCGACTTCGGGGCTGTTCGGCCCCAAACGGGCTTCGTCCTCGGCGAGCGCGCGGCGCATTTGCCCCTCCTGGTCCTCAGCAGAAAGCTCGTTCGCGCCTCCGGCGCCCGCAATTTCGGACTCGCTGCCGATGTCTGGTGAGAGCTTCGCGCCGTTTGGGCCGTCATCCGTCCTCTTGGCCCCCTTCCGCAAGAGAGTCAGGTAGGCGAGCGCCCCGAGCGCAAGAACACCGAGCGACGCGATGAGCCCAACCGTCTGGAGATTCATGCCTCTCATCTTCGCAGCAATGGAGGCGGGTAGGTTCCGCCGCTTCGGAGGCGCCATGACGCGCTCGCGAGAACTCCGTCACAGCGCGCGGCCGAGGAACGGCCGGTAACCGATCCCAAAAGCGCCAGGCTGGAGCCTGGCGGTCCCAGGTTTCATGACGGCGAAGTCTGAGGTGCTCTGTCGCGGGAGTGGCGATGGTCACCGCCTTGGCTCGGAAGGAGAGCGGGGAGAGACCGGTCCGAACGCTCAGGCAAGCGATACGGTCACGATCCCCGACGCGTGCTTTTTGGCTTTTGGCCGAATCACGATATCGACGTCGCGGTCCAGCAGGGTGAGGAAGTGCAGCAACCGCTCGGAGGAGAACCGGCCCAGCTTGTAGTTCTTGAGTTCCGAGACGTGGGGCTGTGAAATGCCGAACAACTCCGCCGTCCGGGTCTGCGGAAGGCGGCGATCAGAGATCAGGTCGTTGAGGCGCATTGCGAGCTGAACTCGAGCCGCTCATGGATCAATCGAACGTCTTGCTGGGCCGTGGCTTTTCCCGGGGCGACGAGGGTCGGGCCAAGCCGTATTATGTCTTTTTGGGTATGCGGCGCCAAGAAAAAAGGGTGAGGCCCGCGAAGCCTCACCCTCGTACTTCGAACGGCTTACTTCTCTTTTGATCTCGACTTGGATCGTTGGGTGTGTCCTGCCTGCAGGCCGCGGGAGCTCCCTTTGGACGGTGCGCACGGCACACCCTGCGAGATCAGACTTCCGGTGCGGGTTTCACCTTCTTCTTGCGGCCGCGCTTGGCCCGGTGCTCGGAGCGGATGTTGAAGCTTTCGAGAACCGGGTTGGCCCAACCGTATTGAGCGCGGGCAACCGCCGCGAGCTTCCGGAAGCCTTCGCTAGCCTCCTTGTTCTGCCGTCGGCGAAGGACCAACGCATCCGTCAGCTGGCCGCGCAGCATCTGACAGGTTTCCTGGGTGGTGCGGAGCGCGTCGACCCGGCGGCGAATTTCGGCGAGATGAGCCTCGCCGCCCGGGATGCCGGGAATCGCCTCCTGGATGTTCTGGATCGTCACGTCGCACTGGTTGATCTTGGCCCCGAATGTCGTGTCTTTCATACTGCCTCCTTAGGAAAAGCGAACCGCGGAATGCGGCCCGGTGGTGCCGAGTGGACCCCGGCAAACATCACACGACAGACCCTAAGGGACACCGGTCCGGTAAAACGATAGTCCCGCGAAGATTCTTTTTTGGAGGGTCCGCTCTGTGCTCTCAAACCCGGGGAGGTCCAGAGAGGGGGCGTGAAGCTTTGCGGAATTCGATTTTCCGGGAGAGAAATTCGATTTCGCGAACGAGAAATTCGATTTTCCCGGCCGGATGAACGATTTCGCGGGTGAGAAATTCGATTTTCCCGGCGAGAAAACTGATTTCGCGAACCAGGAATTCGATTTCGCGAGCCAGATGAACGATTTCGCGGACGAGAAAATCGATTTCGCGGGCCAGGAATTCGAATTTCTCTGCCGGAAAATCGAATTCGCCGATGAGGAAATCGAATTTCCGGACCGGATGAACGATTTCGCGGGCCAGAAAATCGAATTCGCCGACCGAATGGACGGCTCGACCGAAGCTCGGCGGCGGCTACGAGTCCCGCCCCAGCTCCGCCAGAAGCTCGGCCAGCTCCGGTCCGATGCGCCGCAACTCGGCGCGGTGCGCGGCGGCGAGGCTGGCCAGTGCGCTTCTCCCTTCGGTTGTGAGACGAACACGGACCTGACGGCGATCGTTGTCGGAGCGCACACGTTCGACCAAATCCTTTGCGGCCAGGCGGTCGACGAGGCCTACGGCGCTGTGAGGGCGCACCGCGAGTTCGATCGCGATCTGGCCGATCGTCATCGGCCCATCCTCTTCCCCCCTGAGCGCGAGGAGAGCCTGATGCTGCTGCGGTGTCAGGCCTGCGAGGCGCGCGGCCTCTTCGCTGAACCGGAGAAAACGCCGAAGAGACGCTCGGAATCGCGCCAACATGCGGAACTGTCCGTCGCTCACCGGTTCGGGCACGGCGACATTCTACTTCGCGCTTCTATCGTTCTACGATATATATTCCCTGCGCCGCGATTTTTCGTCCGCACCCCTTGGAGGTCACTTAGGAGCGATGACCGTTGACGATTCCGCCCGCCCAGGGCTTCACGCATCGCGCGACAGGCTGGCCGACTTCAGCACCGACCGCCGGGTTCTCGTCCTGGCCGGCCTGGCGGCGGTGATCGGCTTGCTCGCCGCCTTCGTCGCCTATGCACTGGTCTGGCTGATCGCCGTCATCACCAATCTCGCGTACTACCAGCGCTTTTCTTCGCATTTCATGTCCCCGGCGGCCAATACCCTCGGCGCCTGGGCAGTGCTCATCCCGGCGGTGGGCGGTCTGGTGATTGGCATCATGGCGCGCTACGGTTCGGAGAAGATCCGGGGCCACGGAATCCCCGAGGCCCTGGAAGCCATCCTCATCGGGCGCAGCCGGGTCGAGGCCAAGGTCGCGCTGCTCAAACCGGTTTCGTCGGCGATCTCGATCGGCACCGGCGGGCCGTTCGGCGCCGAGGGCCCGATCATCATGACCGGGGGCGCCGTGGGCTCCCTGGTGGCACAGCTCTTTCACCTGTCATCCGCCGAACGCAAGACTTTGCTGGTCGCAGGTGCCTCCGCGGGTATGGCCGCCATTTTCGCTACCCCGATGGCGGCGGTATTGCTCGCGGTGGAGTTACTGCTCTTCGAGTGGAAGCCGCGGAGCTTCATTCCGGTCGCCGTGGCCTCGGTCGTCGCGGCGCTCCTCAGGGTGCCGCTCCTCGGCGCGGGACCGATCTTTCCCGTTGCCCCGCACGCCGCGCTGGGCGCCGAGGCGATCGGCTTCGCGGTTCTCGTCGGTCTCGCGGCGGGCCTGGTCTCAGGCCTGCTGACCGCGCTCGTCTACGCGTTCGAGGATCTTTTCGCCAAACTCCCTCTGCACTGGATGTGGTGGCCGATCCTCGGCGGGCTCGTGATCGGCATCGGCGGCTTGCTCGACCCCCGCGTACTGGGCGTCGGCTACGACACGATCCAGGACCTCCTGGCCGGCCATCTCGTAGGCACCTCGGCGGCGATGCTGCTGTTGGTCAAGGCGGTGGTCTGGTCCGTCGCCCTGGGCTCGGGAACCTCGGGGGGCGTACTCGCGCCCCTGCTCATCATGGGCGGCGGCTTGGGCGCGCTCGAATCGTCGTTCATCCCGGTGGGCGACGCCAGCCTTTGGGTCATGGTCAGCATGTCCGCGATGATGGGCGGAACGATGCGTTCGCCGCTGACCGCGATCCTTTTCGCGGCTGAGCTGACGAACGACTGGAACGTCTTGCCGGCCCTTCTGGTGGGCTCCGTGGTCGCGCACGGCGCCACCGTCCTGCTGCTGCGCCGCTCGATTCTCACCGAAAAGATCGCCCGCCGGGGACTCCACCTGGTGCGCGAGTACAGCGTGGACCCTTTCGAAGTGCATCGCATCGGCGAGGTCATGGACCGTAACGTCGTCACCATCCCAGCGTCGATGACGGTTGCGGAACTGGCAGCGGAGATCGCCGCCGGCAATCCCAACCTCGTCGGCCGCCAAGGCGTCCCGATCGTCGATGCACAAGGCGCGTTGGCGGGGATCATCACGCGCAGCGATCTCATGCGGGCTTTGGAAGGCGATCCGGGGCGGGGCACGAGCGTATTGGCCGCCGGGACGCGGAACCTCATCGTCGCCTTTCCGGACGAACTCCTGCGAGACGCGGTCGGCCGGATGCTCGGAAACGACATTGGCCGTCTGCCGGTCGTCGATCGCGACGACCCTCGGCGGTTGGTCGGTTACCTGGGCCGGGCCGGAATCATGCGCGCCCGGGTCCAACTGCACGAAGAGGAAACTTTGCGCGAGCGCGGGTCGAGCGGCGATTCGCCGGCCGGTCGGTCCGGCCGGTCGGCGTGACCCGCGCGGTGATCCGGGTCAGGCCCGCCGATCCATGCGCCCCCACCGCCACCAGGAGTGGACCATGCCCAACGCCGTTGCGGACCATGCCAGCAACGCCACCGGCAAGGTGGCGCGAGCGAGACCGGCGAGCGGTGCCATGGGAAGCGCCGCAGCGAGCTGCCAGGTAGCGGCGGCGTACATGCCCAGCGGGAAGACCATCGCCCAATACTGTGGGTCGTAGGTAAGTTCGTACCGGCGCCAGAGGTGCCGCCAGGCGCCGAGAAGCAATAAAAGCGGAATCCACCAGGTGCCCGCTGCCCAGAAGAAGAGGGTGAAACCCCGCAGAAACGGCGCGAGATCGGAGACCAGCGGCGACCGGTGGGCAACGAGCAACAACGTCGCGCCGGCAAGGGTTGTGATCGCCACCGCTCCCATGTTGATCCAGTAGGGCGGCGTGAGGGTGGCGGTCTCCAACTCGAGAAACGTGAAGCGATAAAAGATCAGCGTGATGATCGACAGATAGAGCATGCAACCGATCAAAAAGAAGACCAACGCGCCAAAGAGCGTCGCCGCGGCCGGCCACCCGAACGGATCGACCAGGCCGGCGCCCAGAATCGCGACGGATTGCGTGGACACCGTGGCCAGGAGCCAGGCGCCGTTGATACCCTGGCCGAGCGTCGGTTTCTTCTGCCGTACGATGACGGCGAGAAAGAACGAGTACATCACCAGCGCCCACAGCCCGATCCCAACCGCGAAGAAGAACTCGGCGGCGCCTCGCCAGGAAGCGACGCGCAGACACTGGCTGCCGAGAACGTTCGTCGCCGCCACCAGAGTGAAGTACCCCGAGCCTCGGGCGTGATCGCCTAAATCATCGAACATCCGCCGGGGAAACGCGATCAACCGAGCGAGCGTCAGCGCCAGGAGGACCGCGTAGAAGACGAGGTTCAACCCGAGAAGCGGCCGGGCGATTCCTGGAAAGCCGAGGAGGTGGCAAGCGATCGAGACGATGCCCGTCGCCATCACCAGGGCGAAGTAGCCCGGGAAAAGATTGGCGAGCGCTTGGCCGGCGCGACCGCGCGGCGGCTGATTCCTGGGCCAACTCACCGGTTCGACCCCCTTGCCGCTCTCAGCGGTCGAGCCGGTAGACATAGCGAAGCAGGCCGAGGATGAGCAGTAAGCAGGCCGCGCTGGCCGCCGCCGCGGGGAGCGCCGCGGAGTGATCGCCGCCGAGATAGGCGTTCATCGTCGCGGTGAAAAGCCAGAGCTGCAGCACCACGATCAACACCACGATCGAGATGATGCCTGAAAGGATCGGGGTCTTCTGCGCCCGCGTGAAGCGCCGTCGGCCGTTCACGAGCTTCGCTCCGTGACCCCGACGGCAAAGATCCGGTCACCGCGCACCTTGAGCTCGACTTTCGGCAGCGGCCGGCGCGGCGGGCCGGAGATCGTCCGCCCGGTTGCGAGGTCGAAGTTTCCGTTATGACAGGGGCAGTGAAATCGACCTTGCGCCACTTGCGGGATGACCGGGCAGGAGAGATGCGTACATCGTTGATCGAACGCCACCACCTCGCGCTCGCTCAAGCGCACCAGAAGCTTCGGCTGGCCCGGATCTGGATAGTCGAACTGCAGCGTCCCCCCGACCGGCAGATCCGAAAGGCGGGCCACCAAGAGTTCGCGCGAATCAGCGCTCCCTCCGAACCAGCTCTTGGCGAGAATCCAGGCCTGGCCGGCGACGAAGGCGAAGCTGGTGAGGGCGAGGAACTTGGTAAATTCGCGACGCGCGATGTAGTGGTCCTGAGGAACATCGATAGGAAAGTCCTGCCGCCACTTCGGCTGTTCTTCCATCGGCCGGCCGTCCGGGGCGATCGTGAGTTCGTCGGGGTCGCTGCGGCTCATGCGGAGCCCTCCTCGAAGTAGTTCGCGAGCAAGGGATCGAGCGGCGGGGCGGTCGAGCCATCCGGCTCGAGCGATGCCGTGATCTGCAGCAGGTTCTCCGCGAACGACTTCGGCACAACCATCTTCACCTTGGTGGTCACCCGCTGGGCGCCGAAGCGGAACGTGTCGACCGGTTGCGAATTGGGGCGCAGGCTCTCGAACTCTTCGCGGGTGCCGAAGTAGAGCGCTTGGCTCGGGCAGACCGAGGCGCACATCGGCTTCAAGCCTTGTGAAGTGCGGTCGTAGCACATGTCGCACTTCATCATCAGGTTGGCTTGGTCATGCATCTTCGGCACGCCGAACGGGCAGGCCAGCACACAGTTGTTGCAGGCGATGCAGCGCGCTTTGCGGGCCGTCTGTACGACTCCGTCCTCGGTGCGCTTGATCGCGTCGGCCGGACAGACTTCGGCGCAAGTCGGCTGGTCGCAGTGCATGCAGATCACCGGAACCGTCTGCGTTGAGCGCGAGCGGTCGATGAAGTCGAGCTGGATCATCGACAGCCCTTTGTGGGTGTCGCACTCCGAGCAGGCCTGGACGCAGGCGTTGCAGCCGATGCAGCGCGCCGGGTCGATGTAGAAGTTGTAGTCGGCGGGTACCGGCATCAGGGCGAGACTCCTCGGACGGCGAAAGAGCGAGAGCGGTTCACGCGACGGCCTCGCGTATTTCTTCGGCGGTCGCCACGCGGAGCCGTACCGCGCAGGCCTTGAACTCCGGGATTTTCGAGATCGGATCCTGGGCGGAGATCGTGAGACGGTTGACGCTCCGCTTGCCCGGCCAATGATAGGGCACGAAAATCGTATCGGGCCGAATGGTGGCGACGACCCGCGCCTTGAGCGTCAGACGGCCGCGCCGCGTCTCGGCCGTCGCCCATGTGCCATCGCCGATCGAGAGCTTCTCGGCGAGTCGAGGATGGACCTCGATGAACGGCTCGGGATCCATGTCGAGCAGCGGGCCGATCCGTCGCGTCTGCGTGCCCGACAAGAACTGGCCGACCAGGCGGCCGGTGGTGAGGATGATCGGAAACTCTTCGTCGATTTCCTCGGTCGGCGGCGCATAGGTTGCGGCGTTGAATCGTGCCTTCCCGTCGGGAAAGTAAAACGGGCCCTTGCCCTGGGCGACGACGTTCCACGACTCCGGCTCGAAAAGGCGAGGCGTGCCGGCATGGTCCGCGCTCGGACAGGGCCAAAAGACCCCCTGCTGGCGCTCGATTTTTTCCCAGGTGATCCCCGAGTAATCGGCGATGCCCCCTTTGGAGGCGACGCGGAGCTCCTCGAAGATGGCGCGCGGCCCGTCAAACGTGAACCCGTGCTCTCGATCGATCGCGCGGGCAAGATCCTGAATGATCCGCCAGTCTTCGCGCGCCTCGCCCGGGCAGGCGATCGCCTTATTGATCTTGATCACCCGCCCTTCGGTGGTCGTCACCGTACCCTCATCCTCCTCGTGCAGCGAGCCGGGAAGGACGATGTCGGCATAGCGCGCCGTTTCGTTCAGGAAAAAGTCGATGGCCACGAAGAAGTCGAGCTTGCCCAGCATCTCCCGGACGAAGTCGCTGTCCGGCAGAGATACGACGGGGTTGAAGCAGAGCGAGAGGAGCCCCTTGATCTCGCCGCGCTCGATGCGGCGAAAGATCTCGTAGGCATCGACGCCAGGCTGTGGCATGTCTTCGACCGGCATTCCCCAAACGCCGGCGATGTAGGAGCGAGCCTCCGGATCGGCAAGCTTGCGTCCGCCCGGGAGTTGATCGCACTTTTGACCGTGCTCACGTCCTCCCTGCCCGTTGCCCTGGCCGGTGATCGTGGCGTAGCCGCAGAACTCCCTGCCGATCCGTCCCGAGGCCAGCACCATATTGATCGCGCCGAGCACGTTCTGCACCCCGTGGCTCGAGTGCTCGATGCCGCGGGCATGCATCAGAAAGCTGGTTTTCGCCGTTCCCCACCACTCCGCGGCCTGACGAATCGCCGACTCGGTGATGCCGGTGACCGAGGCGGTCCTTTCCGGCGTCCACTCGGCGACGTGGCGGGCCAGCTCGTCGAAGCCGATGGTCTGATGCGCTACGAACTCGCGGTCGACCCAGCCGTTCTCGATCATCAGGTGCAAGATGCCGTTGAAGAGCGCGACATCTCGGCCCGGCTTGATCGGGAGGAACAGGTCGCAGGTGCGAGCGATCGGCGTCAGGCGCGGATCGACGACGATCACTTTCGCACCGCGCTCGCGGGCCTGCCAGATGTAGTCCGTGGTGATCGGTGCGCATTCGGCGACGTTGGCCCCCGAGATCCAGATCAGCTCGGCGCCGAGGATGTCCGACCAGGGGTTCGCGGCACGGTCGACACCGAACGCCTTGCTGTTCCCTGCGCCCGCCGACACCATGCAGAGACGCCCGTTGTAGTCGATGTTCGACGTGCCGAGCGCCATATGGGCGAACTTGCCGACGAGATAGGCCTTCTCCGTGGTCAGGGAGGCGCCCGAGAGGACCGCCATGGCATCGCGGCCGTAGCGCTCCTGAATGCGCCGGATTTCGCCAGCCGTCCGTTCGATCGCCTGCCCGTAGGCGATCGATCGGAAGCCGCCCGGCGATCTTTCGTCGCATTCGTACGCGGTGAGCAGGCGATCGGGATGGGCGCCTTGCAGGTAGCGCTTGATCCCTTTCGGACAGAGCATGCCGCGATTGAACGGGAAGTCGTACCGCGGCTCGAAGCCGACCACCTCCTCATCCTTGACTTTGAGGCGGATGCCGCATTGCTGGCCGCAGAAGCAGCAGTGCGTATCGACGATCCGGTCGGGCACGACGCCGGTATCGAGGCGCGTACCGCTCGAGTAGGCCGCGTGCGGGCCGAACGGATCGTCGGCCGGCGGATCTAAAGCTACCAGCCTAGCCATGGAAGTTCTCCGCATCATCCGTGCCGAGCGGCCCTTCGCCAAGGCCGGGATTGACGTAACTCGGCGCCGCCCCAGGCGCCACCAGCACACCGCCGCGCACGCCGCTCCAGGCGAAACCCTGTGCGGTGGCCAGCAACGCCCGCCGGCACGGGGGGCAGACCCATTGATAGTGGCCGACAGATCCCGCGAGGGAGTAATCGAAGCCGAGACGCCGCTCGACCTCGATCAGATCCTCGACATGCATCTTCGACGTGAAGCCGTGGCCACAGCGGCGGCAGATCGCTGCTTCCTCGTCGCGGCCGACCTCTTTGTAGAAGCGCACCGCGAGCTGCGCCGGACGCTGGAAGATATGGAAGAACTTGCCGAACGGCAGCCAGAGAAAGGTGAAGATCACCGTCACCGCGTGGAGAATGGCCAGGAAGTCGTAGGCGTATCCGTGCATCCACGTATAGCTCGCGGTGAGCATGAGGCCGGTCAGGCTGACCGCGAAGAGTAGGAACAGAGGGAGAAAATCCTCGGTAAAACTCTGTAGCGCCGCCGCCCCCTCGTCACGCATCCGGCGGCGCATGGCGAGCATCACACCGGCGATCACCAGGAAGGATGCCCAGACCAGACCGTGAAAAATCAGAAAGCCGAAGAGTGACCCGCTGGGAAAGGTGAACACCGGCAAGCCGAGAGCGAAGACGCGGTAGGTTTCTGGGCTTCCCGGCACCGACTCAAACATGAACCAGCCAAAGACGAGGGGAAAGGTAATCGCGACGGCGAGCAGGCAGCCCCAGAGAATCAACAGGTGCGTGAGTCCGCGAAGCCGGCCGCGCGCCCAGATGAAGCGGTTGAGCGCGATGTCGGAAACGGCATGCAGGAGACCGTGACCAAAGTTGCGCAAGCGCCGCTCGCCGGAGCCGCGGCGGAAGACGACCTGCCACCCTCGCCGCCAGTAGAGCGCCGTGGGGGGCCGCTCCAACCACATCGCGTAGCGGTAGGTGATCCCGAAGGTCGCAAAGAGGATCGAGAAGGTATAGGCCACCAGCGCGGCATCGAAATGCGCCAGATTCCTGGAGCCGCCGACGATGGCGGCTCCCACCAAGCCCGTGACCAAAAGCCCCCAGGCCCCGGCTCGGCGAGCCTCAGGGGCGATGCCCAATCGTCGGATCGGTTGGTTCACTCGGACCCCTCTCCCTTTCTCTCCCGAAGACGCTCAGGCAGCAGCAAGCCGGGGAAAAAGTACGTTGTTCTCGAGATGAATGTGGTGATGCAGATCCGTTTCGAGCGCTTCCAGTCCGTGCCAGAGCGCACTCCAGGTGTTGCAGGCGCCGTCCGGAAGCCGGAAGTCGTCGGTCAGGCCGCGAATTTCCACCAGCCGGGCTCCCACCTCGGTATGGTCGTCGCGGAACGCGGCGACGGCCGGGCCGGCTTCGGCGCCGCGTTCGAGGATCGGCGGGAAGAGTTCGGCCTCCTCGCGGTCCATGTGCTGCGCGAGTTCGGCTTGGAGTGCCAGGTACGCCGTCTGGAGTGCGGGAAGACGGACCGGCTCGCGCTCGCCGTGGACCCGGGCGACCTTGCGAACCATCGCTTCGAGACGCGGAAGCTCCTCGCGAAGAGGGGCGTGGTAGGCGCTCAGGATGTGCCGCACCAGATCCTCGGGGGAGGCCTCGTTCCAGTTCTCGCCGGGGGCAGAGGTGGCGGCGAGGGATTCGTGGATTTCGGCCACCAGAGCCTCTGGGGTGAAACCACCTCGCTCGCAAATCTCGGCCAGCGAGCGTCCCCCGCCGCAGCAGAAGTCAATGCCGTGCCGAGCGAAAACGCGGGTGGCAAGGGGATGGCGGGCGGCGATTTCGCCGACCCGCGATTGGGGAGTGATGTCGAGGTCCATAGGGATCAAGTTCCTTTCTCTCAGGGTCCATCAGGTCGATCGAATGGATCGGCCGTTGGCCGCAGGGTGCGCCCGGTCGCCCTGCGGTGAGTTCGCGATGGCGTAGGTGCAAAAGGCATCGCCGTCCGGCATGAACTGAATGCGATCGAGCGGTCTTCCCAGCAGCTCTTCGGCGAGCTTCCTCTCGGCTCGGCAGGGAAGGTGGGTGACGGCGACCAACTCGCGCAGCGGGCAGTGGCAGAGACGAAGCCGGAACGGCTCCCCGTCCTTAGGTTCCGCTTCGGCAAGGTAGCCTTCCGTCGACAGCGAGCGCGCGATCTCGTCCAGACGCTCGCCCGTCTCAAGTCCTTTCAAGCGATGCGCGAGGCGCTCTCGCTTGAGGTTGGTGCGCGCCGCGAAGAACTCCTCAAGAAGCTCCGGGTGCTCGCCCTGGAGAAGGTAGCGGGCAAGCTCGGCGAGCATTTCGCCCTCGCGGCGCGGAAAGAGCGCTTCACCCTGGGCGCTCAGCCGATAGACCACTTGCGGGCGACCCGGGCCCTGCCGGCGCACACCGGCTCGTTCGATCAGGCGTTGGGCGGTGAGCGATTCGAGATGGCTTCTCACCGTCTCGCGCGCCACCTCCATCCCGGTCTCGACCTCGGCCAGAGTGACCTCGCCGCGCCGCTTTAAAAGCTCGAGCAGCGTCCGCTGGCTCGCGCCAAGCCCTGGTCCGTGGAGGTCGTCCATGGGGGCACCGTACTCTTCCGTCTCTCTCCTTGTCAAGGTTGTTGTGAGAAAAACCATGAAATCCCTGGGTCCAGGAGAGTCACGAGGCGCAGTCGGCGAATTTCTAGGGGTCGGGTATGCTCCCCGGCCCGACGCCGACACCGGCACTCAGGAGCTAAGAGCCCCATGTTTCCCCACGAACGCATCCGCAACTTTTCGATCGTCGCCCACATCGACCACGGCAAGTCGACGCTCGCCGACCGGATTCTTGAAAAGACCGGTTCGGTCTCCTCGCGCGACATGGTCGCGCAACTGCTGGATGACATGGACCTGGAGCGCGAGCGGGGCATCACGATCAAGGCGCGTGCCGTGCGGCTCTACTTCAAGGCCGCCGACGGCGAGACCTATCAGTTCAACCTGATCGACACCCCCGGCCACGTCGATTTCGCCTACGAGGTCTCGCGCAGCCTCGCCGCCTGCGAGGGCGCGATTCTGGTGGTCGATGCCGTACAGGGGGTGGAGGCCCAGACGCTCGCCAACGCCTATCTCGCGGTCGATGCGGAACTGGCGATCGTGCCGGTGATCAACAAGATCGACCTGCCTGCCGCCGACCCGGAGCGGATCAAGGAACAGATCGAAAACGTCATCGGGATCGACGCCAACGACGCGGTGCTCGCTTCGGCGAAAGCCGGAATCGGCATCGAAGACGTGCTGGAACGGGTGGTGCGCGACATCCCGGCGCCCGCGGGAAATCCGGACGGACCCCTCAAGGCGCTGCTGTTCGATTCCTGGTACGACCCGTACCGGGGGGTCGCCTGCATGATCCGGGTGATCGACGGTACGCTCAAAAAAGGCGAAAAGATCCAGCTGATGGCGAGCAAGCGGGTCTATTCGGTCGACGAGATGGGGATCTTCAGCCCGAAAGCCGCGGGGGTCACCTCGCTCTCGGTGGGCGAGGTCGGCTTCTTCTACGCTGGGATCAAAGATCTGATCCAGGCGCAAATCGGCGACACCGTCACCCATTCCGACCGGCCGACGGCCGAAGCGTTTCCCGGTTTCCAGGAAGTGAAACCCGTGGTTTTCGCCGGCCTGTACCCGGTCTCGGCGGACGACTACGAGAGCTTACGCGATGCGGTAGACAAACTGCGCTTGAACGACGCCTCGTTCAGCTTCGAGCCGGAAAGCTCCGGCGCGCTCGGCTTCGGGTTCCGCTGCGGCTTTCTCGGTCTGTTGCACATGGAGATCATCCAATCGCGCCTGGAACGGGAGTTCGATCTCGACCTGATCACCAGCGCCCCGGGCGTGCGCTACCGCGCAAAGACCACCGACGGCAAAGAGTTCGAGGTCGACAGCCCGGCTAAGCTCCCCGATCCGAGCAAGCTCGACTACCTCGAAGAGCCCTACATCACGTCGACGATCGTCTCCCGCTCCGAGTACGTCGGGGCGATCCTCCAGCTCGCCGAAGACCGACGCGGCGAGCAGAAGAGCCTTCAGTATCTATCCACCGACCGTGTGCTGATCCAATACGACTTTCCTCTCGGCGAGGTGATTCTCGATTTCTACGACCGGTTGAAGTCCTGTTCGCGCGGCTACG
Source organism: Thermoanaerobaculia bacterium (assembly GCA_038248205.1). Lineage (GTDB taxonomy): Bacteria > Acidobacteriota > Thermoanaerobaculia > Multivoradales > UBA5704 > DASYKS01. The sequence continues at coordinate 28,738 of JBBRUC010000014.1, forward strand.
CGAGCTTCGATTACCAGCTGATCGGCTATCGCCGCAGCGATCTGGTGAAGCTCGACGTCCTGGTGAACGGCGAAGCCATCGACGCGCTCTCGCTGATCATCCACCGCGAGAAGGCCTACCCCCGCGGCCGCCAGCTCATCGAGAAGATGAAGGATCTGATCCCCCGCCAGATGTTCGAGGTCGTCCTCCAAGCCGCCATCGGCTCCCGCGTCATCTCGCGCGAAACCGTGCGGGCGGTCTCTAAAAACGTCATCGCGAAATGCTACGGCGGCGACATCTCCCGCAAGCGCAAGCTGATCGAGAAGCAAAAAGAAGGCAAAAAGCGCATGAAGCGTGTCGGCCGGGTCGACATTCCGCAGGAGGCGTTTCTGGCGGTATTACGGATGGATTGAGGGAGGGGGGCAGGCGATCGAATTGTCGCCTGGGGGTGACGGTTACGGCCGATTTGCGCTGGTTTACCTTGAAATCTTAACGGTGGTGTTAGCAATTTTCAAGGTGTTTGCCCGGTTTGGACCTCTCGCGCTCCCTATCGCTCCCGCAGCTTGTACTGCTCGCGGAGCGACTTTTCGATCGCTTTGACCTTCCCTTTGTCCTTCCGCCGCGCCAGGGCGTCGGTTCGGTTCCGCAGGCTCTCGGCCTCTTTTTGCAGCTTGCGCCAGTTGTCCAGGCGCTCGGGGGAGAGATCGCCCCGCTCGGCGGCTTCGCGGACGGCGCAGTCCGGCTCGCTTTCGTGGGCGCAGTCGCCAAAGGCGCAGGAGGCGGCGAGTTCCTCAATGTCGGAGAAGGCCGCGCCGGTTCCTTCTTCAGAATCCCAGAGCTGGATTTCGCGCATGCCCGGGGTGTCGATCACCAGGGCGCCACTCGGCGCGAAGAAGATTTCGCGGTGGGTCGTGGTGTGGCGGCCTCGATCGTCTCCTCCTCGAACTTCGAGCGTGGCCTGGGCGTCGTGACCGAGGAGGCGGTTGATGAGGGTGGATTTGCCGACCCCAGAGGAGCCGAGCAGTGCCACGGTCACCCCCCGCGCGAGGTAGGGTGCGATCGCGTCGACCCCTTCGCCTTGCTTTGCCGAGAGCAGGTGGACCGGGGCGCCGAACGCGATGGCCTCGACCTCGGCGAGCCGCGCCTCCGGGTCTTCGCACAGATCCGCCTTGTTGAGCAGGAGGACCGGCTTGGCGCCGCTCTCCCACGCCGCGGCGAGATAGCGCTCGATCCGGCGGAGATTGAAATCGTTGTCGAGGCCGCAGAGCAGGAAGATCACGTCGACGTTTGCCGCCACTACCTGGTCTTGCGTACGCCGGCCGGCCGCCTTGCGGGAAAAAGCGCTCGTCCTCGGCAAAACCGCCTGAATGCGCCCCTGCTTTCCCCCCGGCGGCACTTGGATCGCCACCCAGTCTCCAACGGTCGGCAGCTCGCCCGCGCTCGTGGCGTCGTGGCGCATTCGGCCGGAACTCGTCGCGAGAACCTCGCCGCGCTCGGTGGCGACGACCAGCATGCCGCGCTGGGCGATCACCCGCCCAGGCAGGCATCCTTTCGCCTCGTGTTCCGCGAATTTTTCCGCGAGTTCACGGGTCCAGCCGAGATCTTCGATCGTCATCAAGGGTGATTCTGCGCGCAAACGGAGCGCCAGGTCGAGCTTTCGTGCTCGGGCATCCCGAGGCGCCCTACCCCTCGGGGTGTGGCGTTCCACCCCGAGGGACGGCGTTTTGAGCGGCTTAAGTCACTAGGGTTACCGCAAGAGTCTCGACCTACGGATTTCAAGAGGATCCCGCCATGACCCGCTCTCCGGTTGTCTTGATCGCTTCGCTCCTTTCGATCATCGCGATCCCGATCCTGCTCGCGGCCGCCACCGTTCTGCCCTCCGAGGCGCAGGAGACCCAGGAGCCGGCTTCGGTGCGCCTGGCCCGCGGGAAGGTCTCCTTCCGCATCTACTGCCGCAGCTGCCACGGCGCCGAGGCTCAAGGCGACGGGCCGCTCGCCAAGGAGTTGCGGTCCCGACCGGCCGACCTGACGCACCTACGGGCGAAGGACGGCTCGTTCCCGCGCGAAGAAATTGCCGCCAAGATCGACGGCCGCCTCGCGCCTGTTGCCCATGGCCCTTCCGACATGCCGGTTTGGGGCGCCTCCTTTCAGGTTTCGGGAAGCGATGCGGCGCAGGACGAAGACGTGCGGAAGAAGATCGAGGATCTGGTCACCTATTTGGAGGCTTTGCAGAAGTAGAGCGAGAGCCGATGGCGGTTCGCCTTGGCCCACGGCGACCGGGAGCTTCCTGCGGTTAGGAGAAGTTCACATAGCCCGGGTAAAATCAGCGGCATGGCGGCACCTGTATTTCTCGACCACGTTCGCGTCGACCCTCCCCTTTGGCTTGCGCCGATGGCCGGGGTGACCGATCGCGATTTTCGGCTGATCGTCCGAAGGATCGGCGGCATCGGCGTCGTATCGATGGAGTTCGTGTCGTCCAAGGCGATCGTCAACGGCAACCCGCGAACGCGCGAGCTGATGCATTTCAGCGAGGAGGAGCGTCCGCTCGCGATCCAGATCTATGGCTCGGACGCCGAGACGATGCGCGAGGCGGCCCTGGTGGTCGAAGAGCTGGGCGCCGACATCTGCGACATCAACATGGGCTGCCCCGCCAACAAGGTGCTTAAAGGGTGTGCCGGCGCGGCGCTGATGGGCGATCTGGCTCTGGCGGAGGACATCATCTCCTCCGTGCGCAAGGCGATTTCGATCCCGTTGACCGTCAAGTTTCGACTCGGTCTCGACGACGCGAGGCGAAGCTACCTCGACCTCGGCCGGATGTGCGAGGCCAACGGAGTCGCCGCGGTCGCGATGCATGCCCGGACGGCCCGGCAGATGTTTTCCGGCGAGGCGGATTGGAGCCATCTCGCGCGGCTCAAAGAGGCACTGTCGATCCCGGTGATCGGCAACGGCGACGTGACCGAGCCGGAGGACGCCCTGCGGATGATGGCCGAAACCGGCTGCGACGGCGTGATGGTCGGCCGGGGTGCCACCAAGAACCCGTGGCTCTTTCGTCAGATCGCCGCGCGGATGAGCGGCGGGCGCTTCCAAGAGCCGACGCTGCCCGACCGGCGCGACCTGATCCTCGGGCACTTCCGCATGGTGGCCGAGCGCGAGGGTGGCACCTGGGCGCTCCACAAGCTGCGCAAGTTCACCGGTTGGTACACCCACGGCCTGCCGAACGGCCGCAAGCTGCGCCAGGAGATCAACCAGCTGCCCGACGTACCGAGCTTCCTCTGTGCGGTCGAAGACTTCTTCGCCGAGATGTTCGAAGAGGCGGCCTGAGGTGGCGGCGGTCGAAGAAACCTGGGTTGAGGTCGATCGGCCGGTCGAGCAGGCGCTCGCCCTCGTCGAGCGGGCGGCCGAGGAGTGGGGCGCGGAGCATGAGCTCGAAGCGGGGCGGGCGCACGTCGCTCTGCCGGTTCGCGCCGGGCTCCGCCAGGGCCTGGTCGAGGCGGAAGTCTCCACCCAGGCGACCGACGGCGGCACCCGCTTGACCCTCCACGAGATCCGCTCGCACTGGCGGGTTCAGGCTTCCGCGGTGGTCGTCCTGCTGGTTTCGGCGGCCGGTGGAATCGTCTCCTTCCTGTGGCCGTTTTTCCCGGACCTCGTACCGATCGCCCCGTTTGGCGCAATCCTCGCGCTCTCGGGCTGGTTCTTGGTGGTCTCGCGCCTGCGAACCTCGCGCCCGGCCGACTTTCTGCGCACGATCGAGCTACTCGCTCAAAAGGACGCCCCAGCGGCCGATTGAACCGCTGGAAGCCCAGGGAATCCGCGCAGCGCCAGGTCTGTTATCCTCTGTGCCCGCCGCTTGGAATCAAAGAGCGTCGGGGGGTTCTTTGCCAGAGGAAGAAAAAGCAGCACCATGAAACTGGGGGCGTACCGGTTTCGACGGGGAACAAAGCGGTGCGGGGGTTGCGTGTCGAGGTCGACTCGTAAAATCGATTTTTTAACTGCGAACGACAACTTCGCTCTCGCGGCCTAAACGGCTGTGACGTCAATAGAGGGGCTCTGACCCGCTGCACCTCTAAAGACGCCGATAATGCGGGTCAATGGGTCCGGAGGCCTCGCGACGGACCCAGATACTAGCGAGGATAACTGCCGCGCGCGGCGCCTTCACTCGAAGCGCGGCGGTGAAAAAGAAGTGAGGGCTACGCACGTAGATGCCACCGCGACGCGTTTTCCGGACGTGGGTTCGACTCCCACCGCCTCCACCATTCTTCCTCTTTGCCGAAGGTTGGACCTGAAAGACCGTTCTCTCATCATGGATTCTGATGGGCGCTGGTTCATCGTTGCGCCTTTCGGATCGCTTCGGTGTTGGCTTGTAGCCGCGCGGTGGTTGCTTTGGCCTCGCGGAGCAGCAGATCCCAATCATCAGGCGGATGGCCGCTCTCCAACATCTTGCGAAATACTCGATACGCGTCGTCGCTGCTCTCGTAGGCGCGCTTCGTCTTCTCGTCGTTTACCCAAGCCAGAACGATCACCTTGCTCGGCGCGTGGTAGCGGAAAAACAAGCGGTACTGCTGGAAAAATTTGGCGCGGAGCCAATGCTTGCGGTCGCCGCCCAAGGTACCGCCCTGCCGGTACTCCGCCCGTGACGGGTTTTCCGGGATCGAGTCAAACGCCAGTTTGGCGATGGCGATCAGGCGCTTGGTCGCATTCTTCTGGTTGTAGGTTGCGGGATATTTCAGTTGGAGGGCCTCAACTTGTCGCATCAAGGACTCGAGCTGATCAAGGAAGAGAGGATGGGCAAAAATCGTCCAGCCGTGGATAACCAGCGGCGCGGGCTTGCCCGGGCTCATTCATCATCCGCCGACAGGGGCGCCTCAAGATCGACGTCCATGTCGCCTACCAGGGAATGGATGCGCGAGAGAAGGTTGTCGTCAATAGCCTGAAGGCGCTCTGGGTGGCTGGCGATATCGCGCGCCAGAAAGTCCAAAAACTGACCCAGTACCGGATCGTCTTGCGGGGCCTCTGCGCGGGAGAGCACAACCTCGCCGCCAGGACGAATGGTGTAATGAATCTTGCCGCGCTTCTCCAGGCGCAGGGCGCGACGAACCGTTTCTGGCACCGTGGTCTGGTAGCGGTCGGTGAGTGTGGATTCGACTTCAAGGATTGCGGCCATAGCGATCTCCGGGGCTAGGGAAGGCATCAGCATGGTAATGCGATCCCATTACCCCGTCAATCTTCTTTTCACCGCCGCTTCTTTTCGATCAGCCCTTCTTGCCCTTAACCGGGTGAAGCTCCTTGTCGCGCTCGCCGTTCGAGAGCTTGAGGGCGAGGGCGGAAGCGGCTTCCCGTGCCATCGCCGCCGCGCCGGAGAGGTTGGGGCGGTAGGAGTAGAGGAGCGAGCCGATCGGCTTGTCTTCCTCCATTACATCGATCGTTCCACCAACATAGGCCTTGCCGCCGAACCCAAGACCCAAGCGCAGGCCGGCGTTGCCGGGATCGAACTCGGCGACGGTGAGCTTCATCTTGGTCGATGATTTCGGGTCGATCGTGTAGCCGAGGACGCGCCCGAGCTGCTCGGTCATCTCGGCGGTGAGCGCCGTGGCGAACGCGCCGGAGTCCTCGTGAGAGGCGGCGTTGACCACCTCGATCGCGATGCCCTTTCCTTTCTCGGGTCGCCAGTCGGTCTCCGGCACGACGCGGACGAAGGCGGTACGAAAATCTTTCGCAAGAGCTGCGCTGCCGATCAGGGCACAGACGGCGGCGAGAGCGATAAAGCTGCGGCGGGTCTGCATGTTACGATCCTCCTAGAGCCTCAAATCGTTGGGTCCGGCTACGCCGGTTCGGTGTTTCTTACCTCTATGGCGACGAAGCCTTCCGGCATCGGACACTCCGATCTCGATTCCCCCAAACTGGGCTTGCCGGCCCAACCTGCGGGCGAGATCACGCGCGGCCTCGTAGCGCTCCGCCAAGGAGAAGCGGGCGCCCTCGATCGGCTGGTTCCGCTGCTCTACGACGAGCTGAGACGGCTGGCGCGAGCCCGCCTGCGCGGCGAGCGCCCCGATCACACCTTGGACACCACGGCGCTCGTTCACGAGTCGTACTTGAAGCTCGCCACCCAACATGGCCTCAAACCAGAGGATCGGCCGGCTTTTTTCGCCGCGGCGTCCAACACGATGCGGCGCATCCTGGTCGACCATGCGCGCTCCCGGCGGCGCGACAAGCGGGGCGGCGGCGAGGCGGCGGCCCCGTTCGAGGAAGCCCTTTATCTCCTCTCCGAGCGGGCGGTCGATGAAACCCTGGCGCTCGAAGACGCCCTGGCGAAACTCGAAGCGGCCCACCCGCGGGCGGCACGGGTCTTCGAGCAGCGGCTGTTCGGCGGGCTGGAACTCGAAGAGATCGCCGAAGCCGAGGGCGTTTCCGTACGGACCGTGGCTCGGGATTGGCAGGCCGCCCGGGCATGGCTGCGGGTACTCGTCGGGCGCGAACTCGGTGAGCGCTGAAAGAGACTGTCTTCGTTCGAGCTCGAATGTCGCCATGGAGAGAAGAGGCCTCCGCCGATGACCCTGCCGACCGACCCTCCGGCCTCGCTTCGATTGCCGCGATTGTTCGCGTCGTTCGACGAGCTGCTCGATCTCGAACCCGCCGAAAGGCAATTGCGGCTCTCCGCGATCGAGGAGCGCGACCCGGCAGCGGCCGGCGAGTTGCGAGCGATGTTGGAAGCCGACCATCCCGAAGCAGAGCTGGAGATCGAACGCCGGTTCGGCGCTTCGTCCGGAACGGCGGGATCGTTTGCGGAATCGGCGCCGCTCACGCCAGGCACCGTGATCGGTCCCTACGAGGTGGTCCGGGCGCTCGGCCGCGGCGGGATGGGAGAGGTCTACCTCGCGATCCGCGGCCGAGACGGGTTCAACCAGCAGGTGGCGCTCAAACTGCTGCGCGCCGAGCTTGGCGGAGCCCAAGCGGTCGAGCGATTCCATCGCGAATGCCGAATCCAGGCGCGGCTCGCCCATCCGGCAATCGTGCCGCTGATCGACGTCGGCGTGGCCCCGGACGGCCGGCCCTTTCTTGCGCTCCAATACATTGAGGGAGAGCCGATCACGACGTACGCCGACCGGCAGCGACTTTCGCTGGCCGCGCGGATCCGGCTGGTGGTCGCCTGCTGCCGGGCCGTCGAGGCGGCTCATGCCCGGCTTGTCGTCCACCGCGATATCAAGCCCTCCAACATCCTGGTCGACGCGGAAGGAGCGGTCCGGCTGCTCGATTTCGGCATCGCCAAGGTTCTGGGCGAGCCCGAGGAGGGTGACGAAATCGACCTCACCCGCCAGGCGCCGGCCCCGATGACCCCGAACCGTGCCGCCCCCGAGCAGTTACGCGGCGAGGCCGCCTCGACCGCCACGGACGTCTGGGGGCTGGGCGTGCTGCTGTATGAGCTCGCCACCGGCCGCCTGCCGTTCGAGCGGCGAGGGCGGACCCCGCGGGAAATCGAGCGCGAGATCCGCGAGCAGGGGCTCACCCGGCCGAGCCGGGCGCTGCCGCAGGGCAACGACAAGCCGGCACGATCCGCCATTGAGGCGCTCGTCCGGGCGCGGTCGACCACGGCGCGCCGGCTGGGGAGAGAGCTGAGCGGAGATTTCGAGGTGGTCACTACCCGAGCGCTCGCCGTAGAGCCCGAGCGCCGCTACGCCTCGGCCGCGGCATTCGCCGACGACCTGGAGCGACTGCTCGAAGGTCGCCCTGTCGCCGCGCGGCCGGATTCGCTCGGCTACCGGATGCAGCGCTTCGCGGGGAGGCATCGCGTGGGGGTGACCGCGACGAGCGTCGCCGCAATCGGCCTGGCGGTCCTGTCGGTCGCGACGCTTTTTCAGTCGATGCGGGTGGCCCGGGAGCGCGATCGCGCGAGCGCCCTCGAAAAGCAGTCCACCGCGGTGGTCGGCCTTCTCTCCGAGCTGTTCAGCGCCACGTCACCCAATACCGGCGCGGGGGTGGGCGACATCTCGATCACCGATCTGCTGAGCCGCGGCGCAGAGCGCGTGGAGGCGATGTCCGATTCTCCCGCCGTGCGCCAGCGGATGTTCGCCACGCTCGGCCGAATCCGCATCGAGCGGAGCGAGCTAGCCGAGGGCAAGGCCCTCTTCGCGCGAGCGCGCGACATCGCGCGGGCCGCCGGGGTCGATCCCTTGGACCCCGATCGCCTGGCCCTTGAGCTGGCTTACACGGAAGCGCTTGAGCGGATGGACGACCACGGGGCGGCCCAGGCGTTGCTGCGCCCCCTCATTGCCAAACTGGAAGCTGCCGGGGCCGAGCGCCGGCCTGAACTGGCGGAGGCGCTTGGCCAGCTCGCCCTGGCCGTGCCGCCCGGGCAAGACGGGAGGGCACTCGCCGAGCGGGCGCTAGCGTTACGCCGGGGGCTCGATCCTCCGCGCCCCATCGAGGTCGCCGCAAGCTTGGACGCCCTGGGCAACCTGGAGTTCCGGCGCCGGGATCTTCGCTCGGCACGCGAGGCCTGGCGCGAGGCCGAGAAGATCCTCCGGCGCGAGGCGGGCGAGAACGACTTGCGCACCCTCACGGTGCTCAACAACTTAACCCAAGCGACGGAAGATTCGGCCGAAAAGCTCGCCTTGATGCGGCGGCTGATCGGCGTCCACCGCCGGCTGCTCGGTCCCAATGCGGGACCGGTCGCCAACGGCTGGAACAACATCGGAGTCACGCTCGCGATCCTCGGCGACTATCCTCAAGCCGAAAAAGCGTTGCGCGAAAGCCATCGCCTGCGCAGCATCGTGCTCGGCCCGGACCACACCGAATCGGTCCGAACCTTGAGAAACGTCGCCCGGGTGGTCGAGCTGCGCGGGCGCTATGGCGAAGCGCTCGCGATCTTTGACGAGGTTCTCGCCCGGCTCCCGGCGAGCGGTATCGCCCGCGAACTCTGGCCGACCTTTTCGGCCCAGCGGGCGATGGTCCTCTGGCGTAGCGGCGAGCAGGAGGCCGGGCGGGCAGAGGCCACCCGCGCGCTCGCCGAGCTTCGAGCCCACTTGCCGCGGAGCCACGACGAGATCGCCACAGCGCTACTTCTTGCGGCGCGAATGGCCGCCTCCGGCAGCGAGGCGAAAACGGCCGCCGAATACTCCCGCGAGGCGCTGGCCATCCGCGGCGAGCTGCTCGAACCGGCGAGCGCTAAGATCGCCGAAGCACGGGCCGAGTTGGGACGGGCGCTAATCCTCTCGGGCGACAGCGGCCAAGGGAAGCCGCTGCTCGACGAGGCGCTGTCGCGGCTTAAAGGCTGGGGAATGCTGCACCCGGGGGACCGTGCGGCGCTCGAAGCGGCGCTCTCGGGGACTGCGCGCCGGCCCGGAGGCTGAGGTACACCCTCCTACATGGCGGTTCGAGCCCCCGCTCGGGGGATCTCGTGACCCATTACCCGGCGGCGGCGAACGCCCGCGCGATGCTCTCTTCGTACGGCGCCTCGAGCACTCCGGCGTCGGTGACGATGGCACGGATCAACTCGGCGGGGGTCACGTCGAAGGCGAAGTTGATTGCCTCGGTGCCTTCCGGCGCGATGTGGGTGCCGAAGACCTCGGTCACCTCGTTTTCGTTGCGCCGCTCGATCGGAAGTCCCTCGCCGGTGGCGGTCGATCGGTCGATCGTCGAGAGGGGTGCCGCAACGTAGAAGGGAACTCCATGGCGCGCCGCGAGGACGGCCAGCGGATAGGTGCCGATCTTGTTGGCGGCATCGCCGTTGGCCGCGATCCGGTCGGCCCCGACGATGACACGCTCAACCATGCCTTTCGACAACAGGGTGGCGGCGCTCGAATCGGTCGCGAGGGTGTGCGGGATGCCCAGCCGCTTAAGCTCCCAGGTGGTAAGCCGCGCGCCCTGGAGCAGCGGGCGGGTCTCGTCCACCCAGACCTTCGACACTTTGCCCTGCCGCCAGGCGGACTGGATCACGCCCAGCGCCGTGCCATAGCCGGCGGTCGCGAGCGAGCCGGTGTTGCAATGAGTGAGCACCCGATCGCCCTCGGCAAACAGCGTCGCGCCGAATTCTCCCATGCGCAGGTTGGCGGTGATGTCGGCGGCGTGCAGAGCCTCGGCCCAGGCGACGAGATCGGCGGCCCGCTCCACGGCCGGCCGGCCGGCGCTCTCGGCGAAGCGGGCACGACCGCGATCGAGCGCCCAGCGTAGGTTGACCGCCGTGGGCCGGGTGGCGCCGAGAAGCTCGGCGGCGGCGGCGAATCGCTCCTCCGCGTCAGGCTCGCCGCGCGCCGGAGCGACCGCCAGGGCGAGGCCATAGGCCGCCGCCACACCGATCGCCGGTGCGCCGCGAATCGCCAGACGATAGATCGCATCCGCCACCTTGGCCGGGGTGTCGCAGCGGAGCCACGTCTCCTCCTTCGGCAGAAGGGTCTGTTCGAGCAGTTCCAGCGCTCCGTCGCGCCAGCGAAGAGGGGAGAAGATCTCGTTCGGGTCGGTCACGCCGGGCATTTTAGCTCAAGGCCCGCAACGGCGGTTGGCCCGGCTTCTTAAGGCCCGCTAAGCCCGCTAAGATCCACCCGCGATGAACCGCAATCCCCTCCGCCAACTGCGCGTCGTGCTCGAGATGATCAAGATTGAGCACACTTTGTTCGCCTTGCCGTTCGCCCTGCTCGGCATGGTTCTCGCCGCCGAGGGGTGGCCGTCGTGGGGGACGGTCGGCTGGATCGCCGTGGCGATGATCGGTGCCCGGAGCGCCGCGATGGGCTGGAACCGGCTGATCGACGCACGGATCGACGCGGCCAATCCCCGCACCGCGGGCCGCGCGCTCCCCGCGGGGCTGGTCACCCACGGTTTCGTCTCGCTGTTCATCGCCGGGAGCTGCGGTCTGCTGGTGTTGGCGGCTTGGCGCCTGAACCCGCTCGCCCTGGCGCTCGCGCCGGTCGCCTTGGGGATCTTGTTCCTCTACTCCTACACGAAACGCTTCACCTGGATCTGCCACCTGATCCTAGGATTGGCGTTGAGCGGCGCGCCGCTGGGCGCCTGGATCGCGGTGCGCGGCGACGTGCGGGCTACACCCGTCGCCTTGGCGCTCGCCGTGCTCCTTTGGACCGCCGGATTCGATGTGATGTACGCCCTGCAAGACGTCGAATTCGATCGGCGAAGCGGACTTTTTTCGATCCCCGCCCGGTTCGGCGTCGTGCCCGCGCTCTGGATCTCCGGCTTGCTGCACGTCGGGGTGCTCGCCCTGCTCGCGCTTTTGCCACGGCTCTACCCGCCGGGGCTCGGCACGGGATATTGGATCGGCTGGGCCGGCTGCCTGGTTCTTCTCGCCTACCAGCATTGGATCGTCCGACCGAACGATCTGTCGCGATTGAACGCCGCGTTCTTCACCACCAACGGCCTTTTGTCGGTCTGGTTGTTCGCGACCGCCGCGTTCGACCTGTTGCGGAGACCCTAAGTTAGCTTTCGGCCTGCTTGAAGACGATCTTCACGCCATCGGGATCGTGGGTCTCGAAGATCAGCGCGCCGTCGTCGTCGCGGCGCAGGCCGCCCGGGATGTTGCGCTCGCGGAAGCTGATCTCTTCAAACGCCTTTTCCGCCGACGGCACGATCAGGGTGAGCGTCAGCTTGTGGTCGGGCCCCTGATAGGCGAACCCTTCGTCCTGAAATCGAACGCCGGACGGCGACCCGAGCACCTCGATCGCCCCGGAGCCGGCCTGAAACACCGCACCCCGCCCGTCTTCCCTCTCCCACGATTGGAGCCGAGGCAGCGCCAAAGATTCGCCGTAGAAACGACTGGTGCGCTCGAAGCTCTTGGCCCTGACGATCACCCGGAACTGCCGGATATCCATACCTTCGGTCTCCTCGGAAAAGAAGCGGTCCGCGAGAGGTGTACCACGTTCCGGGTCGGGGTTTCCAGGTTTTCCCGCCGCACCGGGCGACCGGCCGGTGGTGGGCGACGTACCGGCCGCCGTAGTCCCTAGCCCCGGTGGTATCCTTTCGGTTCGTGAAGCCTCTCACCTCTCGCCTCCTTTTTCGCTCGCTCGTGCTGCTCCTTCCGATCCTGCTCGGTGCGCAGATGGAAGCGCCTGCGCGGACTCCTTCGGTTGCGATCGAAGGGCGCGAGATCTCCGCCCTGGTGGTCGTCGGCCCGGCCGGTCCGCTGGTCGCTCTCGCGCCGATCGCCGAGGCGCTCGGCGCTCGGCTGGGTCCGGGCGAAGGGGGCAGCTACCTGCTCAACGTCGGCGACACCCAGGTGGTCCTCGCGACCGGTAGTCCGGTGGTGCCCGTGGGTGCCGAGATCGTCTCCCTGACGCAACCGGTGATCCCGGGAGGGGGCGGCGTGATGGTGCCGCTCGATCTCCTCCGGAAGACCTTTGGCGATCTCGGCGGCTGGGCGATCGAATGGCAGCCCGAAGCGTCGCGCCTGGTGATCGCCAAACGCCAGGTACGCCAGGTACCGGTCTTCATCGACGTCGTACACCTCCAGGGGACGACGACGGTGGTGTTGCAGTTTCCGGCCGTGCCGCGCTACAAGATCGACCAGCAGTCCGGGCAGATCGAGGTTCGGATGCTCGGCGACCGGATCGCCGCGTCCCAGCCTTCGACCCTCGACGATCCCCTGGTCGAGAGCGTCGAGGCGACTCCGGATCGCGTGGTGATCCGCCTGCTGCGCGGCGCCACTGCCGACAGCTACACGCTCGAAAACCCCTTCCGGATCGTCTTTGACGTGCATCGCCAGGGGCCTTCGGCCACCCCGCTCAGCGCGCCGGCGCCGGCCGTTGATCGGCCGGGAATTCGGACGATCGTGATCGATCCGGGACACGGCGGCACGGAGACCGGCGCGATCGGCCCGAGCGGTGTTCAGGAGAAGGAACTGACCCTCCTGCTCGCCCGGGCGCTCGCGAGCCAGCTCTCCGAGCGGCTCGGGGTTCGCACCGAGCTGACCCGCACGGGAGACAACGTCGTGTCTTTCGATGCGCGGACCGCGACCGCGAATCAGAACAAGGCGGATCTGTTCATCTCGATCCACCTCAACTCGTCGCTCGGCTCCGGGGCGCACGGCGCGGAAACCTATTTTCTCTCCAATCGCGCCACCGACCCGCGGGCCGAAAGCTCCGCCAACGCGGAAAACGCCGCCGGTCCCAACGGTAACTCCGGCTTCGCGGCGGACGCCGAGCCGGCGGCGCTTCAGGATCTCCAGCTGATGCTCTGGGATCTCGCCCAAAGCCGCTATCTCGAACAGAGCCAGCGCGTGGCGAACATGATCCAGAAGGAGCTGAACGAGACGCTCGACCTCCGCGACCGGGGGGTCAAGCAGGCGCCGTTTCTCGTTTTGATGGGCGCCGCGATGCCGGCGGTGTTGGTGGAGCTCGGCTTCATCAGCAACCCGGACGAGGAAAAGAAGCTTCAAGATCCCGGCTACCGCGCCCAGCTCGTCGCCTCGCTGGTGCGGGCGATCGGCCGCTACAAGGATCTGGTCGAGGCGCGGCCGGCCCCCAGCACTCCCGGCACTCCCGGCGCTCAACCCGCCGACCCGACTACGGGAGAGGTGCCCGCCGCCGCACCACCCGCCCCGGTTGCCGCACCGCCCGGAGCCCGTCCGGGAGCCCGGCGATGAACCGTGGCGCGGCGAAGATCATCCTTGCCCTGCTCGTCCTGGTCGTGGTCGGCGGCGGGATCTGGCTGATCACCAACCGTGCCGACAAGCGGGGCATCTCCGGGGTGATCGAGGATCTGACCCACGAACCTCCCGCCGGAACCCAGCCTGTGACGGTCGTGCTCTACTTTCCGGGCGCCGGGGAATATCTGGTGCCCGAGCGACGGACGCTCGACCTGACCCCCGATCCGAAATACCGCATCCGCAAGATCGCCGAAGCGGTGCTCGAAGGACCGCGCCAGAAGGATCTCGGCCCTTCGTTTCCGGAAGGGATCGAAGTGGGCGGGGTGCTGCTCGGCGCCAACGGCACGGTCTACGTCGATCTTCGCTCGGAAAAGCTCGTCGATCCGCCCGCCGGGGGCTCGCTCGCCGAGATGCAGCAGGTCTTTTCGCTGGTCGATTCGATCGCGTTGAACGTCGAGCAAGTCTCCCGCGTGGCGTTGCTGTGGAACGGCGTCCAGCGCGAAAGCTTCGCCGGCCATCTCGACACCAGCCGTCCCTTCGCCGCCGACCGCAGCCTGCTGGCTCCGTAAGGACGAGCGTAGCGTGGACACGATCGGCGTGTTCGACTCCGGCGTCGGCGGCTTGACGGTCGTGGCGGCGCTCGCCCAAAGGCTGCCGCGCGAATCGATCCTCTACCTCGGCGACACGGCGCGCCTGCCGTATGGCTCAAAATCCGAAGACACCGTCACCCGCTACACCCGGAAGAACATCGAGTTTCTAGAGCGGCGCGGGGTCAAGGCCGTGGTCGTCGCCTGCAATACCGCCTCGGCTCTCGCGCTGCCGAACCTTGCGCCCCATCTGCCGACCTGGGGGGTGATCGAACCCGGAGCGGAAAAAGCGGCGGCTACCACCCACGGCCGGATCGGCGTGCTCGCGACCGAGGCGACGATTCGATCCGACGCCTATCCTCGGGCACTCCAGCGGCTGCGGCCGGAGCTGGAAGTTTTTTCGCGCGCCTGCCCACTGTTCGTACCGCTGGTCGAGGAAGGGTGGCACGACGACGAGGTGGCCGAGCTGGTCGCGCGGCGCTATTTGGCGCCCCTGATCGAGCGGGAGGTCGACACCTTGGTTCTCGGCTGCACCCACTATCCGCTGCTCGCGCCGCTTCTGGCGCGCGTCGCCGGACCGGGGATTGCCCTGGTCGATTCCGCCCAGGCGATCGCCGAATCGGTCGCCACGGGGCTGGAAGCCGCGGGGCTTCTCACCGATCGACGGAGCGAGCCGGTGCATCACTTCGCGGTCACCGACCTGAACGACTCCTTTCGCCGAATCGCCGCGCGCATCCTCGGCCGCGAGGTCGACCTCGAATGGGTCGAAGTGGTTTAGCTTAGATCGATAGAGAGGGCCGGCCCATGGACCCCGACTGGATCGCCGTTTCCGGCGGGAGCTTCCTGATGGGCGGCGGCCCGCGCGACGAGGAGAACCCGGTTCACCCGGTGCGGCTCTCGCCGTTCCGGCTCGCGCGAACCCCTGTCTTGCGGATCGACTATCAGGCTTTCTTGGACGAGACGGACCACTCCGCGCCGCCGTATTGGGGCGAGCCGGTGTTTGGCCATCCGCGCATGCCCGCGGTCGGCCCGTCGTGGGACGACGCGGTCGCCTTCTGCGCGTGGGCCACGCGGCGGATCGGCGAGCCGGTCCGCCTGCCGACCGAAGCCGAAAGGGAGTGCGCGGCGCGCGCCGGAAGGGATGTGATCTACCCCTGGGGGAACGATCCGCCCGAATCGCTGCCGGACTACGCCACCCGCTGGGGAAACGGACCGGAGGTCTGTGACGCCTATCCTTCCCGGCACCCGCTCGGGTTTTTCGGGCTGGGCGAGAATGTCCATGAGTGGTGCAGCGATCGGTTCGATGCCGCCTACTATTCGATTTCGCCGGTGGACGATCCTCCGGGGCCATCGACTGGAACGCGTCGCTCTTCGCGCGGCGGTTCCTGGCGGCATCAGGTCAAGGCGAGCCGTTGCGCGGCGCGGTCGTCGATCCCGGCGCATTTACGCTACGCTGATTACGGATTTCGCATTGCCGCAGCCGCGCGGGTCGAGGAAGAGGAACGATGAGTGAGACTCAAAGGAGCAAAGCGATCCGTCACGCCGCGATCGCCGGTTTCGCGATCCACACCCTCGCCGCCCTCTGGGTCTGGCGTAGCTGGGGTGCCTTCGGCGCGTCGAACCTGCTGATCTTGATGAGCTTTCCGGTATCGCTCACCTACCTGGGGGCGAGTGGAAAATCGCTCTTGGGCCTCTCGATTCTGTTCGGCGGCCTGGAATGGGCGCTGCTCGCGGGTCTGGTCGCCTGGATCATCAGCCGCAGCCTACGCCGCCGAACCGAGGAGTAAAGGGGGCGGGTTGGCCCCGCCCCTCACAAAGAATCCTCAGCGCTTCGAGCCGGAGAACCCGGTGACGATGTAGGTGCCGGAACGCTGGTCCTTCTTGAGCTTGATCACGTTGTTGCGCTCGGCGTCTTCGAGTAGCTCGGAGAAGGTGCTGTAGCCGTAGTACCCCTCGTTGAACGCGGGCTTCTTGCGCTGCATGGTCTGCTTGATCATCGAGCCCCAGAGCACGTCTTTGTTTTCGCGCAGCAGGGCTTGAATCGATTCGACCATCAGGCTGAAGGCCTCGGTGCTCTTCTTGTTGACGCCGACGACGTGGGGCGCCTTTTGCTGATCGCGCCAGACGTCTTCGTAGAAGATGAACTCGTCGCAGTTGTCGATCAACAGGGCCGACGAGGAATTCTTCACCCCGATGCCGATCACGTACTTGTTGTTCTCCTTGAGTTTCGAGACCAGCGGCGAAAAATCGCTGTCGCCCGAAAGGAGGACGAACGTGTCGAGGTGCTCTTTGGAGTAGGAGAGATCCATCGCGTCGACCACCATCTTGATGTCCGCGCTGTTCTTGCCCGAGTAGTGCTTCTGAGGGATGTCGATCAGCTCGATGGCGGCCTCATGGAACGGCCGCTTGTAGTCGCTGTAGCGCTCCCAATCGGCATAGGCCTTCTTGACGATGATCTTGCCTTTTTCGAGCAGCCGTTCGAGCACCAGCTCGATGTCGAACTTCTTGATCTCGGAGTCGCGCACACCGAGCGCCACGTTTTCCAGATCGCAGAACAGCGCGATCTTGCGCTCGTCGGCGCTACGCCGCTCGGGCATGGTGACGACGATTTCGCGCGGGCCCATGGCGTCGTAATCGAACGCCGTCTCGCGGCGGCGCAGGACCACCTCGTCTTGCACCGGACTGCGACGGACCGGCGGGGCGATCGCGATCGGCGCGTCGGCCTCTTCGTCGTCTTCTTCGTCTTCCTCCGGAGAGGCCGACGCGGCGTTCTCCGGAGCGCCTGCCGCTCGCCCGTTCCGGCGACGGCCTCCACGGCGGCGAGAGCGACGGCGACCCTCGCGCGCCTCTTCGGTTTCCGCCGGATCCGCGGACGTGCCATCGGAGTCCGGATCGGCATCGACTTCCGATTCAGCGGCGGGCACCGCTTCAGCCGCGGCAATCGGGACGGCCGGCGCAGGCTCGGGCGCAGCGGGCGCGGGGACCGGCTCGTCCTTCGCGGAAACGGCCGGAGGGGAGATTTGCGGGGCGGTCTCCTCCGAGGTCGTCCGCCAGGGGCGCCATACCGGCGGGGCGGGGGACTCCTCTTCGACCGGCAGCGCGGGCGCCGCCTCCGAGAGGCGTTCCGGAGGGGTAACGACAGGGGGTTCTTCCGCGACGGGCGCGGCGGCGATCGGAGCGGCGGGAGTCGCTTCGACGATCGGTTCGACGCTCGCGGCGGGTTCTGCTACGGCTTCGGGGGCGGAGGGCTCCTGCGGAACTTCTTCTTTTGATGCGCCCTCTGCTGTGGGGCGCAGCCACCATGGGGTCAAGACTCGGCTCCTCTCTCTCCGGCGTGCCCTCTTTTCGCAAGAGGCGCGCCAAGGATGATGCGATTGCGGCTCGCGGCGCTCGTCCGCTCCGCCGCGCGGCAACCCGACGAAGAGCGGGGGCGCAGCGTGACAGCGTTCGGCGGCAGGGCCCCAAAACGGGGCCACGCGGCGGCCGAGTTTACCCCAAGTCTTTGATTCGGAAGCGGATCGGAAGGCCGAGCCCTCAGTCGAGGTCAAACGGCCGTTTCGGCGGGCCTTGATCCGGATCTTCTTCGGCGCGCTTCATCGCCTCGCGAAACTTCTCTTCGAGCAACCGGTCGCGATCCTCGAATGCCGCCTTCTCTCGCTCGAACAAACTCTCGGCCTTCGCCTTGCTCTCGTCGAGCTCACGGAACAGAGAGGCGAAATCCCTGCCACCGGCCAGGGGGGCCTTCGGCTTTCGATGCGAGAGCACCTCGCCGGTCGCGGCGTCGATCACCAGGTCGGAACTGCAATCAGGACAACGGACGGTGAGCTTGCGCGTCTCGGACATGGGGCGATTCTAGCCGCCAACGGCGACCTTCGGGGGAATCCCCTTACGTCGCCCGCGCAACGTTGCAGCGGCGAGAGCCACGGCAGCGAGCAGACAACCCGCGAGGAACCCCGGCGGCCGGTAGGTCAGCTCAACCCGGGTGGTGCCGGCGGGGATGTCGGCCGCGAGGAGCGCCCCCAACTCCCGGCGGATCGGGAGCGAATGCCCCGACGCGCGAACCTGCCAACCTTCGAGCCCCAAAATACCGCTCGACAAACGCCATGCGCCCTGCTGAAGCGTCGGCGGCACCGCGAAGCGTAGCGCGGCGGGGGAGACGCGATCGATCGAAAGCTGAGCCTTCGGCTCGGGCCTGCCGGCGGCGAACAGCAGCGGTAGCGGGGCGGTCGTTTCCCAGATTCGCGCGGTGCGATCGGCGAACACTTGGCGCAGCGGCGGCGGAAGCTCCACGTCCGGTTCGGTCAACAAATAGCGGACGCCGAGCCGGGGATAGAGCGGATCGGCCGGCCGGACGAAAGCGGGAACCTCGCCCTGTCCCGGGGCAACCGCGGGAACGGTGACCAGGGGGGCTACGAGACGCTCCCAGGAGGCCGGCATCGCCGGGTTGTAGATTCGGGCGTCGCGAAGGGAGTAGAGCGTCGCCAGGTTCGGCGGCAACGCCCGGCCGAGCGCGGCGATTCGTTCGCCGCCGCGCGTGTGGCTCTCTAAGAATCGGATCGCCGGAGGGGTCGGAAAGAGCAACCGTTTCGGCATCGGCGGATTCGCCGACGCGTGAAGGAGAAAGAGCTCCGCCGCGACGAGAGGCGCGAGCAGGATCGGAAGGAAGCGACGGCCGCGGGCGATGAGCAGAACCAGCACGCCGGCCCCCAGGAATCGCAGCTGCCAGCGGAGCCAGCCGAAACGGAAAATCGCCAAACGCTCCGGGTCGCCGGGGTACGGATGAGCGAGGTAGGCCCAGGCGAGCGCCGCAGCCAGGCCGAGCCCAATCGCCAGAGCCGCCAGGCGCGAACCCTCACCCCGGGCGAATCGCTCGACGACCATCGCGCCGACGACCGCGAGCGCCAGAGCCGCCACCAGCAAGAGGCGGGTGCGGCCGAGCCCCACCGCCCCGACCATCGCCAGAACCGCGGCGCCGAGCAGGAAAACTTCCTGCGGGAAACGGCGATACGTAGGGATTGCGGCGAGCAGGGCTCCCAAAAGGAGGATCGTGCCCACGAAGCCGCAGGCGTCTTCATTCGTGTTGTTGGGGCCCCAGTAGTCGAGCACCCGGCTATTGCCCTGAGCGTTCGGCGCGACGAGCGGGATCGTCCGAGCGGTCAAGGCGGCCCCGTTCGGAAAAAAGTCCGCCAGCCGAGCCGCCTCGCGCGATGCCCGCGCCGTCTGCGGCAGGTAGAACGCCGCGGGGAGGAGCGTCGGTGCGCTCACCCCGAGGGTCAAGCCGAGCACCCAGGCGGCGCGGACCGCCACGGCCCGCCGCGCACCGCGGGGGCGGGCGAGCATCCGGGCCACGCCGAACGCCAGGGTGAACAGCAGCGAGTAGGCGATCGTCTCCGGATGCCCCCCTTGGAGCAGGCCGACCAGGGCGAGCCCGAGCAGCAACGCGTCGCGCCGGAAACCCCGTTGATCGAGCAGCACGACGCCGTAGAGGACGGCGGGCAACCAGGCCGCCGAATTCGCCATCGGCCAACCGAGCCAGAGCAGGACGAACCCGCCAAGGCCGAAGCCGAGCGCACCGCACAGGGCGCTGCCGTTTCCCAGGTCGAGCTTGCGCAGCAAGACA
This sequence comes from Thermoanaerobaculia bacterium, assembly GCA_038248205.1. Classification (GTDB taxonomy): domain Bacteria; phylum Acidobacteriota; class Thermoanaerobaculia; order Multivoradales; family UBA5704; genus DASYKS01. Next base: position 48,503 of record JBBRUC010000014.1, read on the forward strand.
AAGGTGAAGATCAGGGCGAGGAGAACGCGAAGCGAGGCGGTCACTCCTGCCGCGGCGCCAAGCGCGAAAGGCATCGCCAGAAGCACCAGCGGCTGGAACGCTTGAGCCTGCGGGTCGGCGAGCAGCGGCATTCCGGCGCCCACTCGATCGTTCCAGAAAGGGAGCCGCCCTTCGGCGAAAGCCCGCCGCACCTCCGCGCCGGAGGGCGCCACCAGCTGGATCAAGTCGCCCTGGATCAAGTTGCCGTGCGGCACGGTCGGCTCAAGGTCGCGAAACGGCGCCTCGCCCCGCAAGTTGTCGAGCGGCAGCAGGATCTCGCCTCGAAACAACACGCTCCCGAACAGTCCGAGCAACGCCAGGGCGAACACCGCCACGACCCAGCCCGGCACGGCATCCCAGAAGCGGCGCAATGCGGCGAGCAGCAGGGCGGCGATCGCCGCCACGTAGAGGCCGGGAAGGAGATCGGCGAAGGCGGCTGAAGGCATGGAGAGGTGAGTCTACCGCCGCCCTGCCGGACAAGAGGGCTCGGATTCTCACTCGCTTGAGGGAAACGTCGAGTCGGCTGCGCCTTGAAGAAGCGAACCCGGTCTCCGGACCTCTCTCCCTAAAGGATGCCCACGATGAAAAAGAGACTCTCCCTCCATCGCGAAACCCTCACCAACCTCAATCCGGACGCCTTGACCGCCGCCGGCGCCGGCCCTGACTCGCAGGCCTGCTCGTTCACCGTCTGTACCGGCTGCGTGACCAAATATCGCAACGATTGCATCGTTTGGGTGACCGACAACAACTCCTGCATGTGCTGATCTGAGGTGGCTCGGCGAGGCGGGGCGCCCGGGGGGCGCCCCCGCGCGCCCGCCCCTTGCGGTGCCGGGGGGGTGGAGATAAGGCCGCCCGGCTTACGGCCCCGCCGCCCAGTTGCAGGTCGCCCCCCCGATCATACGCCGACGGGC
>JBBRUC010000015.1:0-49440 GCA_038248205.1 Thermoanaerobaculia bacterium
CCCATGGCGGTACGGCGCGCCGCTACTCTCGTTCGATCAGAAGTAGCGTCACGTCGTCGCCCAGCGGACGCCGGCCGGCGAACGTCTTCACCTCGGCGAGCAGCCGGGCGAGAGCTTCGGCCAGCGAGAGATCGCGGGTTGCTTCGAACGCTGCGGCGAGACGCTCGACGCCGAGTTCCTCGTCCGCCTCGTTACGCGCCTCGAACGCGCCGTCGGTGTAGGCGAGCAGCCGGTCTCCCGGTTCGAGCGTCACTTCAGCGACTGAGGGCGGCTTTACCCGGAACGGCGAGCAGACCAGGCTGCCGGTCGAGTCGAGGGTCTTGATGCCGTCCCGGCCGAGCAGCAGCGGTGGGGGATGGGCGGCGTTGAAATAGCGCAGCCGGCCGTTCTCCCCCAGTTGACCGTAGACCAGGGTGGCGAACTTCCGGCCGTCGAAAAAGTCGACCCCGTCGTAGAGCCAGCGCACAACGCGCTCCGGGTCGGTCGAGCGGCGCCGCGCGGCATCCAGGGTCGAGCGCAGCATGCCGGCGTACATCGCCGCCGCGACCCCGTGACCCACGACGTCCGAGATCGCGAAATCGACCGTGTCCTCGCCCCAGGTCTGCGTGTGAAAATGGTCGCCGCCGAGCGCGTCGCAGCTCTCCAGCAGCCCCGCGATCCGCCAACCGGCGTGAGCCACCGGATCGCGCGGCAAGAGGCTCAGCTGAAACAGCTGGGCGCGCTCGAAATCCTCGTCCAGGCGCCGGGCGTAGCTCTCCTTGGCCTCGCGCTCGGTCTGGAGCCGCAGGCAGCGCTCGACCAGGGCGAGCAGCACCCGGCGGTCGAACGGCTTCCACAGAAAGTAGAAGGCGTCCTCGACCAGCGAACGGTAGAGCTTCTCGTCGGCGTGGGAGACCGAGCCGGTGATCAGGATCACCTCGGTGTGCGGATTCTCCGCGCGCAGCGACCGGCACAGGGCATACCCATCCCCCTCGGCGTCGCCGAGATGGACGTCCACCAGGGCGAGATCGAAGCGCTCGGCGCGCGCCGCGGTCAGGCCTTCTGAAGCATTCGCCGCCACGGTCACCCGGTGATTTTTGAGCAGGCGCGCGATGACCCGGCGAATCGCCGGGTCATCGTCGACCACCAGGATCTTCCGCTCAAGAGACATTCGGAGTCTCGATGGCGGGGTCCGCCCGGGCTTCCGGCGCGCCGTCGGTCGGCGTAAACAGCCGCAATTCGACCGTCACCCGGGTACCCGAGCCCGGTTCGCTCTCGATCTCAAAGCCGCCGCCGTTCTGCCAGGTGAGCGAGCGGCAGAGCGAGAGCCCGAGCCCGTGCCCCCCCTCTTTGGTCGAGAAGAACGGTTCGAGCACCTTGTCGCGCAGGTGGCGCGGAATGCCCGGGCCGTCGTCGAGCACCCGCAGAAAGCCGAGGCCGGCCTCCGTGCGGCCGGTTTCGACCGAGATGATCGAACCGGAGGCGCGCAAGGCTTCGAGCGAATTGGTGACCAGATTGAGCAGCACGTGCTCCAAGTCTTGGCGGGAAAAGAGGACCACGGGCATGTTCGGGTCGAGGGCCAGAGTGAGCTGAATGCCCAATCGGGTGGCGGCGGCCTCGAAAAAGCTCACCGTCTCGCGCACCGCCCGATTCAGATCGACCGGTCCCTCGCCGAGCCGTCCGGTGCTGCCGGCGCGCAGCATGTTGGCGAAGATCCGCTTGCAGAACTGGGCGCGGTCGACGATCACCGCCAGGTCTTCCTCCGCCTCCTCGCGGCGGAACTCGCCGAGGCGCAGGTCGTCCTGCATCTGCTGCGCGAGCGGCAGGATCGCCCCGACGGCATTGTTCACGTCGTGCGCGACGACCCGCGCGAGGGTGACCAAGCTCGCCTTTACCTCTGCTTGGGCGGCCTGGTTTTCGAGCGTCTGGTTCCACTGCGCGTTGCGGATCGCGACTTCGGCGACCGGTAAAAAGCGCTCGACCACCTCGGCATCCCACGCGTCGAACGCCCGCCGTTTCCAGGCGGCCACCTTGAGCAGGCCCAAGAATCGATCGTCGAAAAACAGCGGCGCCACCAGCAGGCTGCGAATCGGCGGGATGCCCTGCACGGGACCCTCGTCGAGCAGGCGCCGCACGGCATCGTGGGCCGGCACCGAGCCCGACTCTTCACTCGACAGATGCAACCCGCTTTGGAGGATCTCGATCGCCTCGGGCGATACAGGAATCTCGCGGCCGACCGCGGTGCTTTTCGCCTTCGTCCAGGCGATCTTTTCGGCCTCCACCCGCAGGACTCCGGCCGTTGCGTCCCAGGTGAGGAACGCCGAGGAGTGATCGTGTCCCACCAGCTGCTCCAGCCCGTCGAGAATCTGGTACGCGAGATCGCGCGGCCGCAGCTCGGCGACGATCTTCTCCTTGATCCGGTCGAGCACCTTGTAGAGCCGCTTCTTTTCCCGCCGCCCGAGTTCGATCGCCAGAACCCCGGCGAGCCGGTCGAGCGTCCGCCGGTCCGCCGCCGCGAACGGCCGGTCGCGCCGTACCGCTCCGAGGAGAGCCACCTGGCGCCCGAAGCGGATCACCCGAGCGAGGATGGTCTCGGGCGGGATCTTCGGCCGGCGCCGGGCGAGAAAGTCCTTGGCCAGGTCCAGGTCGAACAGCCCCGGCTCGCACTCCCGCGCACTCCGCGCACCGCCCCCGCCGCGGACGATCGGCCGCCAATGCTCCTCAGAGACGGTATCCAGCTCCGGGATCAGCCAGGCGCAATCCGCCTGAACCCGAATCCGCACCGCCTCGACGAAATGCCCAGACAGCTTGAAGTCCGCGGCATACCGCCGAAGATTGCTCTCCAGCGCGACAGTGAACAGCTCGGGCGAAACTTTGGTCAGATCGATCATGGAGTACCCGACAGCGTTTCGACAAAGGGTACAGGGGCCGGCGCCGGGAGGCAACGGGGACGGTGACCAGGCATATTCGTTGTAACTCTTTTATCTAGGTCTGCACGTATGCCAGCCGACCAGGCCATAAAGCCGAAGTGCCTACAGGCACCTATTGCAAATATCTTGATGTGTAGTTATAGTTTTTCAGGGAAATTTGTCCCACTCAAAATGAGAGGTGCGATCGATGCGACATCTACGCTTATGCACACTCGGGTTCCTCATTCTGACCGCTTTCAGCGTCCTCTCGCCAGCTACGGCGGCGGCTGCGATCGAGGAAGGAAAGAAGACACCGCCAGCCGGCTACTTTGAGTTCGTCAATGGAGAACTCAAGCTAACGATCAATTGTAGCTGGACATGCTTAAACGGCAACACAGGCTCGGCAACGACCAACACTGTGGGACAGTGCTACGCCGCCTGTGCGGGAGCATGCGGAGGTACCTGCGGGCCAGCGGCTTCCTAGCGAGCGTCGTCCAAGGCTGGCCGTTGTTCTTAGCGAGCCACGGCCAGCTTATGCTCAGAGCTCGAACGGCTCACAACCTTCGAACGTCTTGCGGCGCCGGAGCGCCTCTTGGACTCCTGGGAGTGTTTGGGTCAGGCGGTGGAGGTCTTCGAGCCAATTATCGCCCCGCACCGGGCGGTTTTTTCGCAGAGCGATGACATCCTCGGGAGTCGTCGGGATGTCGCGCTCGATGTCGAATAGGAAGTCAGAGCGATCGTTCGAGCGCATCGAATAGGTCTCCTTGATCCGCACGTTCAAAATACTCACGGATCGCTCGGGGGTCAACGCCGGGGAGCCCCAGCAGGAACCGCACATCCGCCAGATCGCCAGGTGCGCGGGCCGGATCGTTCTTCATCGCTTGTGCCTTGAGCGCCGCGAGGTGTTCCGGCTTGGGGACGAGAATCGTGGTTCCGCCCGGCCCGGGAAGGCGGCGGCACTCGGCGAACATCTTCTCGGCGGTGTCCCCCCGCACGTAGACGAAATCGAGCCGCCCGCGCTCCGGATCGGGATGTTCGTGGTTTGAGTAGCCGCTGTTGCGATAGAGGGTCTCGAAACCTTCCGACTCCAGAAACGCGATCAAATCATCTTGGGAGTCGCCGTCGACCACGAAATCGAGGTCAATCGTCGTCCGCGGATTGCCGTAGGCGGCGAGCGCGATGCCGCCGATCACGGCGCTGCGGTCCGCGCGGCCTGCGAGAAAGCCGGAGATCAGATCGAGGCCGGCGACGAAATCCATCCGCCGAGTTTACCCTTCGGTTCCCTCGGCCGCCTGCGCTACGGTCCCCGCGCGGTAGATGAAGAGCGAAATCGCCGCCACCAGGATCAGCCCGAGGCTTACCGCGAGCGAACCGTCGAGGCGGACGAAGCCTCTTTCGGCGAAGCGCCAGCTTTGGAGCCAGGCGGCGAAACCGCCGCCGCGGGTTTGGATCGCGACGAGCAGCGCGATCGCGACGCCCGCGAGGCCCTCGCCGGCGATCAGGCCGGAGGCGGCGAGGATGCCGGGGTCGCCTTCGATCACCCTGCCCTTCCGCTTCCGCTCAACCTGCGAGCGAACGCAGCCGCCGAGGAAGATCGGGGTGAGGCTGCCGAGCGGCAGATAGATGCCCACCGCGAACGCGAGCCCGGGCAGACCGGCGAGCATGGCGCCGAGCGAGAAGGCGGCCCCGGTGCCGACGAGACCCCAAGGGAGCGAACCGGTGAGCACGCCGTCGATCACCGTTTTCATCAGCGTCGCCTGCGGGGCGGGGAGCGCTTCGGAGCCGAACGTGAACGCCTTGCCGAGCAGCAGCACGGTGCCGGCGATCGCCCAACAGGAGAACGCCGCGCCGATCAGCTGGCCCACCTGCTGACGCGCCGGGGTGGCGCCGACCAGGTAGCCGGTTTTGAGATCCTGCGAGATGTCGCCCGCTTTGGAGGCGGCGATGCAAACCACCGTACCGACGGTCAAGATCGCGGCGCGGGCGGATGGGTCGGTCCAGCCGCAGAGGACGAAGACCAGCGCCGTGCCGAGGAGTGTCACCAGGGTCATGCCCGAGGTCGGGTTCGACGAGACGCCGATCAGGCCGACGATGCGCGACGAGACGACCACGAACAGAACCCCGAAGATCACCACGCCGAGCGCCGCGGCGATCCGCGGCACGATGCTCATCTCGCCGGCCAGAAGTCCGGGGATGCCGATTAGACCAAGGACCACGATCGCCGGCCCGGCGAGCACCATCCAGCCCGGCACGTCGCGGTCGGTGCGCTCAACGGTTTTGTCCGCCCCGGCAGTGATCCCTTCGCCGACCTCCTGCCTCTTGAGACCCGCGAGCACCGCGGAAAGCGACCGGACCATCGTGGGCAGCGATCGGATGACCGTCACGATCCCCGCCGCGGCGACCGCCCCGGCTCCGATGTAGCGCACGTAGCGCGACCAGATCTGGCCGGCGGACAGGTCGTGGATCAGCTTGCTCGATTCCGGGAACAGCGGGTTGGTCAAGCCGTCGCCGACGAGGGCGATCAGCGGGGTGAGCGCAAGGGCCGAGATCAAGCTGCCCGAGACCATGATCGCCGATTGGCGATAGCCGAGGATGTAGCCCACGGCGAGCAGCGCGGGAGCGATTTCGAGCGCCAGCTCCGCCTTGGGGAGGAACGGCAGCAGGGCGGTCAGGTCCGATTCGATCAAACAGGCGGCGCCGATCGCGAGTTTGATCGCCGCGCCCACCCCCAGGCCCAGGAAGATCCAACGCCCGCCGGAGGACTCCGCCGTCGTCGCGCGCAGCACCTCGGCGCAGGCGGTCCCTTCCGGGTAGGGCAGTTCGTCGGCGCTCTGGACGATCAGCAGCCGGCGCAGAGGCACCATCGCCGAGATGCCGAGCACGGCGCCCAAGAACGCGAGCCCCGCGATCTGCCAATAGGGGGGGATGATCCCCCAGAGGAAGAGCGCGGGAATGGTGAAGATCGTCCCGGCGGCGAGCGACGAGCTGGCCGAACCGACGGTCTGCGCCAGGTTCGCCTCCAGAATCATCGTCCGGTCGCTCTTCATCAGCCGGAACAGCGCCACGGTGAGCACCGAAATCGGAATCGAGGTCGCCACGGTCAGGCCAACCCGCAGGCCCAGATAGGCGTTCGCCGCACCGAATACGATGCCGAACACCACGCCCGCGGCGATCGCCCGGACGGTGAACTCGGGCAATTCGCCAATCGGGCGCAAGGTTTTCGCCGAGGTACTCACCGGCTCGCTCATCGCTCTCCCCCCTCCTGTTTCTCGGACCACCGAAAAAGTTGGGCGGAGGCTAGCACAGGGGCTTCGCCCTACTTCTTCTTCAGGTAGGGGCGGAGCTTGCCTCCGCCCGGGGGCAGGCAAGCTGCCCCCCTACACTTTTGCAGGCTTGATCCCTCTCTACTTTTTCGCCGAGAACACCAACCGCCGCTGCGCCCCTTCTTCGATGTGCCAACGGCAACCGAGCTGGCGGCAGATCGCATCGAGCACCGCGCGGACGGGCTTAGCCTCTAGATTGAGCGTCAGCTCGCCCGAAAGGTTGTCCTCGATCTCGACTTCGACCTCCAGAATCTCGCCGAAGGTTCGCAGGACGTCGGCGGCCTGTGCCTTCTTCACCTTGAGATCGATCGGCTCGTCGAGACCCTTGCTCGTAGCTCCGGCGGTCGAGGCGGCGAGCAGAAACGCGACGGTGGCTAGCCATCCCAGCCTCTTTCGAAGATCCATCATCAGGAACCCAAAGCGAGGAAAGCTGCGACCAGCCGCGGGCCGTGCCCTGGGGAAATCATGCTGCCGGAAGGATCATTAGGCGGCGCTCGCGATCGGCGGCAAACGCGATACTCGCGCGCAAGTCCTCGGACGTCAAATCCGGGAAATCGGCGAGAATCTCCGCTTCGGTCATTCCCGAGGCCAAGTAATCGAGAACCTCGTAAACGGTGATCCGGAGGCCGCGGATGCAAGGCTTGCCACCGCGCTTGTCCGGTTCCAGGGTGATGATCTTCGAGTAGTTCATAGGAAGAAGACTAGGACGAGAGCCCCGGGTCGAGTCAAGCCGTCGATTCTGCTGGGTGGACCCTCAGTCGGCCTTGCCCGCCCGCCATGCCTCCACTGGATTGACCAGCACGCCGAGGCCGGGGATTTCGACCTCTACCGTGTCGCCATCCGCCAGCGGGCCGACTCCCGCGGGGGTTCCGGTGAGCACCACATCCCCGGGTTCGAGCGTCATCATCCGCGACAGGTAGACCAGGATATCGACGATGCCGAAAGCCATTTCGCGGCAGTGGCCGCGCTGGCGCTCGACGCCGTTCACCCGGGTGGCGACCGCGAGATCCGACAGATCGGGATCGACCCCGATCGCCGGCCCTACCGGGCAGAATGTGTCGAAGCCCTTCGCCCGGGCGAAGCGACCATCCTTCTTCTGTAGATCGCGGGCAGTCACGTCGCAAGCGGGCATTACGCCGAGAATCGCCGTTTCGGCCTCTTCTACACTCGCCCGGCGCAGCCGGTGGCGCAGCACGACGGCGATCTCCCCCTCGAACTCGACCTGGGAACTTTCGGGCGGCAGGACGATCGGCGCCCGAGGACCGATCAGCGAAGACGGCGCCTTCAAGAAAAACAGCGGTTCGTCGGGCATCGCGTTGCCCAGCTCTTTCGCGTGCTCGACGTAGTTACGGCCGATCCCGACGATTTTGGACGGCGCAACCGGCGCCAGAAACGAGGCGCTTTCAAGGTCGACCCGGCGGCCGTACTCCCACCCTCCGGGCGAGGTCTCGAACGGGTCGGAGTAGAGAACCCGGACCTCGTCGGTCGCGGGGTCGGTCGCGGCGTACAGGCCCTCGGGGGCCAGGCGGTAGAGGCGGATCATGGGATGGAATCTCCGATCTGCACGATCCACATCGATGCACGAGCCAGCTTCCTGGCGATCGACTTGGGTTTCTCGCCCCTCACGAGGGCGTGAGCGGGATTGAGAAGAACCGGGTCGGAAACGACCTCTTGACCGTAGCCACGAGCTGTCGCGGTGAGCAGCACGGCGACACCATACCCGCTGCTGCCAAGGAGCGTCTGTTCCAGGTCGCAATAGGAGCCACGATCGACCGACATTTCGGGATCGGTGAAGGCCGCCGACGACACCGTGCCATCATCCTTCTTGAAGGTCGGGTGAATGCGTCGGTGAAGCGGCTCGTCATCTGCAACCAGGTCGGGGATTTCGGTCACACCTCTTCCCCTGTGATGACCCAGCGAACCAAGCGCACCGCGGTCCAGCGCGACGCTTCACCCTCGGTCTCCCGCGAACCGTCTACCGCCAGATACTCAAACCGACCTTTCTCCGGAATTTCGAGTTCCAGCTCGCGAGAGCCTATCTTCCACTCGAACTGAACTCCGCCGGTCGCGGTTGGCACCAGGAAAGGAGTCGGAACGTCAATTTTGTGGTCGACCAAGACTCCGATCACATCTCGCAAGAAATTGGTGGCGAATACCATCCCTCGACGTCCAGGGCTCTCTGCGCCATAGGAGTCCCAGCCGCCGGGCAATTGCAAAAGATCGTGTGACCGCTTGAGGACCTCTTGATACGCCTGACTGCGTTCCCCCCGCCGCAACTCGCTCGGGACGTTCAATCCGTCCTCTTCGCCGGCATTGGCCAGTCGCAATTCTTTGACCCCATGGACCGTCCTAGATTGCCCGTCCTTGGGCAAACCGGTAACGAATACCCTGGCCCAACGCATCGAATCCGTGTCCAGGCTCTGAAACTGCGTTTCGGAGACCTCGAGGGTTACGTTGCGGGAACCGGTATCGACTTTGAAACTATGGTTCCGAATGTTCAAGTCGAAAACCGTGCCGACGACCTCAATCGTTTCCTCGGGTGAAAATTGCTCGGGAGTCTGTAAGGCTTCTTTGATCGGAGCGCTGATCTCGCATTGTTCTTTGAAGCCATCGCCTTCAACCGCGATGGAAACCGTTGCCTTAGGTTCGTTGAATATCGGTGCGACCGCGGCGCCCATTCGATTTCTAACGATCGCGGGGAGGTAGGGCGGCCATTGATGGGAGTCCTTGAAAGCACGAATGCCGGCGACCAGGTCGAACGCCGCGATCGATGCCGGCGAGCGACCCGCCGCATCGGCCGTCGGAAGGCTCTCGAACTGGAGGATTCCGCTGCCCTCCGAAATGCCCGTCAGGGCAACTCGGGTCAGTCGCTTTGCCTGATCCTTGAGCTTCGCCCGCCAAGGAAAGCCCAATTGGCGCTGGATCAAGCGGGCGAGCGAATCGTGAAGCCCGCTGCTCAGGGAAGCAGCGTCTTCAGCCAAAACCATCCCTGAGGGAACGTTGGGCTTTTCAACCGCGATGGTGATCTTTGGGGGCATTCGCCGGACCTCGCCCGAGATTATATGGCCGGGCAGGCTCCCTACGCCGCTCGGCAGCTTGCCCCCACTACCCGCGCCCCCGCCGCACCGCCAACAGCACCAAGAAAAACGGACCGCCCAGGAGCGCCGTGAGCACGCCGACGGGCAGATCGGCCGGGGCCATTACGGTGCGGGCCGCGAGGTCGGCGAGGGCTAGGAAGGCTCCTCCGCCCAAGAGGCAGGCGGGGGCGAGGATCAAGTGGTCGTGGCCGACCAGGCGGCGGAGGGCGTGGGGGACCATCAGGCCGACGAAGCCGATTGGCCCGGCGACGGCGACCAGGGCGCCGATCATCAGCGACGTGGCGAGCAGGATGCGCAGCCGGAGCCGGGGGACGTCGACGCCGCGGGAGGCGGCGATCTCTTCTCCGGCGAGCAGCAGGTTCAAGTCCCAGCGCGAGGCGAGCAGCGCGGCCAGGCCGAGCAGGGTCCAGGGGAGGAGCCAGAGCACCTCGCGGTAGCCGACCACCGAAAGGCCGCCCATCATCCAGCGCACCATACGGAAGGTTTGGGTAGCGTCGGCAAGGTATTGAACGAACAGGATCAGCGCCGAGGTCGAGAGCGAGACGCCGATTCCGGCGAGCAGCAACGTGCCGGTTTCGCTCTCTTTTCTGCGCAGGGCGACCCCCGCCACCAGCGCGGTCGCCCCAAGCGCCCCGGCGAAGCTCGCGAGCGCCACGAGCGGCAGGCCGAGGGCTCCAAGCCCTTCCGAGACCCGCAGCGCGAGCACCGCGCCGAGTGCGGCGCCACCCGCCACACCTAGCGTGTAGGGCTCGGCGAGCGGATTGCGGAACAGCGTTTGAAAGCCCAGACCGGCCGTCGCGAGCGCGCCCCCCGCGAGCAGGGCGAGCAGCACCCTCGGCAGACGCAACTGCCAGAAAATCGCGAGCGCCGTCGGGTCGCCGCGCAACACGTCGGAAAGACCGATCGGCTGGCTGCCGAGCAGCGGCGCTCCGAACGCCACGGCGAGCCAGAGCAGGCCGAGGAGCGCGAGGGCGGAACGGGGGCTTAAGGAACGCATGGATTTCCCGAGCGCGGGCGTCAGGGGGCGAGCGACAGGCGCGCGGTGCCACCGTCCAAACCGGCACGGAACGGCGCGTCGAACAAGTCGGCGAGCGAATCGGCGGCCAGCACCTCGGACGGCGGCCCCAACGAGGCGATCCGGCCGGAGCGCAGCGCCAGAACTCGATCGCCGAGCAGGCCGGCCAGCTCCAGGTCGTGGGTGGCGAGCAGGACGGTCGCGCCGCCCTCTCGATGCAGGCGATGGAGGAGGCCCGCCACGTCGCGCTGATGGCGCGGGTCGAGGTGGGTGGTCGGCTCGTCGAGGATCAGCACTTCCGCCTCTTGGGCGAGCGCCGCGGCGATCCACGCCATCTGCCGCTCGCCGCCGGACAGCTCGTCGAGCGGCCGTTCGGCAAACGCCTCGATCCCGGCCGCCGCGAGCGCTCGATCGATCGCCCGGTGATCCGTGGCGCTCGGCGCGAGCTGGAATCGCGACAAGTGCGGATAGCGACCCAGCTCGACCGCCTCGCGGACGGACAGCGGCACGCTCGCCGGCCGGACCTGGGGCACGTAGGCGATCCGGCGCGCCAGCTCGCGGCGCGACAGGTCGGCGAACCTGCGGCCCCGATGGGCCACCTCGCCCGCGGTCGGCTCGCGCAGGCCGGCTAGGCAGCGGAGCAGGGTGGTCTTGCCCGCGCCGTTCGGGCCGACGATTGCCAAGCACTCCCCGACGGAGACTTCGAGGTCGAGCGGCCCGAGCGTCCAGCCGGAGCTGCCGCGCCCGCGCTCCTGCCGGACCAGGCCGTGGGCGGAGAGAATGGCGGGATCGTTCACGGTATGGGTTTCGCCAGCGCCGCAGCCATCGCCCGATACAGTTCGGGCAGTCGCGGCCCGGGGATCAGGGTGAAGGTCCCGGCGATCACGCGGATTCGCCCGTTCTTCACCGCGGGCACCGCGGAGAGCGGCTGCCAATCCGCGATCAACGCCTGACGCGCCGCCTCGCTCGGCGGATCGGAGCGCAGCTCGAAGATCAGATCGGGCTTCCGGGCCACGACTTCTTCGAGGCTCGCCTGCGGGTAGAGGGTCGGAGCGTCGGCGAAGACGTTTTCGCCGCCGAGGCGGACGAGCAGCTCGTCCAAGTAGGTTCCGGGGCCGGCGACATACAGATCGCCGAGCCGGCCGGCCGGTCGTTCGACCACCAGCAAGACTTTCGGCTTCGGACCGCCTTGGGCCGGTACCCGGGGAGCCAACGCTGCATGCCACTGCGTCGCGAGCTTCTCCCCTGCCTCCGGTACGCCGCAACGGACGGCGATCGTCCGGAAGGAGGCTTCGATGTCGGCCAGGCTCTCGTTGGGCACGATCAGCGTCGCCACCCCGAGGGCGGCGAGCTTGGTTCCGATGTCGCGCTCGCTCGGCAGCAGGACCGCGAGATCGGGGTGGAGCGCCGCGATTCGTTCGAGGTTGGGGTCGATCAGCCCGCCGACGCGCGGTTTCTTCTCCGCTTCGGCGGGCCAGAACGTGTAGTCGCCCACGCCCACCACCCGGTCGCCCAGGCCGAGCGCGAACAGCGTCTCGGTGACGCTCGGGGCGAGCGAGATCAGGCGCTGGGGAACGGCGGAGGCGGACGCCGTGGCAGGCTCCTGCCGGGCGCACCCGGTCGTCGAGAGCGCGAGAAGCGCCAGGAGCGCCGGAAGGAGCCGGCCGCGGCGAATCACCGGCCTAGAACCTCACCGCGACGCCACCCACCCAGGTGCGACCGGGGGCGGGAAAACCGAGCGCCTCTTCGTACTCGCGATCGGCTAGGTTTTCAACCCGAGCGAACGGCTCGAACTTCGACCAGCCGGCATAGCGGGCCGACAGATCGAAGCGCACGTAGGAGGGGTTCTCGGTCCGGCCGAACGTTACCGGATCGACGTCCGCCCGGGCGCCGACGTAGCGGCCGGACAGGGCGAAGCCCCACGATTTCGGAGTGAGGCTCGCGAGCAGCGAAGCGCTGCGGCGCGCCCGGCGGAGCAGAGGCTCGCCGGTCGAGCGGTCCTCGGCATCCAGGTAGGTGCCGGAGAAGCGGATCGTGCCGATCCCGTGGTGCGCTTCGACTCCCGCTTCGACGCCGCGCGACCGGGCGCGGGCGACGTTGACGTTGGTGAAGGTCGCGAGGTCAAAATCGATCAGGTCGTTCTGGCGATTCTCGAATCCGACCAGCGAGAGGTGAACGACGCCGATCTCGCGCTCGACGCCCAGCTCCACGCTCTTCCCCTCTTCAGGGCGCAAGCTAGGATTGCCGCTGCCGGGGAAAAACAACTCGCCGAGCGAGGGCGCGCGGAACGACTCGCCGTAGCTCGCCCGAATGCGGAAGCCGCCGAGCGGCACGACCGCCCCGGCGCGCAGGCTGGTCTGCTCGCCGTACACGTCGTTGTCGTCGCGGCGAAGGCCGACTTGGACTCGGGCGGGTCCCACCGGAGCGCTCGCTTCGGCGAACGCCGCCCAAGTGCGCTGGCGCGAGCCGTCGAGGCTGGTGCCGAACGAGGAACTGCTGGTCACTTCCAGCCGCTCGACGTCGCCGCCGAACGACAGACGCAAATCGCGCGGACCCTGCCAACTGCCCACCAGACGGCCGCGCCGCCCTTCCGATTCGGTGTCCGACCGGGTGAAGCCGAACGGATCGCTCGGCGCCCGGAAGGCGTTGTCGAATCGGGTGGTCGAAAGCTGCCCTTCGATCTCCCAATCGGCGCCAACGACCGCATGGACCGGCAACGCCACCTCGCGCTCGCGCCAGGAAATGCTCTGATCGGGGGTCGCGGTCCGGCCCGAGAACGGAATACCGGTTTCGGACTGATTGCCGCGAACCAGCAGGCCGACGCTCACGTTCTCCTTGATGTCGAACAGGCCGCGGAGCGTCAGGTCGTTCGCGTCGAAATCGTCGTTTTCCACCTCGGTACCGCCCCGGCGGATGACGCCCACTCCGTCCAACCGCAAGCGGCCGAGGGTGGTACCCGCCGCCACCGAACCGCGCGAATATCCGTAGGCGCCCCCCTCGGCGCGCGCCGAACCGCCGTCGCGACGCCCGGTGAGAAGGGAGACCACGCCGCCCATCGCGCCGCTGCCGTAGAGCGCGGAAAACGGTCCGCGTACCACCTCGATCCGTTCCGCCCCGTCGGTCGGTACGAACTGCCAGTTGACGCCGCCGAAGTACGGGTCGTTCAAGGCGATGCCGTTCCACAGCAACAGGGTCTGGTCGGATTCGGCGCCGCGCACGAACAGCGAACTCTGCTGCCCCGGCGCGCCGGTCTGAACGATCGAAAGGCCCGGTACCAGGGCGATCGCATCGGCCAGCGTGGTCACCTGGCGCGATTCGATCTCGGCCGCGTCGACCACCGTGACCGAAGCGGTAGTCTGGTCTTTCGTCTCGGCGTCGAGCGAGGCGCTGACCAAGAGGTGATCGTTGAAGGTGGGGATGGCGGTCTGATTCGGTTCCTGCGACCAGACCGGCGACTCTCCCCCGAGGAGGCCGGCTAGAAGGGTGACGACGACGAGCGTCGTGCGCATGGTGCGGTTCCTTCCTGGCGATTCGCGCCCGGAAAGTACGACGCCCCGCGCGGAGGCGGGGCGAAGGGCAGGGGCGGCAGCGCCCTCGAAGGAATCCAAGGGAAATGCCGGCGCATGATCTCCGAGCCCGCACCCCGCGGGTGGCGTCGGATGGCTCGGCAGGTCTCCTGGCTCCCGGATCTACCTACTCCCGGACCTTCCCGCCCGGACAACCCGCGAGCCTCATCGAAGCGTCGCGAATCCATTTCCGTGCAGTGGCATGTCCCGGTTTCGTCCCCGGTTACAGTGGCGGGGGCCGCGCCGGTTTTCAACCGGCTTCCCTCTTTCGAACGGCGCGCCTCGAACCCTCAAGAGACCACGCCGTCACCGCGCCATCAAATCTGTCAAAGAGCCCTCCCCACGGCGGGGAGAGTTACGGAACCCATTGGTTCGGTCGTTGAGTCTACCTCGGCTACTGGCGCGGTGCGCTGTCCGAGTTGGGAACGACCGTCTGCGGAATCACCACTACGTTGGGCTGCGCCGCCGGCGCCTGCGGGGAGGCGCCGTAGCCTGAGCCCGGGATGTAGCTCAGGGGAATGCCCTGCGTCTGGCCGGTGCTCACCCCTTGCTGGACGGTGTAGTTTTCCTTCGCCGGGGCGGGGGTGTTGCCACCACCCAAGGCCTGAAGCAGCCGGGAACCGAGGTCGGCCTCTTCCTTCGAGGGATCGACCGCGTCGTTCGGCGCCCAGCCGAGCGCGATCGTCGTCGGGTTGATCACGAAGCCGAAGCCGCGCAGGTTGTTCTCCTGCTCGACGTTTACGATGTCGGACTTCTTGATCCCGATCCAGTTGCCGGACTCGGTCATGAACAGGACCATGCCGGCGTCCCAGCTCGACTCTTGCGGCTGGTAGCGGCTCTGGATCGTGCCGCCGTTTTGCAGCGTGATCAGGTAGGTCTCGGCGACGGCCGGTCCGGCCAACAGCACGGCGAGAGCCACGAATGCCACCGCGAGGGTGGCCCGGCGGGCGGTTCGACTGCGAGCGATCGGCACGATCATGGAGAAGTCTCCTCTTGGTGTACAGCGGGCCTTAACTCTCGATGGTAGCACGGGAAATCCCGATTTCGGCGAGCAGCTCGCCGAGCTGGGCGCGAAACCGGGTGGCGCCCCCGTGGGCCGGATGGCGGAGCGCCACGGGCGTCGCTCCCAGCAGGGCGAGGGCGGCCTCCGCCGTCCGGCCGACCGCGGCGATCCGCGCCCGGGCGGGCAGCAGCGACAATAGCGTTTCGAGGATGTGGAGATTTTCGCGCAGCATCGAGCGCTCGGGAGTCCGGTTGCTCAGCGCGCCGCGCGCCCCCTGTGGGTGCCAGGGAAAGGCATTCCACAGCAGTACCCCGCGCGGCGCGGCCCGCAGGGCGGAAAGAGCGCCCCAGACGATCGTCCCCGACGGTTCGAGCCAGAGCGCGGGATGGCGGCTGGTCGCCCGCAGGCCGGACCCCGCGGCCCAGGGGAGTTGGTCGCCCTCTTCCCCCGCGATCTGCCGTTCGCTGGTAAACGGGATGCCCGAAAACCGCCCGCCGCGATAGCCGATCGCCTCGCCCAGCAGAACCAGCCGCGGCACCCCAACGCGCTCGAAGTAGATCTCCAGGTTCCGCCGCCGCAGCCGGGCCGCGCCGGGGCGGTCCAGCGCGGGGTCTTCGTCGCGGTAGGGATTGGCGATCGCGGAGGAATTTCCAACCGGACCGCGAAAAGTGTCAAGAAGTAGGGGGGCGAAATGCGTCCTAGGGGAAAAACGGTCGGTTCCCATTTCGGCGCCGACCCTACCAGAGGAGACCCTCATGATCTTTCCCCTCCCCCTTTCCGCCCCCGCCGCCCGCTTTGTCCGCTCCCATGCGCCCCGGGTCGCCGTCGCGTTCGCAGTAGGAATCGCCTGCCTCGCCCTGGTCGCCGAGCCGACGTTCGCGGCGAAACGTCACCGGGCCGCCCCGAAGAGCGAGCGCCCAGCCGACCCTGGCTCCGAAGCTGCCGAGTCGACCAAGGCGGCCGAGGCTCCGCGGTCCGACCTTCCGTCGGAGATCGTGATCGCCCCCCACTTCTCGCCGGAGCAACGCCGCGAAAGAGAGCGCCGAGAGGCCGAGCGCCTGCGCGCCTTGGCACCGCGCGCGGAGGCCTGGACCCGGGCGTTTCGCGCCGCCGGGGTGCCGTTCGCGAAATTCGTCGACGAGACGCTCCGAACTCTCCACACGGCGATCGGCCGCGGTTCGAGGAATGTCTGCTTTCCCCTCCAAGCGGCGACCGAGCGCCTGGCCGAAGCGCTCCCGCAAGCGCCCGACGACCGGCTGGAACGAGACATCCGCGCCGCTCTCGCCCGCGTGGCCAACGGCGCCCGAATCTGCCTGGACGGCCGGCCGACCTCGGCGCAGACCGAGATCCGCGGCGGCGCTATGGTCCTCGCCCGGGCGGCGGAGACGATCGTGAATTGGGGGCGGTAGGGGAGTCGCGGCGGCTGGCGGAGACCCCGGGAACCGCTTCGTCCGGCTCGTGATCCAATGACAGCAGGACGCGGGAGACCTACCTTCCGCGACCGGAGGACGCATGGACCTAGAGCCCACCTTCGTTTGCTGCTGGGGTTGCCCCGTGGCGCTGGCGCCGGTCGCGGGGTGTGTTCTGGCTTCCTTGATCGCACTCGGCGCAGGCGGCGTTCTGCAAACGAAAGCAGGGCTCCTCGCCCGAGGTATTGGACTCGGCCTGTCGGTAGTCGGCCTCTTCGCGGGGCTGGTTGCCCTCTGCACGATTGTCCGATTCGGGATCGCCTGGGAGGCGGGTTGGAGCATCGCCACCCCCGAGTTCCCCTGGACCGATCTCGCCCTCGAGACAGGCCGTCGCCATCCGCTTTACAACTGCGCTTTCGCGATCGCCTCGCTCGTCGCGATGATCGTCGCCTGGCTCGCCCTTCCGCGGATCGTTGCCGGTGGGAGGGCTTCGATATCCTTCCCCCGGCGTCGCTAGGCCGCCCCGGCGCGCTGAGGAAAGAGTCGTCGCGCAGCCTCCACTTCCATCATTAGGAACTCGCCGTCGAAGACTACCCGCCCCGCTTCGCCTCCAGCTCCGCCCAGCGGGCGTAGAGGCGCTCGGTCTTGGCGCGGGCGGCGTCTAGGGCGGTGCAGCGGGTGGCGAGTTCTGCGGCGTTCGAGGCGACCTTTGGATCGGCGACCGCTTCTTCGCTCTGGCGGAGCACCTCGTCTGCCGCGAGGATGTCCTTCTCGATCCGGTCCCACTCTTTCTGCTCGGCGAAGGTGAGGCGCTTGGCCGACGATTTGGCGGGTGGGACCGGGGTCGCTTTCGCGGCGGGTGCTTGGGATCCCCGGTCGCCCGGCCGCGCCGGTTTCGAGAACTCGACCGTGTCCTTCTGTTCTTGCCACTGGGCGACGTCGGCAAACGTGCGGGTGCCGCCCTTGCCGTCGAGTGCCAGGATTTCGGTCGAGACCCGGTCGAGCAGGTAGCGGTCGTGGGTGACCAGCACCAGGCCGCCGGGAAATTCGAGCAGGCTCTCTTCGAGCACTTCGAGCGTCGCGATGTCGAGATCGTTGGTCGGCTCGTCCAGGATCAGCAAGTCCGCGGGCTTGAGCATCAGGCGGGCGATCAGAATCCGCGCCTGTTCGCCGCCCGAAAGGCGCGAGACCGGTGTTTCCAGCTGCTCGGTGCGGAAGAGAAAGCGCTTGGCCCAGGCGGCGACGTGGATCTCGCGCCCCTGGTGGACGACCGCGTCCCCTTCCGGCGCGAGCGCCCGGCGAAGCGTGAGGTTGCGATCGAGCGTCTCGCGGCTCTGCTCGAACAGGACGACTTTCAAAAACGGCGCGCGCTCGATTTCGCCCTCGTCGGGCTCGATCAGGCCGGCGAGCAGCGAGAGAAGCGTCGTCTTGCCGCTGCCGTTGGCCCCCAGCAGTCCAAGGCGGGTGCCGGGGCGGATCAGCAGATCGATTCCATCGAGCACGGTGTGGTCGCCGTACCTCTTGCTGACGCCGGTCGCGATCAACAGTCGCTTGGTCTTTCGTCCCGAGGCGGCGAAGTCGATGCTCGCGGTCGATTCCACCGTTCGCTGTTCGATTTCGCCCAGCTCGCCGATCAGGCGGTTCGCCTCTTGGATGCGGGATTTCGATTTGGTGGTCCGGGCCTTCGGGCCGCGGCGGAGCCACTCCATCTCGCGCCGGGCGCGGTTGGCGAGCGACTCTTGGTATTCGGCCTGGTTCTTTCGCACCTCGTCGCGCTTTTCCAGCAGGTCCGAGTACGTGCCTTCCACCTGGAGCAGCCCTTCCGGGTAGACGCGGTCGAGCTCGATCATCCGCCGGGCCACGTTCTCCAAAAAGTACCGGTCGTGGCTCGCCACCACGAACGCCCGCGGCTCGGAGACGAGCAGCCCTTCCAGCTCCAAGATCCCTTCGAGGTCGAGATGGTTGGTCGGTTCGTCGAGCAGCAGAACGTCTGGTTCGCGCACCAGCTCGCGGGCGATCGCCAGGCGCTTTTGCCAACCGCCCGAGAGTGTGCCCGCGGGCTGGTCCGGATCGAGAAAGCCGAGCTTGCCGAGAGCGATCGCCGCCATCACCGGCTTTTCGTACTCTTCGAGCGGCAGACCGGCCAGCGCCTCAACCAGCACCTGCTCGGCCGAAAGATCGCCATCGAACACGGGATCCTGCGGCACGTAGCCCACCCGCAGCCCTTTGCGCACCGAGCGGGTGCCGGAATCCGTCTCTTCGATCCCCGCGAGGATCTTCATCAGCGTCGACTTGCCCGCGCCGTTCGGACCGATCAGGCCGACCCGATCCCCCTCGAACAGGCCGAACGACAGCCCGACGAACAACGGCCGGGCGCCGAACTGCTTGGCGATCGAGTCGCAACTGAGGAGGACGGGGCGGGCGCTCATGGATGGTTAGGGGCCTTTTCCGCCCTCAAAAGGCCGGACGGGACGCGGAGTATAGCCGGGGCGAGGATTTTCGCGCGGACCGCCTACTTCGCTCCCGTCCGGCTCAATCCCCGCAGGGACATTGCGCCGGTACCAGAGACCAATCGACGTTGAAGGTTCCCCGCGACAGGCCGCGCACCGGGCGGTGATCAGGTTCTCCTGGCCGCCGGAGCTTTCGGTCCGTTGGTCGAGGCCCCCTTCGATTTGGATGATCGAGGGGGTTAGGTTGCGGATGCGCACCGGGACGGGGTCGGTCGTTCCCACCACTTGAAGGCGCATCGGGGTCGTTTCCCCGCGCAGGATGCGCTCGCTGTCGATCTCGCCACGAATCATCACGGCGTCGGTCGTCGCTTGGCAGTCGGGTGCGAAGCCCAGGTCGCGCCGACCGGCGATCGTGTTTTTTCCCAACGGCGTTCCTTCGGGAAGGACGATCCACACCGCGCGGGACGACGCCGAGGCGGGAGTGCCCGCGGGACGGTCGCCGACCAGCAGGCCCGACCAGGCCGATGGCGTGGGGAAGGTGCCGCAGACGCAGACGAGGTCGCCCAACAGGGCATGCCGGGTTGCCGCTCGAATGCACGGCGTCTCGGCGGACGTTCCTTCGCGCGGCGGCGTCACGTTGACGTCCGAAACCGCCGGCACGTCGAGCCATAAGTCGCCGAACCGATCGAGGTACTGAAGCGACAAGAGGGAGCCAGGCGTCTGGGTCTCGGGCAGATCGGCGACGTAGACCGTGCCCGAGAGCGCTCCTTGGGCGTTGGCCGTTTGTTCCGGCGGCGGGGCCAGCCCGGACTTGATGTTGGATCGGCTCGTATTGACGATCGTCCGCGCGACCTCGGACCAGCCCGGCTCTCTGGAGTGGAAGCGACAGCCGGTGGCGGTCGGCTCTCCGCGCAGGGCCACCGCTTGGGTGGCCGGATCCGCGAGCGGCAGCTCTCCCTGGGCCACCCCCCAGCCGACCTTCCGTGAGGCCCCGACAGTCGAGCCGGCGGCGGTGACGCGCCAAAACTTGATTCCCTGCTCTTTGATCGAGATCTCGACACCTTCTTCTTGGATCGAGATCCCGTTGTTTTCCCCGCCGGCCGGCGCTGCTGCGTAGAAGAACTTGATGTTGCGGATTGCGCCCATCGCCGGTTCGTGCCGCGCTTTGGCGCTTCCCGAGAGGTCGGCGACGGCCCATTTGGCCTCCTTCTGTGGCTCCTTCCCCTTGGGGTTCGAGGCCATCGCCATGGCCGCGACGGTGGCGAGCGGGGCGAGGTCGCTACAGGCGCCGGCCGGTCCTTCGACCTCGATGCCGCCCGAAGGCATCTGAGCGGCGAGCGTTTTCAAATGCGATCGGGTGGTGTTGACGATCGCTTGGGGAATCTCGTTCCATTCTTCCTCGGTGAAGGGCTCCGCCACGACGCCGGATAGGGTGAAGCGCCCGCCGGGTGGAACCTCCGCCGCGTCGATCGTACGAAAGGCCATCGGCTCGCCCGGCGAGACTTGCGAAGGGAGCACCACGATGCCCTCCAGGCTGTTGCGGACCTGCCGGCGCGGAATCGTCCGCGGTACCACGTTCTCGCGGCGCAGCAGAGACGTTCCACCGCGCCGTACTTCATAACTCATCTCGCGCGGCCGTTCGTCGCCGGAAAGCACCAGCCGCAACCGCACCGGCGGCTCGACCTCGGGACCTTTGACCACCAGAGCCTTACCGTCTTGCGTCAGGGACCAACCCGGCGGCAGCTTTCCCGGCGAAAAGCTCTTGGCGATCCTTTTCGGTACCGTCAGGCGAACTTCGTTGAAGGCGCCGCCGGTCGACACGTCGAAGTACGCTTCATTGCCGGGCACCTGTTCGATCGTGACGTCGATGTCCGGCACGGGATCGCCCGCTTGGAGGGGACCGACCGCGAGGGCCAAGAGAAGAAAACCGAGGGGCGCGGAGCGATGCATTCCGACCTCCTTTCAGTGATTTCTTCGGAGTGTATCGCGCCGGCCGGTTCGGAGGGATCGTCGATCCGCTATCCTTCCCGGGCTGAGCCGCGCTGGACGTGAGCTTACGATCCCGCGGAGGAAGGGCTCGGAATGTCGAAAAAGAGGCGCAAGGAAGGGCAGCCGCGACGCAAAAGCGAGAAGCCCGTCCGCTCGCCTCGTGTCGCAGAGCCGTCGGCGTCGCCCCGCCCTCCGTGGCGGTTCGGGGAGGGCGGCTGGCGGTTCGCGATCGTTGTCTCGGTCATCCTCGCGGCGATGATCCCGGTGTTCACCCTGGCGCAGCTCTGGCCGTTCGTGAGCGAGGTTCCGGTCTGGGATCAGTGGAGCACGATCGAAGTCTGGAGCGCCCACTATGGCGACCGGCCGGTCCTGCCGCTGCTGCTCGCCCCCTATAACGGGCACTACAATTTGCTGCCTCGCTTCATCTACTACGGTTTGGGCCTGTTGACGCATTGGAACCTGCACACCGAAGCGATGCTCTGCTATTTCGGGGCGGCCGGAATTCTGCTTCTTTTGCTGCGGATTCTGTGGGAAACCCGACCGCGCTTCTTGGTGCTGGCCGCGCCGATGGCCGCCTATGTCTTTTCGATCGCTCAGTACAACAACTTCGTGTACGGCTATCCGTTCGGGCAGTGGCTCGGTCAGCTGGCCGCGATGATGGCGATCTACCTGCTCACCCGAGCGTGGTTGAGTCGGCGCGCCTTCTTCGGCGCGCTCGCCTGTGGGCTCGTGGCCAGCTTTTCTTATGCCGCCACGATGGCGGTCTGGCCGGTCGGAGGGTTGGTGCTGCTCGTCCGCCGACCGCGCGTCTCGTGGCCTCGAGTGGCCGCCTGGGGTGCGCTCTCGGCGGGAGGTTTCGGCCTGGCCCTCTCGGGCGTCGGAACGTCCGGCGCGACCATCGTGTGGAGCGTTGTCGTGCCGTTTACCCTGGGCATCCTCGGCCATCCTCTGACGATCGGGATCGCTCCTTCTCACCGGTCGGCCGAGATCCTCGGCGGACTCTTGCTCGCCGCGTTTGGCGCGTTCGTTTTCGCCCGCTGGCGCAAGGCCCCGGCGGACCCGCTGCTACTGCGGTGGGGAGGATTCGGATTGATGGCGATCACCTCGGCGGTCATGATCGCCGCGGGGCGAAGCTCGGCAGGTCTTGCCCAATCTCTCGCCCCCCACTACGTCACGGCGAGCGCTCCGCTCGTCCTCGCCCTCCTCGTCTTCACGTTCGACGGATTGGAGCGCATCGCCACGGCCGACGAACCGGGAATCACCAGGCGCCCGGCCCTGGCCGCCCTGGCGGGCCTGCTCGCGGCGTTTTTGATCGTCGCTGCGGTCGTTCAGCCGATCACGTCCGGAATCCGGATCGTGCCGGTGCTTTCGGGTTGGATGGCGCAAGCGCAGGCGAACGACCAGCGGATTCTCGCTGGGGTCGCGACCGATGCCGAGATTCGCAAGACCCATCATCCCTTGCCGAGATACGTCCGTTCCGGACTGAGAACCATCCGCAGGTACGGCCTGGCTTGGTTCGGATCGGATCGGTCCCAGAGCCCGACGCCTCCGTAGGAACGGCGCGACAACCGTTTCGGCGGCTCGGTGTTATTATTTTCCTATGACGAATCGGTCGCTTCAGCTCGAGTCCCGAGGGCCTTTCCGTGCGGATCAGCTATATCCCGGCGATCCGTACGAGCTGTCGAACGGCCACCCGATTCAGTGCCTCCCTACCGGCAGTCGGGGTGGCAGGGCGACGAACGTCGGGGGCGGAGTTCTGGCTAGCGATCCGGCGGTCGAGGAGGTCGGGGTCGACGTCGGGTTTTCGCCTTCCCCGGAAATGCTGCGGGCGCCGGATCTTTCCGTCGGTGAGATGCCCGACCAGCCCGGATGGGTCCAGGGCGTACCGACCTTGGCGGTCGAATACGCCGACACCGGCCAGGATGAGGCGGAGCTTCAGATCAAGATCCAAGAGCTTTTCGCCGCGGGGACCCGCTTCATCTGGGTGGTGAGACTGATCGGTCCGCGACGGGTGGAAGTGCATCAGCCCGGTCAAAAGATGCGCATCGCGAATCCCGGCGAGCAGCTCGTGGCGCCTGGGGTACTCGCCAATCCGGTTCCGGTGGAAGCCCTCTACGACCGTCAAGCGGCCAATCGGGTGATCTTCCGCAACCTGCTCCAGCGCGAGGGCTACGAGAGCCTGGACGAAGTCCGTGCCGAAGGGGAGGCGCAGGGGCGCGCCGAAGGGGAGGCACAGGGGCGTTCTGAAGGGGCGGCTCTAGGGCGCGCCGAAGGAGAGATCGAAGGCCTGCGCAAAGCGATCGTCGCGGTTCTGGCCGGTCGCGGTGTAGCGCTGGACGACGATTTGCGAAACGCTCTAGCGGCGACCCACGCCCCCCTCGTCTTGGAATCCGCGTTGCGCCAGGCGGCCGTGGGCTCGCCGGCCGAGATCCTCAACGCGCTTACGGCTTGATCTGAGCCTCGGGATCTGCCGGCCGAGATCTTTAAGGCCGCCGGTCAAGGAATCCGCGAAGCGGCGTTTTGCCATGGTCCATCTCCCCTAGATTGCTGCGGAAAGAAGGATTGTAGCCGGAAGGCTCCCTCCAGAATCCACGGTGGTAGGGTTTGCGCCCACCCGATGCGCCGCGCCGACCGCCTCTTCCGCCTGCTGCTCCGCCTTCGTCCCGGCCGCGTGGTGACCGCCGCGCGGCTGGCGCGTGAGCTGGAGGTTTCGGAGCGGACGGTCTATCGCGACGTGGCGGATCTCTGCGCTTCGGGAATGCCGATCGAGGGGGAGGCCGGGGTTGGCTATCGGTTGCAGGGTTTCGACCTACCTCCTTTGATGTTCGATCAGGACGAGGTCGAGGCGATGGTCTTGGGCGCGCGGGTGGTCGAGGGTTGGGGCGACGAGCGGCTGGCGCGGGCGGCGACCGAGGCTTTGGCGAAGATTCAGGCCGTGTTGCCGCGCGGGCGTTCTCACCTGATCGAAGAGACTCGCCTTTACGCTCCGGTGCATGGCCAGCGACCGGCGGAGCGCCTGCCGCTTTCCGCGTTTCGCCACGCGGTGCGGGAGCGCCGGATGACCCGCATCCGCTATCGCGACGAGACGGGGGCAGAGACCGAACGCAATGTCCGGCCCCTCGCCCTGTCGTTTTATCCGCCGCTCTGGCTGCTGGTCGCTTGGTGCGAGGTGCGCTGCGATTTTCGCAGCTTCCGGCTCGATCGGGTGCTGTACCACGAGCCGCTGCCGGAGGTCTTCGATCTCGAACCGGGCAAGACGCTCGCCGACTTCATCGCGAAGATGGAGGCGGAGGATCGCTCTGAGCGCCGCGCCGCCGATCAATCCTCGCCGTAGGGCATGTCCGGGGTCTTCCCGAGCAGCCGGGAGTAGACGGAAAGGGCGCCCCGGTGGTGGCCGGTGTGATCGACGATCCCCTCGATCGTGTGGTAGCGAGGGCGCCCGGGAAGGATCGGGTTGTCGGGCAAGATCTCCGCCAACTCTTCGCTCGTGCTGGCCTCGACCCTCTGGCGCAGGCGCTCCCAGGCGTCGGCCATCCAGGTGCGGGCGGTGGTGAGCGAGGTGATCTCGGCGGTTTCGGCCATCGACGCCTCGAAATCCATATTCCAGTTGTCGGCAAAGCCCCCTTCGCGGAACCAGTCGAGGGTCTGGGCCGCGTGGGCGACCTGGCCCGCGACGGTCATCATCTCGGGGGTCGGGCGAAAGCCCGAGTCCTCTTCCGTAAGGCAGCGGGTGGCGCGGTCGAAAAACTTGGCGGTGGTTTCGATTTCGTTCAGGGCTTCGGCTTTCAAGTCCATGGGAAGGTCCTCCTCGGAACGCCGATGGACCTTCCACCGGCGCACCGAGGAGTTTGGCGCACCCCTCCTGACAGCGTGTTGTCAGCAGAGGTGAGCGGGGGTCGATCTACGCCTCGGTGGTTTTGCCGCCATCGCCGCCATCGCCACCGTCGCCGCCATCGCCCTCTTCGTCCTCTTCGGTCGAATCGAGGACCAGCTCGAGGAAGATCGAGGATAGCTCCGCCGAGAGCACCTCGGGGCCGTCTTCGGCGAACGGCCGCAGCTCGTCGAGATCCTCCGGTTCGAGCGGGAAGAGGGCGGCCGCCAGATGCCACCCCTCCTCGAACGGCACCAGCCGGGCGGCGAGAAGATCGCCGATTTCGACCGCGCCGACGATCTCGCTTTCGGTATGGACGAGCGTCTCGGGCGCCCTGCCGTCGACCGGTGTCGCGAGCGGCTCGCGCAGCATGAAGGACGAGGCATCGGGGGTCGAGAGCACCTCGTAGACGCTCAGCGGGCGGCCGGAGAGGGCCGACATCCATTCGCGCTCCTCGGGCTTGAGGGACGGTCCTCCTTGCCCGAGGACCAGCTCCGCGGCGGAGAATTCCTTACCGCCCACTTCGAGCGCCGCCTCGGCGAGCACCCAGTCGCCGAGCTGATCGCGGAAGGCGTCGTCCGCCTCGTCGTCCAGCTCTTCGAGCAGAGCGGCCTCGTCGTCGTCCAACCGGCCGAGAAACTGGCGGCCGACCGCCTCCTCTACCGCGTGGCGATGATGGGTCCAGAGCCAGTCGAGCGCGGCGTTCATGCCGCTTTCCACCCGTTCGAGGGCGGAGTAGGGGCCGTTTTCCATCTTGAGGTGGCAGTTCTTGTATTTCTTGCCGCTGCCGCAGGGGCAGGGGTCGTTGCGTCCGACGTTCGATCCGTCGATTTCGGGGTCGGTGGAGTTGGAATTGGTCACGGGAAAGACCTCAAGGAAGTACCGCGTTGTCCGCCGATCGTACGGGAAACCGCGCCGAGATAGAATCTAGCCGACTCGCGAGGAATCTGACCCATGGGATTGAAAGAAGTTCTGTCACGCATGAAACTCGTCGAACTGCCCGACGCGCCGCCGGCCTCGGTCTCTCCGAGCACCACCGCGGGGGCGCCCGCCGCGGTTCCCGATCTCGATCAGCTGCTCGCCTCGATTCCGGCCTCCCGGCTCGATGAAGGCAAGCTCGCCTCCTTGGCGGCCGAGCCGGCCAAGCCCGGGCACCGAGCGGCCGGCCCGGAGCCCGCCGGTTCGATCGAGGCGCAGGCGGGATCCGAGATCCCCGACTTCGGCGCGATCTATCGCGCCGCGGGGATCGAGGTGCCGGCGCACGGCTATTCGGCGTTCAAGATCCTGGAGATCCTGGAGAGCCCCGACCTCGCGCCGCTCGACGCCAAGGCGAAGGCCGCCGCGCTCGGCGGGTTCTTGAAGATGAATCCCGGCGGTCCGGTACCGCTTTCGGACGTCATTCAAGACGCCGTACGCCGCGATCAGGCGCTCGACCGTTTCGAGGAGTTCCTGCGCGGCAAGCTCACCTCTCGGGCGGCCGAAGCCGAACGGCAAAACGCGGCGCTTCAGGCCGAGATCGACGAGCTGTCCCGGAAAAACCGCGAAACCATGGAGGCGAACCGCCGCGCTCTGGAAGCCGAACGCACGAACCTGGAGAGCTGGAGCGTACAAAAGCAGGCCGAAGAGCGCCGGCTGTTCGAAGCGGTCGCCCCGTTCGTCGACCAAAACCCGGTCACGACCGGTTCCGTATCGGAAGAGCCCGGCGCCCCAAAAAAGGTCGCCACCTAAAGTCTAGTTCGAGCCCGAGCCGCGTTGGCGGCTCGTCGAAATCATCGAGAGCCACCAAGCGCCATCGAGGAGATCTCCCATGTTCCGCCGCCTTGCCCGTGTCTTCAAATCGTGGATCGGCTTCTTCATCTCCTTTGCCGAAGATCCGGAGGTCATGCTCCAGGAATCGATCGAGGAGATGCGCAACACCATGCCCCGCCTGAACCAGGTTTTGATCACCACCCGCGCCACCGTGATCCAGTTGGAGCAGGGTCGCGACAACCTGGCGCGGAAGGAAAAGCAGCTCACCGCCTCGATCCAGGCCGCCCTCCAAGAGGGAAGCGCCGAGGCGCGCAAGCTCGCCGAACAGGACGCCGTGGCGCTCCAGGCAACTCGCCAGGAGCTGGCCGCGACCGAGGAGCAGCTGGCCGCCTCGGCCCACGCGTTTGAGAACGCCAAGCTGTCGGTCGAAGACATCAAAGAAAAACTGCGCCTGAAGATCGAGCAGAGCCGCAAGGCGATCGCCGAATCGAAGAAGGCCGAAGTGATGAAACAGGCGGCGAGCGCGCTCACCGAGCTGGACAGCTACGGCACCGCGTCGACCGCCGACAAGTACCTCGAACAGATCCAGCAGAAGGTCGCCGAGTCGAAAGCCGCGGTCGAGGTCGCGACCGGCGGACTCGACGTCGATCGGATCAAACTGGAGCGCAAAGCTCGCCAGATCCAAGCGCAGAGCATCCTCTCGGAGTTCGAGGTCGAGATGGGATTGAAGAAGCCCGATGCGGTGAAGGAAGCCGCGCCGTTCCCGACCGAAAGCTCGGCGCAGCCCGTGGCGCAGAAAGTTCCGGAGGGGCGGTGATCGACGGGGGCTTCGGGTACTGACCCCGGTCGAACCGTATGAGCCTGCTCACCCGCTATCCGGCGCTCAAGGCGGCGGTCGCCAACCAGTACCAGGCGATCCTCGCGGCGGGAGCCGTGGGCTTTTCCGTCCTGATGCTCTCGCCCTTGCCGCTCCTGTTGTTCGCGGGCGTTGAGCTGATGGTGATGCCGATGATGGTCGACCGCATCCGGCGCCGGATGGAGATCGAAAAGAAGTTCGCCGCCAGGAACGCGGTCGAGATGAGCCAAAAAGAGCAATGGGACGCCCTTCCTCAAGCCCACCGGGCGCGCTTCGAACGGCTGCGCCAACTGGTGGCGAAAGTCCAGGCGAACTACAAGGGTCTCTCGGTCGCAAGCCAAGGCATCGTGGCCGAGCAGGAGGCGAAGTTCGACGTGATCCTCGCCGCCTGCTTAAAACGCCTCTGGCTGCTGCAGAAATACGACGAAATGCAAAGCGCTTTCGACGAGGACCAGGTGGAGCACGAAATCGCCGAGCTGCGCGCCACCCTCGCCAAACCGGTTGCCGAGAGCGAGCTCGAACCGAGGGTGCGCGAGGCGATCGAAAAGAATCTGGAAATCAAAGAGCAGCTGATCGGCGCGACCAAGCAGAACGCCGCGAACCGCCGCGCGCTCGACGCCGAGATCGATTCGCTCGAATCGCTGCTCCAGCTCCTGTTTCAGAAATCGGTCGCGGCGACCGACGCCGCGGCGTTCACCCTGGAGATCGACGACGTGCTCAATCAGGTTCAGGCCGACGCGGCGAGTGTCGAGGAGATGGAGCGCATGCTCGGCAGTCTGCCCGATCTCGACAGCCGCCCGCGCCTCTCGGCGCAGATCAAGCAGGGGATTCCGCCGCCCCCGCCTCCCGTTCCCCACCGTACCCGCGAGGGGCGGCGATAGACCATGGCCGAAGAAACGACCCTCCCCTCCGCCCCCGGTTTCCTCGACTCGCTTCCCCCCTGGGCGGCCCGCCTGGTGCGCACGGTGCGCGCCAAGCAGGCGTCGACCTTCGTCCTCCACGGCATTCCCGCCGACCTGGTGCCCGTTCGCAACGCCGGGGGCCTGCGCTTCTTGGGGCTGGACGAATTCTTGATCGGAGAGCTGTTCGCCACCTGGCCCTCGATCATCACGTTCAATCGCGCGGAGGGGCTCGGTTTCGCCACCCCCGCCGCCCGCTCGCACTTCCAGGAGCGGATGAAGGCGTACGACGTGGTCCACGGCACCAGCTGGGGCGAGGGGCTGCCGCGGGATGCGCCCAACTGCTTCGCGCTGCTCGACTCGTACTTCCGGCATTGCGCGAGCCAAGTCCCCGCGCGGCCGGTTGTCCTGCTGCTGCCGTTCGCCGAGACGCTGGTGCCCGCCGCGGAAGTGTCCTACCGCACGCCGGAGGACCGGGCGGTCCTGGTCTACCTCCGCAAGTGGTCGCAAGATCCGGTGCTGCTGGCCAAAAACATCGTGATCGTAATGATCGCCGAGAGCCTCGCGGAACTCGATCCGAAGCTCATCCGGTCGCATGCCACGCGGGAGCTGGAAATCACCCGGCCGGATCTTCCCGAGCGCCGCGCCTATTTGGAAGCGGTGCGCGCTTCCGACTGGTACGAACGGCGCTCGGATCTGCCCGCCATCCGCCTCGCCGAGCTGACCGCCGGGATGACCCGGGTCCAGATCGCCCAGCTGCTCGACGAGGCGGACGCCGACGGCGCCAAGATTTCGCTCGATCGCGTCCGCCAGGTGAAGAAAGAAGTGATCGAAACCGAGGGGCTCGGCCTGCTCGAATATGTCGAGCCAAAGTTCGATCTTGGCATGGTGGCCGGCATGCCGGCGGTCAAAGCCCGTCTGCGCCGGGCGGCCAAGGCGATCGCCCGCGGCAATCCCGCCGCGGTACCGATGGGCTACCTGGTCTGCGGCCCGGTAGGCAGCGCCAAGACCTTCCTGGTCGAGTGCTTCGTCAAGGAGATCGGCTTCCCGGTAGTCAAGCTCAAGAACTTCCGCTCGATGTGGGTCGGCTCGACCGAGGCGAACCTCGAACGGATCTTGAAGATCCTCGCCTCGCTCACCCCCGTGGGGGTGATGATCGACGAAGCCGACACGGCCCTCGGCAACCGCGAACAGTCGGGCGACTCGGGCACCCAGAGCCGCGTCTTCGGCCAGATCGCCAGCTTCATGGGCGACACCAAGAACCGCGGCAAGATCCTCTGGTTCCTGATCACCGCGCGTCCCGACCTGCTGCCGATCGACTTGAAGCGCCAAGGCCGCGCGGAGGAGCACATCCCGCTCTTTTACCCCGAGACGATGCACGAGTACGACGAGGTCTTCCAGGTGATGAAGACCAAGCTGGGCCTGCGAACCCCCGTAGCGACGCTCGCCGAGGTGACGGTCCCGGAGAAGCTGCTCGGCTATTCCGGCTCGGACTTAGAAGCCGTCCTCGTCCGCTCGGTCCTCGAAGCCGAAGCGGCCGAGTCGTCCCAGGTGACGGCCGAGCACTTGAAGCGCGCCTTCGACGATTTCATCCCCACCACCACCAGCCGCGAGCGCGAGATGCAGATCCTCGTCGCCGTCCTCGAATGCACCAGCCGCGAGCTGCTCCCCGAGAAGTATCGCGACATGGACCGCGGCGACATCCAGGCGCAAATCGCGACGATCAAAATGGAGCTGAGACTCCTGTGACAGAGTAGGCTCAAACCGAGGAGGATCTCGCCATGGCCAAGGATATTTTGGAGGCTGAGCTCGCCACTCTTTCCCGCGAAGAGAAGGTGGAGCTGGTCCAAAGGCTGACGTTCGATCTGGCGGGGACCTGGCCGGGTATCGAGGCGACCGCAGGAGTTCTCGGGGGCGACGCCCGGATCGCCGGAACACGGATCGCCGTTTGGATGATCGAAGGCTACCGTCGACTCGGTTGGGGTGACGCCGAGATCCTTAAGAACTATCCAACCCTCAGCGCCGCCGACCTCGCACACGCCTGGACCTACGTCGAAGCTCATCGAGAGGAAATCGACGAGGTGCTCCGCGAGCACGAGGCCGCGTGACCGGTGGTTCGACTCCCCTCGATCGCCGAGATTTCGGTAAGCTTCACCGAACGACCAAGAATCACGAGGGGATCGTCGTCTGCACCAGGGACGTGGATCTCCATGCGCAGGCGGGCCGGATCGCATCCGCGATCGAAGCCGCGCAAGTAGACGGATCGCTCAACCGCCTCCTTCTTCGGGTATACCGACCCGGTACACCCTGAAGAGCGGAAGCATTTCGGGAGGGTAGAGGATGGACGCAACGGGCATAATCCTGTTTCTGGTGATCGGCGCGATCGCCGGCTGGCTCGCAGGTGAGCTTTGGAAGGGGCACGGCTTCGGCCTGCTCGGCAACATCGTAGTGGGCATCGTCGGTGCCTTCCTGGGCAGCTTCCTGCTCGGCAAGCTCGGCGTCAGCTTCGGCGGCGGAATCCTCGGATCGATTCTCGTCGCCACGATCGGGGCTCTGGTTTTACTGCTGATCGTCGGTCTGATCAAACGGGCCTGACCCGGCCCAAAGCTGCGATCCCGCCCGAGGGATCAGCGATCCTGGCCCAGAAACAGTGGTTCTGGCCGAGAAACGGTGATCCCTCGGGAGGGTGGAGCGATTGTGGGCAAGAAACGGTGATTGTGGGACCGGGGTGGTGATCTCGGAAGTTTGAAGTTGGCGGGGGGGACTGTTTCGGTGAGTAGGGTGTGTACTCCCCTGAAGCCCAGATGTGGGCTAGTTTCTGGGACATTGCACCGCTATCAGCCGCCTTCACAGCTTTTCATTAGGCCAAGTTGCCGCCTTGGCAAGGTTATTGCCCGATGTTTTTAGGTGATGGAACTATAAATATGTGAACAAAGACCTCCGTCGGCTTAAAGTAGCCGAAAGTCTTGTCTGTCAGGGCCGCTGAGTATCAATCGCGGATTAAGAGCAAAAGCCGAATTAGAATGCTTACTCTCTAGCTCCTGACGGTCAACTTAATTCGCTTCCGCAAATTTTACCGGAGTGTTCAAATGCAAAAGGTTGCCGCGTACCTCATGGAACGTCGCGAGGGCATGGAGTGGCCTGAGGCGCGAGCTGCCGAGGTCGAGTACCTCAGGGGACAGGTAGAGGCCTGGATCCGGACGAAGGGGGCAGGGGAAATTGCAGCGAGCGGATCTTACGAGGCTGAGGACGGGAGTCATGCGACATTCAGCCTTGACGAGGCCACAGACAGTGATCGGACCTGGTGGATGGCTCAGCTCCGTGAGGTTACAGCAAGCGCTCGAAAGTTTATTGCCGCTGTCTCTATTACAAACGCCAGTAATAAGGTCGCTGTCTACGCTAGCCTGGAGGTAGGTTCAGATTCAACTCTGGTTAGCCCGGTCGAAGTCGATCCGCGGTGTCCGGCAATAATCCGCACACTTTTGAACAGGCGGGGCCGCTGGCATCATGGATTCACAGAGCTCCGCACACTGAGGAAACTCAAGGGATTCGAAGCGGGCCTTGGACTCGCGGCCGAAATCAAGCACCCTGAGCGGACTGTTCCATTCATTGTGGTTGCCGAGATAGACCGCTCGATGGCGCTTCCAGAGCTAGGCCAGGAGCTTGCGTACGACTTGTCAGGAATAGCAAATGTTGTGGTGCTTGATTCCGATGCGACATGGGCACTGACAGACCATCTGGGGGTTAGGTTGTCGTGCCATTCTGGTGCCGTACGGCTTTACTGGCCCAGGCTCGCAATCAACGAAGATCCGTATCGGCATCCACTCTGGACCGCGCCCCGACTACGATCATTCTCCGATGAAGTTCGGCATCTCTTTCGCAGGCAGCTACGCTCGCAAGTGATGGATGCATCGGCCCTAAGCGTAGTCAGACCGCGTGAAATCGACGATATTCGTAGCTCAGCCAGTCGCCGTGTCTTTGCAGATTTAAGGGAGCGAGCTAGTTCGCTTCAGGATCATGCCGAACTGGCTGGCCTATACGAGAAGGATAACGATCAACTTCGAGCACTAAACGCCGACCTCGCAACTCGACTCGAAGATCTGCAGGCTCGGGTTGCTAAACTTGAAGGCGACCGCGCTGCTCTACTCTCCCACCTTCAGGCTGCGAAGGCAATGCCAGTGCAGGCTTTGTCTGATGCAGAAGGCATTCTGCCAGATGGTGCGATTGATGGTAGCTCAGATTTAGCGGAGCCAGTTTCAGGTGAAGTGCGGTTCTACAAAAAGAAGTTTGCGGCACCCGATCATGACATAATGGTTGTCGTCGGTGATTGTGGTCACACCAAATGGCAGCAGGCTCACGCTGCAGACAAGGCCCGAAAGGGTGTGGCCAAGCTGGAAAGAGGTCGAACTAACTGGCAAATTATTCAACATTGCGCGTCATGCAGGGGCGGCGGAATGTGGAAGGTGCGGTGGTAAAGCTTGGTATTTAAGTGTCGATAAAGGGATGATCAAAGGCCGTTGCTGGAGCGACGATCGCCTATGCCGCCCACAGCGGCCGAATGCACTCCACGGCATCGCACGATCGCTTGTGCGGCGTCCCAGAGATCGCAAGCACGCTGGGCGTTGAGCCAGAACTCAGCCGAGTTGCCGAACAGGCGCGAGAGGCGCAAAGCCATTTCCGGACTGACGGCTCGGCGCTCCCGCAAGAGTTCGTTGATCGACTGGCGAGAGACTCCCGCAGCCTCCGCAAGACCGGCGACCGTCAGGCCGTAGTCGGGCAGAAAGTCTTCGCGCAGCATTTCGCCGGGATGGGTGGGCCGGCGTTTCATCGGTGTGGAATTGGCTACGCTCATCGGTTGTGTCTCGCTGTCAGTGATAGTCGCAGAATTCGACCTCATAAGCGCCACTAAGAAGCGAAAGTAGATTCGCCGATTCGCCACTTGGTCGTTGACGGGCTTCTGCGACGAGGTTGCCCTGCCCCGGTAGGGTCGGGTCTAATCTTTGTCTATGAGAAAGCCTACCGCCTCTTGTAGCCCCGATGTGGGGAGCACGTCTGTTTTCGGCGAAGAGGCGAAGGTTATTGCGGGCGCACGTACTCGGCAGGAGCTGGCGATCAGGTCACTGCTCGACAACTCTTCCCGCGGCCGAAGTAGCAGCGAGGGACGGCGAGTTTCCCGCGACGAGCTTCATGAGCGTAGTCTCCGTCATCAATTGCAGTGTGATCGCGTCGCGACCTTGCTCGCGGAGTTTGACCAGGAAGAAGGTCCGGTCTAACCACGAGTCGAAGAAGCGGTGCGCCGAGAATGGCCGGTGCGCCGCGAAGAGGCTTGACCGCTCGACAATCCTGCCGGTGTCTTGTTGAGTGGCGCAGAGGTCGGTGGTCGTTGGTGCCGATGGTGCAGAGAGAAGACGCTCCGACGATGGTGGACCCGGAGGGTCTGGGGACGACCGAATCCAGTGGAAGCGACGACCGAATCCAGTGGAAGCGACGACCGAATCCAGTGGAAGCGACGACCGAATCCAGTGGAAGCGACGACCGAATCCAGTGGAAGCGACGACCCGAT
Organism: Thermoanaerobaculia bacterium; assembly: GCA_038248205.1. Lineage (GTDB taxonomy): Bacteria > Acidobacteriota > Thermoanaerobaculia > Multivoradales > UBA5704 > DASYKS01. Next base: position 33,680 of record JBBRUC010000015.1, read on the forward strand.
CCAGTGGATTCGACAGTCCGATCCAGTCGATTCACCGCCGAATCCAGTGGAAGCGACAGCCGATTCCAGTGGAAGCGATGACCCGATCCGGTGGATTCGACAGTCCAATCCGGTCGATTCACCGCCGAATCCAGTGGAAGCGACGACAGAATGGGTGGAAGCGACGGCCGATTCCAGTGGAAGCGATGACCCGATCCGGTGGATTCGACAGTCCGATCCAGTCGATTTACCGCCGAATGCAGTGGAAGCGACGACCGAATGGGTGGAAGCGACAGCCGATTCCAGTGGAAGCGATGACCCGATCCGGTGGATTCGACAGTCCGATCCAGTCGATTTACCGCCGAATGCAGTGGAAGCGACGACCGAATGCAGTGGAAGCGACGACCCGATCCGGTGGATTCGACAGTCCGATCCAGTCGATTTACCGCCGAATGCAGTGGAAGCGACGACTCGATCCGGTGGATTCGACGGCCGAATCCGAAGCCGCTGCTTTCCTTCGAGAGGATCGGGATGCCCGCGAGCAGGCGACGGCGTTCTTGGAGAATCTTGCGGTTGGTGACTCCCCAGGCCGCCGGAACCCCCGTGGCTGTAGACTCTGCCTGACTTGCTTGGAGGGTGAGGCATGGCCGAGAATCGAGGCGCGGGGGGGACTCCTGGAGGGGTGGGGGAGTTCCTGATCGGATTGGTGATGGCGGTGGTAGGTGGCTACCTCTTGACCACCCAGGTCACGGTGACCAGCGGCTATTGGATGCTCTGGGGGCGGAACGCGTTCGGGTTGTCGCTGATCCCGTTCATCGCCGGCATCGGCCTTCTATTCTGGAACGGCCGATCGATCTTCGGCTGGCTTTTGCTGGTTAGCGGCTCGGCCATTATCCTGGCTGGGATTCTCGGCAATCTGGAGATTTACTTCGAGCGAACGAGCTTGTTCAACACGCTCCTCATGTTGGTGCTCCTGTTCGGCGGCATCGGCCTGATGGCCCGCGGGGTGCGAGCCCACAGGCTTTGACCAGAGCTGTGACAGTGTACCTCGGCCTCTGCGGCCGTCCAAAAAGCTCAGTGAGGTGACGGAGCGGCACGTCCCTCGCGCGGAAGAGCGCGACTCGCGCCCGATCCTTTGCCGCAAGGATGGAGATCGCGATGAGGAAGCTCAAGTGGGTTCTCACTGGGTTGTGTCTCTGGTCCGCAGCGGTTCCAACCGCCGTTCCGGCGCAGGGAGCGACGGCAGCGGCTCTTCCTGCGGCTCGCCCTGCCTGGCCGGATGGTTGGCCAGTCTATGACCACGTTGTGATCGTCGTCGAAGAGAACAAGGATTACGATCAGGTTCTTGTCGGATGCGAAGCGCCCTACATCAAAGAGCTACAGCGCGCTGGTGCCAACCTGACGAAAATGTATGCCGAGGAGCACCACAGCCAGGGCAACTACTTCTGGCTTTTCTCAGGCCACAACCAGGGCGTCAAAGGGGATACCATCCCCTCGGCGATGCTTTCGGCCAGCAACCTGGGGCAGCAGTTGATCGCCTCGGGTCGATCGTTTGCCGGCTATTCCGAAGATCTACCAGAGGCCGGCTCGACCCGACACAACGCTGGTCGCTATGCCCGCAAGCACGCTCCCTGGGTCAGTTTCTGCAACCTGCCCCCCACCACGAACCTCCCCTTCGCGGATTTTCCCTCCGATTTCACGAAGCTGCCGACAGTCTCCTTCGTGATCCCAAACCTGATCAATGACATGCACGGTACCCTCCCTTTTCACCGCCCGAGTGTCAAGGCTGGGAACGATTGGCTGAAGAAAAACCTCGACGCCTACTATCGGTGGGCGATCGACCACAACAGCCTGTTGATCGTGACTTCCGACGAGAACGATCATGCCCGGGTGTTAATCGACGAATTGACCGATCCTAACGCCCCGGTCGAGAAAGATCGGAATCGGATCTTTACCATTCTCGTCGGCGCGCATGTCAAGCACGATTTCACTGACGACACGCCGGTGACTCATGTTAACCTGCTGCGTACACTCGAGGCGATGTACAAGCTCAACCCCTCCGGCGCCCAGCAGAGGCTGGCCGCAAAAGCCGGTATCGCGGATGACACGATTTTGACCAAGTTGTTCGAGCCGGTCGCCACGGAGAGTAGCGGCGCGGGTAAGTAACGTTGGAGTCCAAGAGTTCTGGCGCACGTCACTCAGGAAGCTCTGCCGCCGCCCGCCGAGTAGAGCGCCAGCAAGACGCTATTCTCGGCCGCCCTCGTTTTGCTCTCGATTGGACGGCGCTCTAGTGGGTAGATGTGCCCCGAGCCGGCGACGGAACACGACAACGGCTCCGCCACCGTCGAACTGAGGGAAACTTACGGTCTTGCGATAGGCTCGCGGAAACCAACTTTGGGTGACGATGGGCCGGGTACTTCGCCTCCGGGTGTGGAACACGACCCACTCCGTCGGCCGGTCGAGAAAGGCCCCCGTAAAGTCGCGGCGAGCGATGAAGGGCCGGGTTCGCGGGCTGACGAGCCCCATCAGATCTTCTATCGGATTTGTACATGCCCGACGAAACCGCACACAAGGAGAAGGACGCCGCCCAAAATGCCGGTATTACGGGCGACGGGGGCATGCGGGCGTCGGTTTGTTCCTACTCATGGGTCTCCCCAGCGAGTTGTAGCAGTCCGCGGCATAACTGCCGGAAGCTTGGAGAAGTGTTCGCGTCCCTGCCCTGCCAAGATGTACCGAGGTGCCGGGCCATGCTTTCTGCCCATCCGACTTTGTCCACACGCTTGGCACCGATCACAAGCTGGAATAGCTCCCAAGTACCGCAGATACTGTCGTTTTCGTACTGGTTCAATCGAGCCAGCTTCGCTCTTGGGAAAGCAGCCACGAGCGCCTTGCGGTCCCCGAGAAAGAACGCTTCCGTCTCTTCGATGGCGATTCGAAAAAGGACACGAGGTGCTGGGTCACATTGGTGGAGGAGGCTAACCAGACGGCCTTTTAGCTCGATGCAGTCGTGGTCATCCAGGTCAACCAGAACCAGAACGCGGTCGGTCGCCGGGTTCAGTGCCTTGCCGAAGGCTCGCAGTTTCGCTGGTAGCTGATCGAGAAGTCCTTCCCGGTGCAAAACCGACTTCGAGGTAAGGTGACCCTTCCCTTGGTGAGGGTAAACCCGGAAAAGGTGGGCTGGAATCAAGCGTGGCAACCAGCCCCGTAGGAATCGAGCCTCGGTCTCTCCTTCAACGAGGATGTGCAGTTTCATTTGTAATTGATTTCACCGAAATGGTCGCTATACCACAGACTGCCGAGCGGGATGCCTTCCTCTACCATTTCCCTGACAGCAAGAACATCACTCGTTTTCTGTGCTTTGGTGTGGCCTCGATCATCTTTCGTCAAGAGCCATACCTGATTCGGTTGGAGTGCGTTGACCAGATAAGGTGAGTGCGTGGTGATAAAGAGCTGGGTTTCGTGCGTCTGCTCGGTGTGTTGCAGGAACTGCCGGGCAAGCTCCTGCAGTAGCTTGTGGTAGAGACCGTTCTCTGGTTCTTCGATGCCGATGAAAGGTCTCGGTTCCGGATCCTTGAGGAGCAGGAGGTAGGCGAACATCTTGAGCGTGCCGTCCGACATCGCCTGTTGATAGAAAGGATCTTCGTAGCCCTGCTCGTTGAACCGAAGGAGGAGGCGGCCGTCGGCGCTGGTCTCGTGGGAGATCTTGCGAATTCCGGGAATCCGGCCGGCGATCTCGGAGAGAACTTGCTTGAAGAGATTCTTGTGGTTCCTCTCGAGGAACTGAACGACGTTTCCGAGGTTCTCGCCCGTTCGGTCCAGATGCTTTTGGGCGCCGGCCGGCGGGAGTCTCCGAGCGGCGTCCGGAACGAAATACGAGAGATACCAGTTCTCGATGTAGGCGCGAAGCCCGACGATGCGCGGATGCTCCTTCAGTTGACCAAGGGTCGTGATCCCCAGTCGGCTCTCATCGTCCAGCGTGATCTCGACTTTCGCCGCGCTCTCGCCGTCCTTCTCGGTCGCATCGCCCCCCCAGACGAAGCCGCTGCCGTTTTCCAGGCTAAGGAACGGATAGGGCCGCCCGTGCTTCGCACCTTTACGGCGCTGGCGTAAGGTCTCTTCGGTGACGATGGGAACTCCCTGCCGCGTATCTACCTTGAAGCTGTAGGTGATGGGCCGGGATTGCTGCTCCTCGCGATAGTAGAGAGAGAACTCGACAGGCCCGATCGAGCCTGCCGTCCGCAGGCGAGCGAAGCCGCCTCGCTGGGGCTTGTCGCAAGCCGCTTCGACACCTTCGCGCAGGCAGTCGGCGAGGAAGCCGAACGCGTCCAGCAGGGTCGATTTGCCGCTGCCGTTGGGGCCGATAAAGCAACTCAAGGGAGGGAGTTGCTCCCCCTCCCCATAGCGGATCTGCCCGAGGGTCACGTCGGCCAGCGACTTGTAGTTTTGAATCCTGATCCCTAGCAACCTAGGCATTGTTTCTACTTTCTATGCCGTCCGAAGCAAGCACCCCTACCGCTTCGGCAACACCAACTCCCACCCAATCTCGATCAGGTTCGGATCGGCGATCCGGCCTTTGTTGGCTTCCCAGATCTCGGGCCAGCGGCTGATTTTGCCGAGTTGGTCGCGGGCGATGGCCGAGAGGGTGTCTCCGGATTTGACCGTGTAGACGCTTTGGCCGGAGGCGGCTACTTGTTCTTTGGCGATCGGGGCGGGGCCGGTTCCTCCGAGGTATTTGCGGATCAGCTGACCGTATTCGTTCGAGGCGCGGAGGCCGCGGATGGCGCCGTTGACGATTTTGACCAGGCTGGTGGCGCCGCGGCGGACGCCGACGTTGTAGGCCGATTTCGTCAGATTGAACTGGACGATTTCGAGGCCTTTGTATTCCTTCAGCTCTTCTTGGGCGTACGGGTAGTCGTAGATGAAGGCGTCGATCTTGCCCTGCTTGAGCAGATCGAAATAGCCGTCCTCATACTTTTCGATTCGCTTGTAACCGCGCGCCATGCCTTTGACCGCGTCTTCGGCGGCGGGGTCGTTGAAAATACCGATCACCTTACCCCCGAGATCGGCCGTGCTGTGGATCGAGCTGCCGCTTTTCACCACCAGGCAGAGGCCGTAGTCGTAATAGGAATCCGACCAGTCGACCCCGGCGATCGAGTCGTCCGCGGTATAGCCGGAGATGATCACGTCGGCCTTGCCGCTGATCAGCCGGCCGGGCAGCTCGCTGTACTTGCCGGGGACGATCACCACGGTGTCCACCCCGATCCGTTTCGCGATCGCGTTGGCGACCGCCCAGTCAAAACCGTCGTACTTCGAGCCTTCCTTGAACAGCATCGGCGGCGTACCGGGTTCGGCGGCGACGCGCAGCACACCGGCATCGATCACCCGCTGGAGCGAATCCTCGGCCGAAGCCGCCGGGACTAAAAGCGCGAGGGCAACGAGCGCCGAGGCGAGGTAGGGGAGGGTGCGGAGAGTCTTCATGGCGGCGATCCTCAGGTTCGTTGCGATGGGGCGTTTCATTTCGATCGGGCGCAGCGGAAGCCGAGAGACGAGCTGCGGTCGGTCGGCGATTTGCCCAGGCGGAAGTGGGTGCGGCCGTCGTTCAGATCCCAGGAATCCCAGGAACCTCCGGCGGCCAAGCGATAGTCGGGCTCGTCGGGGCTGGTCGAGGCGGTCCACTCCGAAACGTTGCCCGCCATGCCTTGAACGCCGTAGGGGCTCACGTCCCGGGCATAAGCTTCGTCATCGACCGCCCAGGTGGGGATCTTCTTGGCCGCGGCGTCCTTCTTGTCGTGATCCGATCCCAAAATGTTCACCGCTTTCCGGTCGAGCGTGCTGCCGGTCGGAAACTCGCGGCCATCCGTACCGCGGGCGGCCTTCTCCCATTCGGTGATCCTCGGCAGCCGGCCGCCCGACCACTTGCAGTAGGCGTTGGCGTCGCCCCAGGAGACGAAGACCACCGGGTTGTTGCGATGGCTGTCCAAATACGCCTCGTCGTCCCAATAGTTGGGGACGTCTCGGGGGCCGCAGCTCGATCCCGCTCCGCACTGGGCGAGGAAGGCCTCGTACTCGCCGTTGGTCACCTCGGTGCGGCCGATCTGGAACGCGGAGACATCGACGCTCTCCTGGTTCTGGCCGGAGGAAAAGATGCCGCCGGGGATTTCGATCCACGGCCCGGTGCTCGTCCGGTCGGGCGTCGAATCCTTGTTTTGGGAGCGTTTCTCCCCCTCTCGGGTAGAGGTTGAGGCGGTCGAATCGGAGGTGCTTTCAGGGGCTGTAGCCTTCGGCCGATTCCAGGGGAGCTTCTCCGGCGGCACGAACTTGTAGATCGCGGTACCAACCAGGCCGAGGCCGATCAGGAACAGCAAAGCCTTGGCGAGCGGGGTCAGTTTCATAGTGGGGGGCTCCTTTGCGCCGTGTGCCGGAGCGCGCCGAGGAGGGCGCGGGAAGGCTCAGGCGGCACCCTAGAGAGACACCGATGCTATGCGAGCCGTTCGCGCCGGTCAAAAAGCCCTGAAAAATCGGCCCCTTGTCGGCGAAGGACGAGAGCGCTAGAGTCGGCGGTCCATTCAGCTTTCTCGAACGAGGTTCGGTGGACATCGTGATCGGCAAGCGGTCGATACTCCTGGCGGTTCTGGCTCTCGGCGCCTCGGCGCTCGGGGGGCCGTTCGCGAAGCCGCTCTCGGGCGCCGCGCCGCGCCGCCAGCTGTCGCTTCGTCCCGCGGGTTCGGGCGGTGTGCGGATCGGCCTTGCCGGTACCGGCCGCCGGGTGATCTTCAACGAGAGTTCGGAGCAACACGCCCGCCGGTTCGCGGTCGAGCTGGTCGCCGTGCCCGACAATCGGCTGGAACCGTTGATCGAGATCCACGCCCGCGAGCAGAGCCTCGATCCGAAGCTGGTCAAGGCGGTGATCCAGGTCGAATCGGGCTACAACGCCGCGGCGCTGTCGAACAAAGGGGCGATCGGCCTGATGCAGCTGATGCCCGGTACCGCCCGGTTGCTCGACGTGCTCGACCCGTACGATCCGGTGCAGAACCTGCGGGGCGGCGTCGCCTATCTGCGCAAGCTGCTCGATCGGTTCTCGGGTCAAGTGGAGTACGCCTTGGCCGCCTACAACGCCGGGCCGGGCGCGGTGGAAAAGCACGGGGGCATTCCCCCCTATCGGGAGACCCGCGAGTACGTCCAGCGCGTCCTGTCGCTCTACCGCGGCGACGCGACCCTTCGGGTGCCGACCGGGATCGTCTTCCGCGGGCGGAAGACCTTCGTCGTCCAACGCCCGGGCCAGCGGCCCCTGATCACGACCTCGCCGGTACGCTAGATTCTCCGGCCGTGGGCCCCGGTCCTATTGCACCGGCACGCGGCCGAGAAACCCATCCTCGTAGGTGTTGAAGTAGCGTAGGCCGTCCTCCGGGTAGCGCCAGGAGTAGTAGCCGGCGCCGTTGTCCCAATCGACCCGCCAAAGGCCTTGGACCACGCAGCCGAAGGCGATCACCCGCTCCGCCCAGTTCTGGACCACGCGGTCGCAGGCCGCTTCGATCTCCTCCTTGCGGCGCTCCATGTCATCCCGGCTCTGGATTCGGTTGATGATCGCCTCCACCTGGCGAAACGCGATGTCGGTGACGTCGCGAACGTGCGGGAAGGTGTCGACCGCCTCGTCGTAGGAGAACATCCGTTTGGGCAAAGAAGGCGGCATGGGCGGGATTGTACAGCCCTGGGCCGGAGAGGTACTGGCTCCGTGTGGCTCCGCTCGGCTCCTTCGTGTGCGCGCCTGCGGCACTGCCAGTCGCCTGCGCGAGCCAAACGGAGCCAGTACCGTCGGCCTAGGCCCTTTCAGCCCCGCCGCGTTATGGCAGTAGAATCCGCGTCCCATGAACGAAGGCTCGCGCGGTCACATCGAGGTCATCACCGGAGGGATGTTCTCCGGCAAGAGCGAGGAACTGGTGCGGCGCTTGCGCCGCGCGATGATCGCCCGTCAACGGATTCAGGTGTTCAAGCCGGGAGCCGACACGCGCTACGAGCCGGAGCGGTTGGTCACCCGGGACAAGCGGGAGCTACAGGCGGAATGCGTTCCGGACAGCGCGGAGTTGCGTAGCCGCCTGGTGATCGGAGTCCAGGTGGTGGGAATCGACGAGGCGCAGTTCTTCGATCTGGCCCTGGTCGATCTGGTGAGCGAGCTGGCGGACGCCGGAGTACGGGTGATCGTCGCCGGCCTCGATCTCGATTTCGAACGTCGCCCGTTCGGGCCGATGCCGCAGATCCTCTCGCTGGCCGAATACGTCGAGAAGCTCCACGCCGTCTGCGTCCGCTGTGGCGCCCCGGCCCACTACAGTCAAAGAATCGCCGGGGGCGACGCCCAGCTCCAGGTAGGAGACATCGAGTCCTACGAGGCCCGCTGCCGCCGCTGCTACGAGGTTTTCATCCCGGCCACGGCGTAAGGGGCGGAGGCGAGTCCGTCCGGCCTCAGGTGTGGATCAACTCCAGCCGCGCGAGGATGACCAGGAGCGCGGGGATCAGGTTGGTGTTGATGATGTCGTGCAGGCTCGCCTGCCAGCCGAAGCCGTCGCGCAGATCGAAGTACTCCATGGTCAACGAGAGCAGCAATCCGGGAACCAGAGCCCATAGCGACGACAGCTTGCGCCGGAACAGGAGCAGGGCGACCAGCAGGCAGAGCACACCGATGTAGACGTGGATAGCGTCCTTGGTGAGCGGCAGGACCGACAGCCAGGCGAGCTTCCACAGCTGATATTTCGACATCGGCGGGAGCTTAGCAGGCTCTACAGCCGTCGGTGTTTCGCAACCGGAATCGCGGTGCGAATACGGCGGACCCGATCGAGGTCGATTTCGGCGAGGGCGAACCCGACGCCGTCCGAGACCGAAGCGACCACCTGGCCCCAGGGGTCGACGATCATCGAGTGGCCCCAGCTCTCCTTGAGCCCGCCATCGTCGTGCTTGCCGTACTGGGCTGGGGCAAGGACGTAGGACTGGTTCTCGATCGCCCGGGCGCGCAGGAGAGGCTCCCAATGGTCCTTGCCGGTCGCCAGGGTGAACGCCGACGGAACCATGTGGATCTCGGCGCCCGCCTTAGTCATCGCCCGGTACAGCTCGGGGAAGCGCAGGTCGTAGCAGATCGACAGGCCGAGGGTTCCGAACGGAGTCTTCGCGATCACCACCCGGTCGCCGGGCTCGCAGGTCTCGGATTCGGAAAACTTGACGCCGCCGGGGATGTCCACGTCGAACAGATGAAGCTTGCGGTAGCTCTTGAGGATCTTCCCGTCCGGCCCGAACAGAACGCTCGTGTTGGCGCAGCGCTTGTCGGGAAAGGGCGAAGCCCCTTCGCTCCGTTCGTTGTACGAGCCGAGCAGCAGGTGGATCTTGAGTTCGCGGGCGAGCTTCCCGAATTTCTTGGTTGTCTGATCTCCGAGCCGCTCGGCCCGGCTCACCTTCTCGGCGTGCGGCCCGAGGTAATTGGTGCACTCCGGGGTCGCGACGAAGCGGGCGCCCGCCGCGGCGGCCCGGCCGATCAGCTCCTTGGCGCTCTGCCAGTTGCCCTCCTCGTCGGAGGTCGAGGTCATCTGGATGACGGCGGCGACGATCATGCTCCGCTTTTTAGCACAGCTCGAAGGTTATGCTCCCAAGCTGTGCCGCACCCCACTTCGAAGCTCTCCGGTGCCCAGGCGGTGGCGCGGATTCTTAGGACGGTCGGAAAGATTCCGGAGGGCCGCGTCGCCACCTACGGCCAGGTCGCCTTTCTCGCCGGTCTGCCGGGCCACGCGCGCCAGGTCGGCTTCGCCCTGCGCAACCTCCCCGAAGGGAGCGCCGTTCCCTGGCACCGGGTGGTGAATGCGAAGGGGGAGATCAGCTCGCGCGACAACCCGGCCTGGGAAGGGTTCCAACGCCACCTGCTGGAGGAAGAAGGGGTCCGATTCGAGGCGAAGGGAGACCGCGGCCGGATCGACCTTGATCGCTACGCCTGGGATCCGGAGCCGGGCATTCAGCCCACCCGAAAGCGAAGGTGAGCGGAGTATTGGTAGGACAGGACGTTTTGTCGCTTGGCGGAGTCCCCCTCTGGCCTGCTGACTTGCACAAGAAGTAGTACGGGAGCCCGACGACGCGTTTCGCCTATCGACCGGAGGTGTGTTTTGAAGGATCATGAACCTACTGCTTCTTTGATCAAGATCGCCTATTTGCATTCGACGTTCGTGAAACTTGCGGCGGTCGTCCTTGCGTTCTCGATCGTGCCTCCGGCAGAAGCGGCGGAGGGTCAAATCGAGGCGCCCGCCCCGGCTTTGAGCCGTTTGAATTCCGGCGTCGGCGGTCTGTGGCGGGCGATGGGCGCCGCTCCGGCTTTCGGCGGCCAGACCGAGAACCTGCCGGACGGCAATCCCGAGGAGGGGGCGATCCACACGGTGGCCGCCCATCCGACCCGGTCGAACGTGCTCTACGTCGGGGCGGTCAACGGCGGCGTCTGGCGGACGTTGAACGCCGATGCGCCCAGGCCTAACTGGCGGCGGCTGACCGACGACGAGGCGTCCAACTCGATCGGCGCGCTCGAATTCGATCCGACCGATTCGGTTCACCTGACCCTGGTCGCCGGCATCGGCACCTGGAGCAGCTTCGGTTTCACCGGGGGCCGGGCCACCGGCCTGTTGCGGACCACCAACGGCGGCATCACCTGGACGGCGATCGACGGCGGCGGCACACTGATCGACAAGAACGTCTCGGGGGTCGCGGCGCGCGGCTCGACGCTCGTCGTCGCGGTCGATCGCTCGGCTCTCCAGACGTACCCGACGGTCGGCATCTTTCGCTCGACGAACGGAGGGGCGACCTTCAGCCAGGTCTCGACCGGTACGGCCGCAACCGGCCTGCCGGCCGGGGTCAGTTACGATCTGGTGGGCGATCCCGTGCGGCCAAAGCGTCTGTTCACCAACATCGATTTCGCCGGCAGCCGGACCGGGATCTATCGCAGCGACGACACTGGCGCGACCTGGACCAAGGTGAGCAATGCGGCGATGGATGCGCTGCTCGGAGGGGTCGTTTTCAACGTCGAACTCGCCGTCGGCCGTCACAACGAGGTGTATTGCGCGATCGTCGACGATACCCCCCCAGGAGGCGCCCTGCTCGCTGTGTTTCGCTCTGGCGATGGCGGCGCCACCTGGACGCGGATGGATCTGCCCTCGACCTCCGACGGCGGCATCAACCCTGGCGCCCAGGGGGTCATCCACCTGTCGATCGTGGCCGATCCGACCAACTCCAAGATCGTCTACATCGGCGGCGATCGCCAGCCCTACAAAAACGAGGCGCTCGGGGCGCCGTTCTCGTTTCCCAATTCGATCGGTGCGAACGACTTTTCGGGCCGTCTGTTTCGCGGCGACGCGAGCAAACCGGCGGGCAGCCAGTGGGTACACCTAACCCATTCGAAGCTGCTTGGCGCGCCGGGCGGCGGCACGGCGAGCAGCAGCGCGCCACACGCCGATTCACGCGAGATGGTGTTCGACGCGGCCGGCGATCTGATCGAGACCGACGATGGCGGCATCTACAAGCGCACCAAGCCGCGCAGTAATACTGGCGACTGGTTTCCCCTGCTGGGCAACCTGCAAACGGGCGAGTACCACGACGTCGCGTTCGATGCGGTGAGCGAGACGCTGATCGCCGGCTCGCAGGACAACGGGGTGCAGATCCAGCGGACCCCCGGCGACGAGGAGTGGGATGTGCTCCAAGGGGGGGACGGCGGCGACGTCGCGGTCGACGACACGACGATTCCCGGCATTTCGATCCGCTACTCGAGTTCGCAAAACCTGGGCAACTTCGTGCGGACCTACTGGGATGAGGACAACAACTTCCTCGCCTTCGATTTTCCCGCGCTGTCCCCGCTCGGCGGGGGCGCACCGCCGGCCGGCGCCTTCGTCACGCCGGTCGAGCTGAACGGGGTCGACCCGACCCGCCTGGTGATCGGCGCCGCGAACTCTTTGTACGAATCGTTCGACCAGGGCGACACGGTCACCGAGATCGCCCCCGGCCTGGTCGCGAACAACACATTCCGCGCGGCGGTCGCCTATGGGGCCGGCACCAACGTCTCGGCTCTCTACGTCGGCTCGGGCAACCGGCTCTACGTGCGCACCGCGCCGCACCCTGCGCCGCTGTTGCAGTCCCTGGCCTATCCAGGAACGGCGGCGGTCGCCGACATCGCCCTCGATCCGAGCCAGGCGAACCGGGCCTTCGTCGCCGACGACGGCCGGGTCTTTTCTTCGACCTCCGCCGGCTCCACCTGGAACGAGATCACCGGCAACCTCGCTTCGCTCGGCGCGGCGCGCCTGCAGACGATCGTCTACGTGGAGACCCCCTTCGGCGACGGGATTGTCGTCGGCTCGCAGACCGGCGCTTGGATCGCCGCCGAGACCACCGGTTTCAAGCGGTGGTACCCCCTGGGCAAGGGGCTGCCGACCGTTCCGGTTTTCGATCTCGACTACGAAACCGGTGCCGATCGCCTGATCGCCGCAACCATGGGGCGCGCGGCCTGGGCGCTCGATCACGTCAAAATCGCGGTTCTACTGGCCCGCTGACCGAAAGTTGCCCACTGTGAGAGGTTTCGCCATGCTCGATCGCTCCGGACTCCGTCGCCTCGCCCTATCGCCCGTGGCGATCGGGGCTTTCTTCCTGATTTTCGCCGCCGCCGTTGCCGCCCCCGCCTGTGCCGCCTACACCGCCTTTCGGCTGGGCGATGGCGCCGTGGTCGACCCGGTTCGTGCGGTCGCCTTCATCGCCCAACCTCAAGGGGGCATTGAGGCGCTCGACCTTTCCACCGGCAAGGCGGTCTGGCGTAGCGCCTCGGCTGCCAAGCCGCTCGCCCTGCTCGCCGGGGGCGCGCTGCTCGCCCAGGACGAACCGGGCGCCGACGGCACGCTTCGCCTCGCGCTGCTCGATCCCGCGACCGGTGCGGAAAAGGGGCGGACCGACTTCGCGCTACCCGAAGGGGTACGAGCGAGCGTCGTCGACGACCTGCGCGGTACTTTCCGCGTTCGCGCGGCGGTCGCTCCGGACACCCAGGAGGTTTTGCTCGCGTGGACGGCCACGGCCACGCCACCGCTCCACGGCTTTCTACCTCCCGATATCTCGCGGGTGCCCGTCCCCGTCGCCGCACTGGCCGCAGTGGCCGCGCCGGCCGCGCCAGTCGCCACCGGCTTGCGGCGCGGCGCCGCCCGGCTGGATTTCGTCGACGGCGACCTTGCGACCGGAAAAGCGACGCCGGCAGACGATACCGAAGCCGATTCCATCGCCCTCGCGATCGATCGGAGTCTCGCCCCGGGTGCCGAGGTCGAGCTGACAACGGGCGCCGCCGCTCCGGGGCTGCTCTCGATCGATCGCCGTCACGCTCTTGCCAGCGAACGGGTCGCCGGGACTCTCCACACTTTTCGTTGGTCCGTCTCCTTGGTGGAAACCGGAGCCGTGGTCGCCGTGCTCGACGCACCGGTGTCGCTCGCGCCGTTCGTGGTGGTTGGCGCCAACGTGATCTACATCGCGCAACCCTCCGCGCGGCGCGCGCCGAGCGGGATGCTCCGGCGGCCGCTCCGGCTGCAGGCTCTCGATCTGTCGACAGGGGCCGAGGCCTGGCAGGCCGTAGTGCGCGATGCCGCCTACGGCGGACCGGTCCCGCCGTAGGGGTAAGGTCAGGTGGGGAGAGAATTGAGTCCGGCTCAGCGCACCCAGCGGCAGTTCAGTCTCTGACCGAAAACGCAGCTGAACACCCGGTCGGGAAGGGTGTAGAGCACTTCGCCGTCGTGGGTGAGGACGAGCGCCAGCGCTGTCCGGTCGGTGGGGGAGAGGCCGGGGATCTCGTCGTAGGGGACGAAGATTTCGGCCACTTGGCCGTCCACCCGGTAGGCCGGTCGCGCCAGAGGGATCTCCTGGCGTGACAGGAGCCTCATCTGGCCACCGTTGGAGCTGATTCCTTTGAAGTTCACGTAGAGCGAAAGATCTTGGTCGAGATCCCGGGTGACGAGTGAAAGCTGAAGCAACAGGCCGCGTTGGGTGAGTTCGCCAGTGCAGGAGTTGAGCAGCAGGCGCGCATCGAGCGTCAGGTTGTCGTCCTCGAAGTGATCGGTGGCCCAGCTACCGGTCGACTCGTTGACCCGGAACTCATTGACGCCCAACACCTTCGAGGTGCGCAGGTCGAGGCACTGGCGGATGAAGGCGTCCTCCAGCCGAGAGACCCGGGTCTCCAGCTCGCCGAGGTGACCCTCCACCCCGTCGAGGCGGCCCTCCACTGCGCCGACCCGTGCGTCCAGACGGCCGACGCTTTTTTCGATCTGGCGGATCCGGCCGTTCAGGCTTTGGATGCGACCCAGCAGGCGCTCTTGATCCACGTGGATCTCGGCGATCTTTTTCCCCTGCGAAACGGAGAGCCGCGTGAGCATCGCCAACTGCTCCCGGTCCAACTCCAGGGTCTCTTGGAGGAGCCGCCGCCTTTCCCCGGTCGCGAGCGAAATCAGGTCCACGAGGGTGGGAATTTCCTGCTCGACCTGTGCGCCGAGAATCTGCCCCACGGCCCAATCGATGGCTTTGCCCGCCAGGTAGGAGGTGGTCTGCTGGAAGCACCATGCCCCCAGCTTCGCGGCCGTCTCGCCGAGGCTCGCCTGCGCCGCTTGCGGGAGCAGAAGCATCCCAAGGCAAAGCGCCGCAAGGACCAACGCACGGATCGAGCATCGCGCAACTCGCAAGGGCAGCCCCGCTTTCCTGAGGTTCGTTTGCGTACATTCTACGCAAGTTCGGCCCGGCGGCAAGGCGGGTTGCCGATCAGGAGTTGGTTTTACCTACGCCGCCCGTAGCGGCCGAATGCCCTCCACGGCATCGCCGATCGCTTGTGCGGCATCCCAGAGATCGCAAGCACGCTGGGCGTTGAGCCAGAACTCAGCCGAGTTGCCGAACAGGCGCGAGAGGCGCAATGCCATTTCCGGACTGACGGCTCGGCGCTCCCGCAAGAGTTCGTTGATCGACTGGCGAGAGACTCCCGCAGCCTCCGCAAGACCGGCGACCCGTCAGGCCGTAGTCGGGCAGAAAATCTTCGCGCAGCATCTCGCCGGGATGAGTGGGCCGGCGCTTCATCGGTTTGGTGTGGGCTACGCTCATCGGTGGTTCCTCGCTGTCAGTGGTAGTCGCAGACCTCGACATCGTAGCCTGGCTGAGGAGGAAAGCCTCAGCCACGAGAAGGATCTCCGGGGTGGTAGCCCCTGCGGAGCTGGCGAGAGGGGCAACGCTCCAGATCGGGGGCGTGCCGGTCCAGCTCGGGGTCGTGTCCTAGCTCAGAGTTGGTGCCGTAGGTACGCGGCGAGAGAGGGGCGACCGGCGCCGTTTCCCTGCGCCGCTTTTGGAACGGGAGGTGGCGGTGGTGGTGGCCATGGATCGCGGATCGGCGGCCAACTTTTGACGGGAGACATAGCCTTAGGCCGCCGCTGGTGCGAGGCGCCGATAGCGCTCGACCTCTGCTTTGCAGCGGGAGAACAGGCGCTGGCGGAGCGGAAGTTCAACCGTCGTCACGTCGTCCGCATCTTCGGATTTCTCAACGAGCCCGCGCCACTGCTCGATTGCCTCTTCGGGGCCAAGGCGGTACACGGACAGCCAGAGGATTTCAAGCTCTCGGCAGGCGGAGGCCAAGGCCTCGTCAAAGTCGTGGGTGAGGTACTGATCGACAGGCGTGGTGGGGGTTAGACCGATTTGGCGGTCGGCCAGTCTTGCCCATAGGACAATCCACGGAAGGGAAAACGAGCTTGGGGCTTTGTGTCGGAGGACCG